>CAVVNF010000027.1:0-21982 GCA_963749535.1 uncultured Thermoleophilia bacterium | reverse complement strand
AATGATAGAGGAAATCAATAATCTGGCAGTGGGTGGCTTAAGTCCTGATATAACTATTTTACTCGATGCGCAGGCGGAGATCGGTTTGGGACGCAAACACAACAGCCAGGAAGACCGTTTCGAAGCGGAAAATATCTCTTTTCACCAAAACATACGCAACGGCTACCTGTACTCTGCGCAGCGTCAACCCGAGAGGTGGCGTGTTATACAGGCGCTTCAACCTCCCGAAGAAGTCAGCCGTCTCGTGTGGGAGAGCTTGCTGCCCGCCCTGCAAAATAAATACCCGGCCGTAGAGCTGCATTAAATTTCATGACGGGACCTAAACAAGCGTCTGAAGCGTTTATAACTGCTTTGAAAGAAAAAGGGACAGCGAAAACAACTATTGATGCAGTAGCGGAGCTTAAAGATGGTTTTGCTTCGCAGACCTCTCAAGGTCCAAGTGCAGTAGCCCGGTTCATTGGTTCAGAGAACGCAAAAACTGACGCATACCAACGAGTCAACTTTTTCCTTAAAGGTATATCGCTATACCCAACTTTCCACTATTAATCCACGTTGGCACAAAAAGGTCTGACCCACCTCGTCAAAGCCCAAAATAGTCGCATAAATGCTTTCCCTATGCCTTAGGTAGCTGCCGTCAACCCATAAGGGCTCAGAAAGAATGGGCTTCAAAACTAAGAGACTGATTAAAAGAAAGTGAGTCTACGCGTTAAACGCTACTCAAATCAGCCAATTAATAAAATTAGTGACAGGTAACAATGGACATGAGTCACTAGTATCCATGTATATGCGTGACGTCAAAAATAAGACCGAATCAAGCCCTGTCAACTAAAATAAGCCCAAAACAACCGCAGTAAGACATAAAAAAAAAATATTATTTTAGCAAAATACCGTTTATACCCTAACCTTCCGCAGCAAATCAAAAACAATCAAGCGCTGATGAATAAAACATTGCCAATCACTCGGTTCTGTGCAACGAAATAGCCAAACCTAACCCACAAAAAAATACCCTAAAGGAGCAGTAAATTAACGTTTAAAAGAAATAGAAGCGAGCTCACGCCTGAATCACGTAGCGCTTGGCGGCGTGCTTCGAGCGTATGTAGCTCGTCGGATCACACCAACCCTTCATCGTGCTGCTGGCCATCCCGGTGGGCTGGGCGCGTGCCCCATCAACGGAAGCCCCTCAGGCGCCGCCGTTGAGCTCCGCCGTGTTGCCGGAGCGCACCGGATGGAAACTGAGCGGGGCGCTACTGGGTGAGGCGGGTGAGATGGTGTTCGCCTTTCCCCGTCACCGGAGCGGGAACCCCGGTGGTTGTGTTCAGGTACACGGGCACACAGGTGGCGGAGGGTTTCCCGGGGGGAAGCTTCACCTGAAGCACTATCGTCTCCCCGGTGGCCCGCGATAGTGGTCAAAGACGAAGTCGCCCAAGCTGTAGGCGATGAGCTTGCCACGGTAGAGTTCCAGTCCCTGAAGGACGTGGGGATGAGCGCCAAGGACGAGATTTGCTCCCGCGTCGATCGCGGCGTGGGCTAAGCCGCGCTGCTCCGCGTTCGCCTGGTCGGTGTACTCGATCCCCCAATGGAAGCTTACGATCACGTACGTAGCCTCTCGGGCCGCCGCTCGAATGGCATCGAGCATGGCGTCTGGTCGGGCCGGGTCGGGCTCAGTCCAGGCTCGGTGCAGTCGCCGGAAAGCCGGCGGGATGATATCGGTGAAGGCGAGCACCGCCACTTTTCCGGCCGGGGTGTCGAGAATGGCGGGTGCTCGGGCCGCGCTGAGATTGGCTCCCGCTCCGGCGTGGGCGATGTCGAGCCGCCCCAAGTACTGGAAGGTGTCAGCCAGGGCCACAGCCCCGTAGTCCAAAACGTGATTGTTGGCCAGGCTTACCACGTTGATGTGCCCGGCAGAAAGACCCTGAACGAGCGCGGGTGGGCTGCGAAAGGTGACCGACTTCTGGGTGTTGCGCGTTCCTCTCGTGGAGATGGGAGTTTCCAAGTTGACAAATCCTATGTCCGCTCCCTGAAAGAGGGTCTTTTCTGGGCAAAGACGGCTGGACCCCCATGGTGAGCGATGAACTGCCCCACTCCTCTATCCCCCATCACGTCGCCGGAGGCCGAAACCGTGAGAGGCGGCGGGGACGTGGCAAGAGATGTGCTCGGGGGGGCAGGCGCGGAGGTCGAGGGCGCAGAAGAAAGTGGAGAGCTTACCGCGCTGGTGGGGGCGGGCCGGCTTGTCGCGGACGACACCGTCGTTTTCCCCAGTGAAGTGCTCATCACCGAGCCGCTGCTGCAACCGGCAAGATAGAGAAGGCCTCCCGCGAGGCACAGCACGAGGGCGAGACCATTAGGACCGGCGCGGGTCTGGTCAGCCGAGGGCGCTCTTGAGTGGTTGTCGCAGCCATGTCTATCGACATGGTAGCTGACGTCCCCTCCCTGTGTGACCGATTCTTTGAACGGGATACCGTGTGCTCATCGTACTGGTCGCCTCGCGGTGACTCATCCAGGAGGAGGCCCTCCACAGCCTCGCATTCACTGGCATGCCCCTTTGTCCCTCCGGGGCCAAACGAGGATGAGGGAGTAACCACCTTGGCGAGGACCGTCAGCGCTCACCCCGCTTGCCGGAGTACGCGCCCTCCCGATCCTCGCCAGCCGATTCAGGCCCGAGCGAGCACATGTCACCGGAGCTTGGGGGTAAAATAGAGACTAAGAGCCGAGCCAAGCAAGGAGTCTTAGCATGGAAGGCCTTTTTGCCCCCTGGCATATCGCCATCGTCTTAGTGATCGCCCTGCTCGTCTTTGGTCCGAAGCGGCTGCCGCAAATGGGCCATTCCTTGGGTAAGTCTATAACCGGCTTTCGCCAAGGTCTGCAGGGTGCCAAGGAGGAGTTCTCCGGCGTCATGAAGGAAGGGACCGAAACGGCCGAGCCGGTGCAGACCAATGTGGCTAACTCGACTGCGCCCGCTGGCCCTGCGGCTGCCGCGACAGCCGAGCCGGCGAAGGAAACGGTTGAACAGCCGGCCGACCCTCCCGTGGCGGTGTGAGCAGGGCCCCGGCCCCTCTTGCGCCTTTCAGACGGGTGGTGCCACCGAGAGGCTCGAACGCCTGACCGGTCAGATGGTGGCAGGGTGACAAGCATCCACAGCTCAAGCCGGGCTGGGTCATGGTGCTCTCTTGGGTGAAGCTCACGGCCTTTGGTCGGCAAACGGCTCGGGGGACGGATCACGCGACTCTACGAGCTTTTCCCGGGTCAGGGCGCAGGCCATCTGCGGCTACTGAGCCGGCCTGAAACGACCAGCACTTGGCCTGTGGCCGGTGGGACGTATGTTAGCGACTGTGTATAGTGGCTTTGTGATGTCTTCTGCAGCAAGCCCCCCATGTGCCCTGGTTTGTCGGGTACCGGCGTGTCCAGCGTCGTGAGCACGGCCCCCATCCGGGTCGGGGGCATGGCCTTCGGCAACGGAGTGCTGATGCGCAGCCCGCACTTCTGGGCTTGGGCCCGCGCGGACGGAACTGTCATCGATGGGCGCCTGCGCACGTTGCTGAGCCGTCACCCGTGGCTGCGCCTCCCCGTTTTGCGATCGGCAATCGCCCTTGCCGAGATGATCGGATTGACAATCCTTCTTCACCGCCGAAACGGGGCCCGCCGCGCGGCGTCGCTCCTCGTCTGGCTGGGGCTCTGCTTGGCCGTCGATTTTGGTCTCAGTCTAGCCTTGCCTTTGTTGGTCCACAGCCCGCTCCTCGACAACGTCCTTCTCGAGGTTCTGGGCCTCGCCTTCGCCCTGCTGGCCCTACGGCAGGGCCTCGGCAAGACCGTCTGGCGCTATCACGGCGCCGAGCACAAAGCGGTGAATGCCTATGAAGCCGGCGCCGATCTATCCGACCCCGGGGCCGTCATGGCCTACAGCCGCATTCACGACCGCTGCGGCACGAACCTGGTCGTGATCTTCTTCCTTTTGCTCATGCTTGGCTACCTGTTGCTGGGAGGACTTGCGGGGAATGTGGTGTTGGGTGGCCTCTACGCGATTCTTGCTATCTGTGTCTCGTTCGAGATCTTCCGCCTAATCGGGCGGCGGCCTAAGTCGCGCGCGAGCAGGGCTGCCCTAGCTGGCGGTAGGGCACTGCAACGCTGCCTGACCACGCGGGAGCCGGGACGTGAGCATCTCGAGTTGGCCTGCGCTGCCCTGCGTCAAGTGATCGAGCTGGAAAGGAAGGCGTAGTCGCGCATCCGCACGTTCCGACCGCGCTTGGCCGTCACGACTGCCTCTAAGGAACTCGGCCTTGCGCATCTCCTTCGCACCGACACCCCGCCGCCGCTCACTTGAAGTGCCCGAAGAAACTATCGCAAAGCTCCACAATCTCCACGCTGATGCCTATGGACCGCCACGATCCTTGCGTAGCGTCTGGTTGGGACGGCAGGTCGGTCAGAGACGCCTACCACTTAGCGGACGAGAACCAGGCCCCCAACCCAACCAGGATCGCGGCCACAAGCGCTGCCACACCGTGCTTCACGTGTATTTGGGTTGAACCCGCGAGATGTCCCGGAAAGAAGCTCGGCAGGGAACCGGCAGGGGTTACCCAGTAGACGATGGCGACTGCAAGAAGCGCCGCACATACGATGGCAAGAAGGACTGTGGCTATCCTCCATTTACTCATGACCAACTCCTTCTCCGGCTCGGTCCATGCCCACACGGCTATCTGCTCGCAAGGGCGGATGGTTTCCCTGTGCGACTGTCGACTCCAGGCGGAAAGTCGACCCAGAATATCATCTTCTCGAAAGCATCATGCTTGTTCACCGAAGACCACTGGGGTTGCCAGAACCGGAACTGCGGCGCGCCATCTAGATGCCATGGCGATGCAAAGAGCAAGCCTCAAGGTCCTTGTCAGCCCGACCGTCTCACTTCCTTCCTGCAGCTCGCGCAGCGTGTAGCTCGCTCGCTTCGCCAGGCTGAGTAACGCGTCGCTACGATTAGCCGCCTCCGCCTCCGGTGCCACGCACATGCTGGTTCTGGAACGCGCCCAGCGAGGAGTAACGTCGCCCAACGTGCTTCTATCGGAACCGCGCGCGGCACCTCCGTAGTTGGCGCCTACTCTAGGTCCTCCGTCGGCTCCACCGACAGATGCGGCATCCGCTGCTCGAGCTGGCGCGGTAGCCACCAGTTGGCCTTGCCGAAGAGATGCATCAGCGCCGGCACCAGGAATGTGCGCAGTATGAAGGCGTCGAGAAGGACGGCAGCAGCCAGTCCGATGCCGAATTCGGCGATCACCCGCTGGCCGCCAAAGACGAAGGCCCCAAAGACGCTGATCATGATGGCGGCGGCGGCGGTGATCACACGCCCGGTGGTCGCCTGCCCGGCGATGACCGCGTGCCGGTTGTCGCGGGTGTGCACCCACTCCTCGTGCATGCGGCTGACGAGAAACACCTGGTAGTCCATCGAAAGGCCAAACAGGATGGCCAGCATGAGCACCGGCAAGAAAGCCTCTATCGGTCCGGCTCGGCCCAGCCCCAGCCTGTCCGAACCCCAGCCCCATTGGAAGAAGGCGACCACGACACCGAAGCTGGCGGCGGCCGCGAGCAGGTTCATGACGGCAGCCGTGGCGGGGACCAGCAGGCTGCGGAAGGCGATGAGGAGCAGCAGGAAGCCGAGGGCGACGATGACCCCGATAAACAGCGGTAGTTTGGCGGTGATGACGGTGGCGAAGTCGGCGAAGATGGCGGTGCCTCCGCCTACGAGCACCTGCAGAGTGTTGCCCTTCTCGGCAGCTGGGATCACAACGTTTCGCAGATGCGAGATGAGATCGCTGGTGCGCACGTCCTGGGGCGAGGTAGTGGGGATGACCTCAACCACTGCCACTTTGGCTCCCGGCAGCGACGGGAACGGCACGACGGCGGCCACGCCGTTCTCGGTCTGCAGGGTCTTGGCCAGTTGGCCGAGAGCGGCTGTGTCCGTCGATGAACCCACCTGCGCCACGAGAAGAAGCGGTCCGTTGAAGCCAGGGCCGAACCCTTGCGCAAGCAGGTCGTAGGCCTTGCGGGTGGTCGAAGAGGCGGGGTCATTGCCGGCATCGGAGAGGCCTAACCGTAGCGACGCGAAAGGGCTGGCGAGTGCGACCATGACGACCACTGCGCTCACCGTGAGGATAACGGGGCGCCGGGAGACGAAACCTCCGAGACGTGCCCAGGGACCGCTGCCGTAGCCCTCCTGGGGCCCGCTCTCGACGAGACGGCGCCGCTCGCGACGGCTGAGCACCCGCTCACCCATGAAGCCCAGCAGTGCGGGCAAAAGCGTGAGCGCCGCGGCCATGGTAAGCGCGACAGCGAATACCGAGGCGTAGGCCAGACCGTTTAGCATGGAAAGGCGAAGCACGAGCATGCCGAGCAGCGCGATGCACACGGTCCCACCGGCGAACATCACCGCACGGCCGGCCGTATTCAGCGCTCGTACCGCAGCTTCTTCAGACGGCATGCCTGCCTTGAGGCCCTGGCGGTACCTGGTGATGATGAAGAGCGCGTAGTCGATGCCTACGCCGAGCCCGATGAGGATGGCCAGGGTCGGGGCGATCGAGTTAAGGCTAACAGCGTGTGAGAGAAGGTCAATGCCGAAGATGGTGGTGCCCAGCGCCACCCCGGCTGTGATAAGGGGCAGCGCCATGCCTATGAGCGAGCCGAACGCGACCAGGATGATGATCGCAGCCGCGATCAGGCCGATAGCCACACTGCTCGAGAGCGACGCTTGCTCGGCCGACTCGATGGCTTGGCCACCCACCTCGACCTCGAGGTTTGCCGTACGCGCGGCGTTGACGAGATCGATCACATGCACGATGTCCGGCTTGGGCAGCGACATAGCCAGTTTTGTGAATGAGACTGTGGCGTAGGCGGTCTTGCCGTCCTTGCTGATCTGCCCGGCACCGGCGGGGGCGTACGGGCTGCTCACGGCGGCTACCGAGGGTGCAGCCGCAACTTGCTTGAGCATCGACTGCATGCGCGCCTGCACTGCCGGGTCGGTGACAGAACCGTTGGACGTGTGCCAAACGATCGTGTCCGAGTCGCCCGCCTGCTGGGGGAGCGCTGAGCTAAGCAGCGTGAGAGCGCGCGACGAGTCCGTGCCAGGCAAGGTGAACGCATTGGAGTAGGCGCTGCCAGCCACCCGCTGTATACCCACCACCGAGAAGAGCACGACCAGCCAGGCGATGGCGACAATGACACGATGTCGATAACACCAACGGGCTAATGAGGCCACGAGTCTCTCCTTGCAAACGCCGTTCTTGAGAGGGGTACGGTTACGAAACAGATCAGTATCGTTTCGTAATGGCGTACACTAACACAGAGGGTCCAAGTGAGGCGGGAGTGATGGCTGAAGCCAAGAGGAAATCTCGTGAGGGTGAGGGAGCGCGCCGAACGAAAGGGCGCCCGCTCGACCGATCACGTGATGCGGCGATTCTTGAGGCTGCCATTGAGGTCCTAAGCGAATCCGGCTACGACCGCTTGAGTATGGATATGGTGGCCGCGCGGGCGCGTGCAGGGAAGGGTGCTCTCTACCGCCGCTGGTCGTCCAAGGCGGAACTGGTTGTGGACGCCTTGGCTTTCCGACATTCGACTCTACCCGAACCGGACACCGGCACACTCTTAGGTGACCTGGAAGGGCTGCTTGCCAGTGCGCAACCAAAGGATGAAGACTTCTTCAGTACCAGCATTGTCGCCGGGCTAGCGACCGCTTGCAGCCGCGACCCCGGGCTGGCGGGCGCTCTCCACGAACGGTTTCTTAGCACCGGGTATGGGGGACTTCGCCTCATCTTTGATCGGGCGGTGGATAGGGGGGAGATCCCGAAAGGGCGGGACCTAGAGCTCATGATCGAGGTGGTCCCGGCCCTCTTCTTGTCGCGGGTACTGACGAGCGGCAAGCCGCCGGATAAGGCCTTTGCCCGGCGGATCATCGACGAGATCATCTACCCACTTGCTACGTCTCCTCTGCCCGAAAGGCTACCGACAATGGACCCGGCCAAGGGGAGCCTCGTAATTGAGAAGGATGATTCATAGTCCTCACGAGTCTACAGCTGCTTATCGTCCCAAGCTCTATCCTGGGTGCACCAATGCCCAGTGACCGTCGCAGGTGATCTAGTCGTTGTGCGGGTGTTTCGAAGAAGCAGCTTTGACCAGAAACTCGAGTCACGGGCAGGCTCGCCGAGCGGCGGGCTTGCCTTCAAGAATTACTTCTTGGCGTGCACTTCGGGGCCACGGTCTGGCGCCGTTGAACCGGGAGACCCTGATCAACCTCGAGCGGCTCGGTCGGATGAACGGAGGGCTCTTCGCATCCTTCCGAGCGCTTGGACAAGGAGAGGCCGGCTGCAGCCAAAGTTGAGCCGAACAAAACCGGCAGCGTCGAACTCCGTCCCGTCCGAAAGGCCGACCCCGGCTTCCTCAAAGAATCGCACCGGGTCGCCCAGGCCCGCTTCGCGAGCGTCGATCCAGGCGAGATAGGTTGCTTCCACGTGGGTCATGCTGAGACCCGGCATGGTCTTGATCTCCGTTTCCAGGAGGTCGCGGTTGCCTCGTAGGTAGGCGAGCAACTCACGACGCCAGGGCATTCCTTTCTCGTATGCGGCACATGCCGCCACGTAGCCGAATAGGTTCACGTGGGGGACGATGCCCGCCGTCGCTCGGCAGAACGCTTGGAGCAGCCTGGGGTTGCTGATTACCGCGAACGAGCATCCCAGACCGGGAAGGTTGAAGGTCTTGCTGGGCGCCATGAGTGTGACCGTACGGGCCGCCGCCTCCGGCGACACCGTGGCAATCGGCGTGTGCCGCTTGTCCTCGTCGAGCACCAAGCCCGCGTGGACTTCATCAGAACCGATGACCAAGTCGTAGCGCCGGGCGATCTCCGCGACAGCCGATAACTCGGACGCACTCCAGACCCGGCCCACCGGGTTATGAGGCGAGCAGAGCAGCAGAAGTTTCGTGCGGGGTGTAATGGAGCGTTCCAGGGCGTCAAGGTCCAGTCGCCAGAGACCCTCCCGCATGCGTAGCGGCACCTTCACCACCGTTTTGCCGGCAAATATAGGCGCGGACAGGAACGGCGGATAGATAGGGGTGAAGGTGATCACCTCGCCTGCCGGACCACCGAGCGCGCGGCAGAGCACGTTTAACCCGGTGACAAGTCCGGGGAGCCATACGATCCACTCAGGATCCACCTCCCAGGCGTGCTCGGCCAGCAGCGAAGCCCGGACCGCCGTCACGAGCTCTGCCGGGGCATCCGTGTATCCGTAGACTCCCTGAGCCACCCGTTCACGAAGCGCCTCGATGATGGGCGGCGCGGAGCGGAAGTCCATATCGGCCACCCACAAGGGAATAACATCACGGTCGCGGTATTTGCCCCACTTGTGGCTGGCCGTCCGGGTGCGATCGACGACGGTGTCGAAGTCGAACTCGGTCATGCTAGACCATCGATGTAGCGTTGCAACTCGTTGAAGTACCGGCCTACGTGAAACCCGTCCATCAGACCGTGATGGACCTGCACCGAGAACGGCACCAGCATGCGGTCGTTCTCTTTGAAGTACTTGCCCCAGGATATCTTCGGATTCGAGTCCACCCCGCTTTTGGCGATGGTCCTTATGAGATGGGTGTACTGGATCCAAGGTACGGCGGAGTACATGATGATGTCGTATCTGCCTCGGTGGTCCTTGAGTCCAGGCTCGGTCCCTTGTCTTATGGCCGCGTTCTTCGCCCGCTCGTGGAACTCGAGCACGTTATCGACAAACTCGATGGTGACACTGATAAAGAGTTCGCGCCCCTCCGGCAAGTACGTGAAGCTGGGGCACATCGCTTCAGTCATGATCGGCCGGCCGTCCTTGATCCGGTACCTGAAGTTCGGTATGCGCTCGGCGATGTGGTGGGCGGCAAAAACCAGCGTGAGGTAAGACGATAGGTTCCTCTCATCCGAGAGCTTCAACAGGCTGGTGACGTTGAGATGAGCGCCGATGTTAATGTAGGGAAAATCCGCGCCCAGGTACGCATCGAAGTATTCCCTTCTGTCCCAGGTTTCGACGTCTATTGCCACATAACCCATGTTGACCTAGCCCCACTCGCTGTTTGAGTTTCCATGATAGTGCGATAGCCGGCTCTCGGGTGAGCGCCGGCGGAACGAAGTGTTCCACTACGCGTAAGAGGCCCGCTATACGGCGAGGCCGGATGCGCTTGCCGCACTCATGGCACTGGGGCTCTCAATGCCTGAGTACCTACGTTCTCAACAACTGTCAGGTTAGATCTCCTTCGATACCGGTGGGGAACCGGCGATATACGGGGAGAAGCGTCCGGACGGGTCCGAGGTCTCGTCGGTTCTGGGGCCGGACCTTCTTCGCCTCGGCCTGAAGGCAACAAACCTCGATGTCTGGGGGCGCCCGTCTCGGTCACCCTTGCGGCGGGCTTTCAAGATCACCGACACCAGCCGTTCTTAGCCTTGGCCGGAGCGAAGCGCTCGCGGTGCGCGAAGGGGAGCAGCTCCCGATTACTCATCCACTCGCCCGAGGGCTTGTGGCGGTGCCTGAATCATAATATAGTTCATATATGAACGATTCAGCTGCGCATATCAAAGAGGGCGGTGGGCAGGAGTTGGGCTCTGCCGACGAGCTGCGCATGGCAGCCGTTGAGACGCATGCGCTGGCTCGGATGCTAGTGAAGTCGGCCAAGCGCGACCTCGAGCGCCGGCTGGAGGCGCATGGCGTGACCGTGCCGGCGCTCGGCTACCGGGTGATGCGTCTCCTGGATGGGGGGACCTTCACCTTGGCCGAGCTCAGCCGCACGCTAGGGATAGGGGCGACCGGTTTGCTGCCGGTGATCGACACCCTGGAGGCGAAGGGTTTTGTGAGTAGGGGCCGTGACCCCAAAGATCGCCGCCGTACCCCCTTGAGCGTCACCGCGGCTGGGAGAGGCGTTCTTGCCCAGGTGCCCGTGGTTGACGAGGACGACTCGATCGTACGAGGTCTCGCCGTTCTCGGCATTGCGGGAAGCCGCGAACTCTTGAATCTTCTGCGAGATCTGGTCGCGAACGTCTCCGGTGATGAGACCGCCGTGTCAGAACTCACGGCCCGACTCGCCGCATCGGGCGAGACCCTTGCCAGGACCACGGCCAAGCCGCAGGACGTCTGAGCAGTGGTCGGGGTAGCTGGGCCTGATTCGGCCATCCTTGACCCATCACTGGAGGCGCTGGCATATACGCAAAGCCTACCAGGCGCACCTGCCATTGAAGCCCTGGACCTGCACCGAAGTTTCGGCGACATCGAAGCGGTGGCCGGAGTGAGTTTCGAGGTGGCGGCGGGGGAGACCTTCGGCTTCTTGGGTCCCAACGGCGCCGGCAAGTCAACGACGATCAGCATGCTCTGCACCTTACTGCGCCCCACGTCGGGGAGAGGCCGCGTGGCCGGTTTTGACGTAGTGGATGAGCAGACCGAGGTCCGGCGGCGCATCGGCCTAGTCTTTCAAGAGCCGACCCTGGACGAGTATCTCACGGCCCTCGAGAACCTCCGCTTCCACGCGGAGCTCTACGGCGTACCCCGAGGGCAGCGGGACCGACGTATCGAGCGGGTGGTGCGCATGGTCGGACTATGGGACCGGCGCACTGACCTGGTGCGCACCTTCTCCGGAGGCATGAAGCGGCGCTTGGAGATCGCGCGAGGCCTTCTGCACTCCCCTCGGGTGCTTTTCTTGGATGAGCCCACGATAGGCCTTGACCCCCAGACCCGCAGCCATATCTGGAGCTACATCAACGAGCTCAAGCGCCAGGAAAGAACCACGATGTTTCTGACCACCCACTATATGGACGAAGCCGAGTACTGCGACCGCATCGCCATCATCGATGAGGGCCGGCTGGTCGCGAGTGGTACACCGGAGACGCTCAAAGCGAGCGTCGGGCAGGACCGGGTCACCTTGCACACGGCGGATGACCCGGCGACTCTCGACGCGCTCCAGGCGCGTTTTGGCCTGAAGGCGGGCATGAGCGAGGGCCTGGTCACCTTTCACGTGGCCGGGGGCGAACAGTTCGTACCCCGGCTCTTCGCGGAGCTTGGCGTCCCTATCGAGCAAGTGAGCATCGCCCGCCCGACGCTGGACGACGTCTTCATGAATTACACCGGTCGCACCATCAGGGATGCGGAAGCCTCGAGTACCGACCGGCGGCGCACCAACCCCTTCCTGCGCAACCGGAGGTAGTGATGCCGGAGTTCACCCCTCAAGTCGGACTCGGGTCGGAATCTGCCTTACCAGAGGTGATCCGTGTCCGCGAGGCGGGGGGTCGCCTGTGGGACGATGTTCGCGCCGTGGGCATCGTATGGCGCCGAGAACTTATCCGCTTCTTCCGCAACCGCACGCGGTTGGTCACTTCCTTCGCCCAGCCTATCCTGTTTCTCTTCGTGCTCGGTACTGGACTCTCGCGGATCGTTCCCTCGACAGGAGCGACGCACGTCGACTTTCGCACGTTCATCTTCCCGGGAGTCCTCGGCATGACCGTGCTCTTCACCTCTATCTTCTCGGCGGTATCCATCGTCTGGGACCGAGAGTTTGGGTTCCTTCGAGAGATGCTGATCGCTCCCGTCAGGCGCGGGGCGCTTATCTTCGGCAAGTGCCTGGGCGGGACGACGGTCGCTAGCATCCAGGGCGTGATCATGCTGGCATTTGCGGGTCTTGTGCACGTTCCCTACTCTCCTGGGCTGCTCCTCACGCTGGTGCTTGAGATGGCCCTGGCCGCCTTTGTCATCACGGCGACGGGGATCATGTTGGCCAGTCGCATAAGCCAGGTGGAGACCTTTCAGCCGGTCATGCAATTCTTCGTGATGCCCATGTTCTTCCTGTCCGGAGCCCTGTTCCCGCTCACCGGCCTGCCTGGTTGGCTTGTTGTGCTCACTAAGATCGACCCACTAAGCTACGCAATCGACCCGATGCGACGGGCCATCTTCTCCCACATCTCGGCTTCGCCTGCTCTCACTCAATTGCTGAACGCCGGGATGACCTGGAATGGCTGGAGATTGCCGGAGGCCCTGGAACTCGGCCTCATAGCTGTGCTGGGACTGGCGTTTCTCGGCGCTGCTGTCGTCCAATTCTCTCGTCCGGAGTAGCACTTCGTGATGCACGCTCGGCCATTTGGCACTCACTCCCGTCGGTCTGGAAAGGGCGAAGCACCTGGAGCCAAACCCACCCGGCCGGGTATAATCCGGTCATGGGCCCGGCAAACCAACCAGCGCGTAGCAGGATAGTGCAAGAGGACTTTCGGACGCCGATGCTGGTGTCGGGTTTGAGGATATCCTCCGGCGGGCAGCGCTCGGTCCCGTCCGCGTCTTTTCTTCTTTCGATCGCTGCCTAACATCCGCCTTACGTGCTAGCCGATACACTCCCGGCCAAACCGCAAGGAACGGGCAGGTGTGGAGGACCCCCAAAGAACTTGTGTGTCAGATTGCTCGGGGTCGTCTTGACCTGACCCGGGGCACGAGTTTCGGAGCGAAAGTGTTTGGAGGGACCCGTACACCTCTCTGAGAAGTCCCAGTTGAGCAATCTTCCGCTCACAGCCCTGCGTGTCGGCGCGGGCTTGGTCGGCCTTGCCTCGCTGGTTTCCATGTGCGCCACGCCCGACTGGCGTCGCAGCCTGCCTTGGTTTGTCATCACCATTTGCGGCGTGGTCATCGTCCTTATCGTGACCGGTGGTTGGCTTCCCTTCTTCGCACGCAAGGTGAGCCGTTCCGCTCTAACGCGCTTCTTCTTGGCGGCCAACTTCACGGCGCTCCTCGTCGCGCTGTTTACCAGCGACTGGCTCGCCTACAAGTACCCCTGGCTTAGTCGCCTCTATTCGGTTCTCCCCAGCATCCACGCGTCGCCTTTCTCGTGGGCGAGGCCGGGACTGCCGGCCAATCAGACGGGAGGCATGCTGGCAGTGTTGACTACCCTCTCTTTGGCCATGGCGTTGGCCCCGGCCCCGCCGGCGGAAGTCCGGGGCCGCAGTCACACTTTGCATCGCTCGATGGCCATCTTTTTGGCCTTCGTTGGGGCGGTGGTTGTATTCATGACCGGCTCCAGGGCCGCCCTGGCAGGCTTAGTCGTTGCGATGGTGCTGATTCTGATAGCGAGAAATCTCCGCTGGGTCTGGGTTTGGATCTCTGGCTTTGTCCTCACTATGGGAGGGCTTGCCATTGCCGGCCGACTGGGCTGGGTGCTTCAGCTGCTCTTTAGCGACCAGACGTTGAGTTCGAAACTGGTTTCTCGCCTGGATATTTGGTCTTCCGCGTGGATGGGTATTCAGGATCACCTGATCACCGGCATCGGTCTAGGGGTGTTCGATCAGGTGATGCCCGCGCGATATCCGTACGGGGCTGTGTCGCTCTCGTTCTCGGTAGTTCAAGCGCACAACCTGTTCCTCGACGTTGCCCTCTCTATTGGTCTGCCCGGCCTGCTCGGCTTGCTGTTGCTTCTCACCGGCCTGGTCAAGCTGGCAATCGACGGAATGAAGGGGAACTACTCAACGCGTATCGTCGCCCTGGGGATCCTCGCTTCAGTTGTGGCCTTCCTCGTCTTCGGCATAGGTGACTCGATGAGCTTCTCCCGGCCGACCAGCTTCGTTCTCTGGATCTGGGCGTGTGCCGTGGCCTTGAATTGGGCGCGGCCAAGGAGCGAAGTCGGCCCGTCCAATTCGGATCCCGAAGAAGGATGAGAACTCCAGCTCCAACCGGACGTGCACGAGGGTACCCATGGCTGGGAAGCTTGGCCGGTAGGACCGCCGCAACCGCTGAAGGGGGCTAGCCGGACATGTCTCGGCAAGATGACGGCTCAAAGCCACCTGTATCGCGCCCCCCGGGACCCGGTCGGCCCGTGGCGCGTCGCTGGCTGTGGGTCATGGCTGGCTTGGTTGGGCTGGCCGTGCTCAGTGCCGCCGCAATCTCATTGTTCGGGGCGCAAGCACGAGATCGAGACACACCGGCTCGAGCCGGTACCAGCCTCGCTGACGCCGCTCACATGTTGGCGAGCACCAGTGGCCTCACTGCTGGTCCGACCGCTACAGGGGTCTTCTCAACCCAGAGCTTGCTTCAGCTCCCGTCGTCTCTGCCGGCACACGCAAAGGCAATGAGCGTTCCCATCCTCATGTACCACTATGTCGACGATGCACCTCCAGTCTTGGGACCTGACGCGGGCGGCCTCACCGTGCGCACGAAAGCGTTTGAGCTACAGATGGATTTCTTGGCGAAGAATGGTTATCACACTGTGACCTTGGAGCAGGTCTATGCTGCCATGGCCGGCTTGGTTTCGTTGCCCGCAAAGCCCGTGGCTCTCACCTTCGATGACGGAGGCTTGGATGACTACACGGTGGCCTTCCCCATTCTGCGTTTGCACCACTTTGTGGCCACCTTCTTTGTGATCACCGGTTTCGTTGGTGGATCGAACACCATGTCCTGGGACCAGCTTCGGGCCATGCAGTTGAACGGCATGGCTATCGAATCGCACACCGCCCGACACGCCGACCTCACTAAGGTGACCGCGACGGCGCTTCGCGCGGAACTCACCCAGTCCCGGGAAGCTATTCACATGCAGCTTGGTCGCGTTCCGCTCCTGCTCTCGTATCCCTTTGGCCATTACGACCAGCGGGTCATTGATGCCACTAGGGCTGCCGGCTATTTGATGGCGGTCACCACTCATCAGGATAGAATGCTGGCTCCAGGCTCGGCCTTTTCCTGGCCGCGAGTCCACGTTGGAGGCATGGAGAGCATGAAGGGCTTTGAAGTTGGTCTGGGAGTGGCCTCTACCCTCTAGCCGTGGAGCCTCCACATGACTCGCCCACCCCGAACACCACTTAGATGGAATGAGAAGGCCGACATCAACCATCTAGGGTTAGGTAGATCCGATAACCGGCTTTTGAATGGGAACCAACCAGAGTGGTGCCAGCAGCGGTCAAGCTCAGATCACGGCTGGATTGGACGTCAGCGACAAGCCCGTTCACGCGCTGTTTTCCTTGATTACCATGGTGCCATGGTGTGGGTGGCTGCCCTTGCTTCTTTCGCCGTCGCTGTCGGCCGGGCCAGAAGTTCGTTTCCCGTGTCAAGGAAAGCGGATCCTGCGGCGTGTATAGGGATGGGCCAACAAGACCAAGAGTGGACCTCGAGAAGGAGAGGATAAGGAGGACTGTGTTCACAGACCGAGTGTTTGTTACCGCGCGCCTGTTCGTCGCTCTCGCGGGTATCTTGGCGGTCGCATCCGCGACACCGTTTAGTACCGCTCCGGCCTTCGCAGCGAGTGCGCCGGCTTTAACCGCTGTCGTTCGCTACGAGCAGGCCGATTCCAGGCTCACGTACTCCGGCCCTTGGACGACCGTCTCCACCGTCTCGGCCTCCGGCGGGAGCTTCGCCTTCGCCGATTCCCCGGGATCGTCGGTGACTATCCGCTTCACCGGCACCCATCTCTCGTGGATCGCCAAAAGATCCCCCCTGTACGGCAAAGCCAAGGTTACGCTGGATGGAAAGAGCATAGGCACGGTCGATCTTTACAGCGCGACGACCCAGTGGCAGCAAAAGGTATGGGGAACAGGCACCCTTGCTTTCGGCTCCCACACCGTGACAGTCGCCTGGACGGGACTCAAGAGACCAGTAGCCAAGGGCGCCAACATCGATGTCGATGCCATCCAGGTCACTGCCGCCCCGCTGTCGCCCATGCAGGCGGCCGGTCAGCGGGTGATCTACAGCTACCCAGGGCTCACGCCACCGGCCAGTCTCCTCTCCCTGATCAGCCATGGTGAGGCCGCCGGGGTCGTCTTCTTCGCCGACAACATCTCCAGTGACGCGCAGATCCGGGCGGTCATAAAGACCCTTGACGAGGCTGAAGCCAGCCCCGACAATCCGGTGCAGGCGCCGCTGCTGCTGATGACCGACCAGGAGGGTGGGCAGATCCGCCGGCTCTCGGGCGCGCCGCTGCTCTCCGAAAAGCAGATCGGCCTCTCGGCCGACCCCGCTACCCAGGCCACTGAGGCCGGCAGCGGCGCCGCTCTCAACCTGCGCGCGGTAGGCATGAACCTTAACCTGGCGCCCGTGCTTGATGTTTACCGCCAGACCGGCGGCTTCGACGACCAGTACGGCCGCTCATACAGCAAGAGCCCGGCCGTCGTGTCCGCCTTAGGCGCGGATTTCATCAAGGCGGAGCAAGAAGCGGGGGTTGCGGCCACCGCCAAGCACTTTCCCGGCCTAGGCGCGGCCACCGTCTCCCAGGACACCGACGCGGCGCCCGTCACTCTGAACGTCTCGCGGCAATCGCTCAGCACGGTCGACGAGTTGCCCTACAAGGCGGCCATCGCGGCCGGGGTTCGCCTGGTCATGGTGTCCTGGGCGACCTACCCGGCGCTTGACGCCAGCCGGCCGGCTGGGCTGTCCTCCACCATAGTCCAAGGCCAACTCCGGGAGCAGCTCCACTTCCAGGGTGTAACCATCACCGACTCTCTCGGCGCTGGGGCCTTACAGGCCTTCGGGACGACCCAGCAGCGCGCGGTGTTGGCCGCCGGGGCGGGCATGGATCTCATCCTGTGCGCGTCACAAGACGTCTCTCAAGGCGAGCAGGCCATGGACGGGCTGGAGAGTGGTTATCTGGGCGGCGCGCTGGACCAGTCGGCGTTCCAAGCCTCACTGCAGCGGATCGTCGACCTGCGCTCCAGCCTGGGCAGCTGATGGGTGCGGCCGAGAGGGCGATGGCGTTGAGGCAGCCAAGCTCGTCGTTGGCACTACCTCACGTGGGCGCTCGATCTTCATCCGGCGGCTCAGACACGACTCAGCGATAGCTGTCCGTGCCGGTACTAACGGGATGGCCCCGATCAATGACATGCGCTGTCGGTGGACGTGTACTGCTGCCCGCCTTCTGCGCTTGACGGGCGAAAGGTCGGCATATACAGTCTGAGCGGTCTTCGCTTGAGAAGACGGGCATGCGACTTCCAATTCGGTCTGGTCGCGAACCGTTCCGGCACATGCCGATTGCCAGTTGAAACATCCTCTTTCCAGCAGCCGATCAGAAAGGAGTGTCGTCATAATGCCCGCCACGATGACGACCGATGAGTTCCTGAGCCACAAGAAACTCGCGCTTGTCCGTCTCTCCGCACAGACTCCCGTAATGGGCGACATGAACAAAGAATTGGCCCCGAAGGGCTACGAAATCTCTGTCGTCTATCTGAACGCCGCCGCCTCCGACCCGACGCTTGAGGACGTGAAGGACGCGGTCGAGGGGGCCATAATCAACGTTCCTCGGAGCGAGTGCGAAGCTGCAGTCAGGGAAGCCATTGAAGCCGGTATTCCACGCTTGTGGCTGCAAAGTGGTTGTGATTCGAAAGAGGCCATAGCCTTGTGTGAAGAAAAGGGTGTCCCTCTCATCCACGGGGCGTGCGTCCTCATGTACGCGGAGCCTGTCCAGTCGGTCCACCGCTTCCATCGTGGGGTTTGGAAGGTATTCGGCCTTCTCAAGAGGTAATGATCGAGGTGCTGGAGGAGTTGTTGCTCTCCCATGCTGCCGAGGAA
The DNA here is from genome assembly GCA_963749535.1 of uncultured Thermoleophilia bacterium. Classification (GTDB taxonomy): domain Bacteria; phylum Actinomycetota; class Thermoleophilia; order RBG-16-64-13; family RBG-16-64-13; genus Chersky-299. The sequence continues at coordinate 3,473 of CAVVNF010000027.1, read as the reverse complement.
TCACTGAAACAGCGCTTCACTCCCGGCGAAGACTTCGGAATACAGTCTCTCGCACGTGACGGTTCACCGATCCCCATGCCAGGGCGCACGTCTCAGCAGGCTTTAGCTCTTCGGCGTCCGCTTGACCGATGTCGTACTCACACTGAGCGCGGCCAAGTCACCAGGTCGCGGTCCGGCGCCTGCCGCCTTGCGACCACTTCTGCTTGCCCGGGCTAAGCTGAGCGGGCATACTGCTGAGACTGATCCAGCAATCCCTTGGACGGGAGAACAGTTGGGCAACGAGCGCCCGAAACATACCGTGCGTAGCCCCGGCGGCGCAGTGCCGGAACCGCCGCGGGTGCAAGTGCGGGCGCGAACCGCGGACAGACGAGCGCAGATCACGCGGGTTGCGCTGGAACTGGTGGCCAAGCACGGGATCCAGGGCGTCTTTCTGTCAAGGATAGCCACTGTCATCGGCATTTCCGACGCCGCACTCTACAAGCACTTCGCGAGCAAGGACGACATCCTTATCGCCGCGCACGACCTGCTCGCGCGGAAGGTATTCGACTGGATCGAGTCGTTCGACGACTCCTCGATCCTTGTCCGGTTCCAGAAGATTGGGGAATCGCACGCGCGCTTGTTCTCCAAGGACATCGCGGGCTTTAATGCGCCTATGCTGCAGTTCCACGTCTGGGTCCCCGATGATCGGGTCCGGGCACACGTGGATAGAACCCACCGCCAGCTGATGGATACTTTCGCGAACCTTTTGGAGAAAGGCAAGAGGCAAGGCAGCGTGCGGGCGGACGCGGACACCGAGCTCGTCGTCTCACAACTATACGCGTGGATCTGGTGGGAGGATCTGAGCTACCTCAGTGAGTTGGACCAGGAGAGCATCGAGAAGACATCCGCCGACATGTTCGGCCGAATCCTTCAGGATATCGCCGTCCCCGAGAGAGCCGCGGATCGGTCGTAGAAGCGAGCGCGTGCTTCGCGCCGCCCGACCCCTTCTGACCGGCCGGGCGTCAACCCGCCCTCACTGAGTGGTTTCTCACTAGTCGCTCCTCGCCGGGGCGTCGCGCTCCCCAGCAACGTCGCCCGCCGAGGGGTTCCACACCGAGGCCTCTTCTGGCCTGACTCAGGCGACCTGATGCTTGCTCTTCACCTTTTGTCATCGTGGAGGCGGCGCCTTAGCGGCTTTTCCTGTCGCCTACGCAGGCGGCTCGAAGTCTGTCTTGACACGTGGTTGGCGCGAGTCTAGAGTGGGCTAAGTTGGTTAGCCCTAACCAACTTAGCCAGCGTTCAAGCCGGGCTCCGCTAGCCGGCACCGACGGCATGTGAGCCAGGAAAGGGGGCCAGAGTGGCTGCAACAGACCCTAAGGACACAGGGTCAGGCGAGGAGAGGACCTTCGTCAAAGACATAAGTTGGTGCGGCGTGGTTTACGGGTGCGGCTCGTCCTGCGTAGACGTGAAGGACGGCAAGATCATCCGCATCCGGCCCCTGCACTACGACTGGAAGTACACGAAGGAACAGATAAAACCGTGGGTCATGAAAGCGCGCGGCAAGACTTTCGAGCCCAATATGCAGATGGATCTTCCCCCGCTCAGCATCGCCTACAAGAAGCGGGTGTACTCGCCGGCCCGTATCCGCTACCCCATGCTCCGCGTGGACTTCGATCCCAAAGGCGAGCGCAATATCCAGAACCGCGGCGTGAGCAAGTACAAGCGCATCAGTTGGGACGAAGCTCTCGACATCATCACCGGCGAGATGCTGCGGATCAAAGAGAAATACGGGACTACCGCCATCCTCTACGAATGCGACCAGCACGGCGAAAACAAGACGGTCCACGGGCCCCACGGCTGCGGACGTAAACTGCTCCGGTTGATGGGGGGCTACACGCTGCAGATGCGCGACCCCGACAGCTGGGAAGGCTGGACCTGGGGTGCCAAGCACTTCTGGGGCATGCAGCCCGTCGGCAAACAGTGCCCGGTGGCGAATGTGTTCTACGACATCTCCAAGAACAGCGATCTGCTGCTCTTCTGGGGGTGCGACCAGGAGACCACCACGTGGGGCTGGAACGGCCAGTTCGCCAGCCGCATCAGCTACTGGTGGAGCGACCTGGGCATCCGCCAGATCTACATAGCGCCGGACGTAAACTACGCCAACGCAGTGCACGGAGACAAATGGATCCCGGTCCTTCCCAACACCGACGCCGCGCTCTACCTCGCCATTGCGTACCAGTGGATCAAGGAGGGCACCTACGACAAGGAGTACATCGCGACTCACGCCTACGGCTTCGACAAGTTCGAAGACTACGTCATGGGTCGTGAAGACGGCGTCCCCAAGACGCCGGAGTGGGCCTCCCCCATCTGTGGGGTGCCTGCCCGCACGATCAAGGCGCTGGCCTCCGACTGGGCCTCCAACCGTACCACCGTCTGCATCGGCAACGGCGGCCCCGGTATCCGCGGTCCCTACGCTCACGAACCCGGCCGTCTCCAGCCGATGCTGCTCGGCATGCAGGGCTTGGGCAAACCGGGCTGCAACCAGGCCACGATGATCGAGTGGGGCGTGTTCGACCTCATGGAGCAGATGTCGACGCCGAGACCGCAGCGTCTCATCAACATACTCCCCGCCTACACCGGAGGCATGCCCACGAGACCAACCACCCGTCGTTCATCCCGAAGTGCCTGGTTCCCAAGGCCATCCTCGAGAAGGAGATCGACTGGTACGGTAACGAAGCTGAGCTTTGCCCGCGCGAAGACCAGTTCGTCCACTACAAGTATCCCGCCGACGGTTGCTCCAAGATCCACATGGTCTGGACCGACTCCCCGTCGTGGATCACCTGCTGGAATGCCGGCAACGACTACGTCAAGGCCATGCGGGATCCCGACATCGAGTTCATGATGGCCCAGCACCCTTGGCTGGAGAACGACGCTCTCCTAGCCGACCTCATCCTGCCGGTGAACACCAAGCTGGAAGAGGACGACATCGGCGCCGAGCACGGTAGCGGCCAGTTCCAGGTCCTCCTGCGCGAGCGCAAGTGTATCGAGTCGCTCGGCGAGTCGGTGAGTGACTACGAGATCGTCTGCAAGATCGCCGAGCGCCTGGGACTGCTCGAGGAGTACACCGGGGGAAGGTCGGTTGAGGACATCATCAAATACGGCTACGAGATCTCCCGGGTCGCCGACCTCGTGAGTTGGGAGGAATTCAACGAGAAGGAGTATTTCGTCGTCCCGCCGGATCCCGATTGGGAGAGCGTGCCCGCCGGGCTCATCAAGTTCTATGAAGATCCCGAGAAGTATCCCCTCTCGACACCCACCGGCAAGCTCGAGTTTTACTCCACCGGCCTTGTCGAGCACTTCCCCGACGACGCTGAACGGCCGCCGGTGCCCAAGTGGATCCCGAAAGGCGTCAGCCACGAAGAGACCATCGGCACCGAGCGGAGCAAGACAGTATCCACTGCTGGTCATGAGCAACCACCCGCGCTGGGGGGTGC
>CAVVNF010000026.1:0-227042 GCA_963749535.1 uncultured Thermoleophilia bacterium | reverse complement strand
GGCAGGGCGTGGACGGGCTTCCAGCCTGGGCTCAGGGGCTCTCTCAAGAAGGGCTCCATGTCCTTGGCTGTCCGGAAGGTGAACTCCTCCACCGGTGGGACAGTGCCGGCCGGGAACGTCGTAAGGATGTCCTCGCATACCATGGTCAGGTACTTCACGAACGCCACGACCGGCCGCTTGCCCTTCTGAGCAGTCGCAGCGGTCGGACGGCCGACGACGCCTTCAGGCGTGCCGAAGAACTCGATGGCCGCGTGGCCTTCATTCTCCGACCAGCGCATCGGACGGTCCCAGCCCTCAATGGAGTTGTCGATATGACCGGGCGACAGGTATGTCTTCATCTCGGTGTCCACCGCGTAGCTCATGTCGACCATCTCGGGGAACAAGAGCAGACCTACGGAAGTCTCCGACTCGTCCGCGTGAACGAAGTTCGTCTCCCACGGTCCGCCCTGATCTTTGGTCCGCCAGAAATGCTTCACGTTGCGGTGCCACTCGGCGATCTTGAAGACGCCGGGCAGCTGATAGCGCTTGAGGAACTTATGAAGGGCAGTCTCCAGCATCCACAGATGGCCGTGGTTGTTGACGATGATCTGCTTGCGAAAACCGTCGTTCCACAATCCGAGCATGACGTCGACCAGGTTCTCCTCCACCACTTCCTCGCGCAGCATGACCGTTCCCGGCATGCCGATGTGATGGTAAGGATGGCCACCGTACATCAGCGGCGGTAGGGCGATAGCAACCGGAGCACCGCTCTGGGCAGTCTTCCGGCGCACTGCCTCGCACAGGATGCTCACGAAGTACGTGTCCATCGCGCTGACCGTGTGCCGGCCATGGTTCTCCGTGGTGCCAACCGGAATGAGCACAATATCGTTCTTGCGCCGTTCTTTCTCCAACTGGCCGCGGACCGTGTTCTGGATATAGCAGCCCGGCTTAGCCCATTCACAGGGCGACGGGAGGCCGAACTCGGCCAACCAGGCGTCGATCTGGGCGTCGTCCGCCTCCCAGACTTCCTTGAACATGCGGCCGACCTCTGTGTCCTCAAAGAACAGGTCCGGCACGCCACTACACGACAACATCGGGGACATGCTTCCTCCTTCAGCTACGCTTTATCCACGTGGTTTGGTCGCAGCCCCCAGGCTGCGCGCTGCCTCAGCTATGTCTTTGGACGTGAGGCCGTACTTCACGAGTAGGTCCTCATTCGGAGCCGACTCGCCGAAGACATCCTGGATACCGACCCGCTTCATGGGTGTGGGAGCATGCTCGCCCAGCGTCTCCGCTACCGCCCCGCCCAGACCGCCGATGATGGTGTGCTCCTCGGCCGTGACGACCCGCCCGGTCTTCTGGGCCGCGGCGATGATCGCTTCTTCGTCCAGAGGCTTGAGTGTGGGCACGTGAAGGATGTGGGCACTGATGCCCTCCTCCTGCAGCATCTCCGCCGCCTCGACCGCCCGGTAGAGCATGACCCCGGTCGTCATTATCGTTACGTCGCTGCCTTCACGAACCACCACGGCTTTTCCGATCTTGAAGTCGTAGTCTTCCGAGAAGATGACCGGAGTCGGGTCTCTCGTCAGCCGGAGGTAGATGGGCTTGCCGTACTCGGCAGCCGCGAACACCGCCTTCCGCACTTCCACGCCGTCGCCGGGGACGATCACCGTCATGTTGGGCATAGCCCGGAATATGCCGGCATCCTGCACCGATTGGTGCGTCTTGCCCGTCTTTCCGGCCAAGAGACCGCTGTATGCACCCATGATTACCACCGGCAGCCGCGGCTGGGCGATCTCGATCCGTATTTGATCTGTGGCGCGCTTAGCCGCGAAACAGGCGAAAGTGCCGGTGAACGGGACGAAACCCATGTGCGCGAGCCCGGCGGCTATCCCCATCATGTTCTGCTCCGCGATGCCGATCTGGAAGAACCGGTCCGGGTATGCGTCCTGGAACATACTTGCTTTCGTAGAAACCCCGAGATCAGCGTCCAGGACGACGACCCGGGAATCCACTTTGCCAAGGTCAACGAGCGCTTTGCCGAATGCGTCACGGGCCGCCATCATCTCAGCCATGGCTAAGCCACCTCCTCGCCCAGTTCGGCCAAGGCTTTCTCACGGACTTCAGCCGTCACTGTCGCCGAGTGCCATTCGTGCCGGTTCTCCATAAAGGAGACGCCCTTGCCTTTGACCGTGTGCGCGATGATGATGCTCGGCTTGCCTTTGACTTGGGCCGCCTGGTCGCACGCATCCGCGATCTGCGCGATGTCGTGGCCGTCGATCTCGAGGACGTTCCAATTGAACGCCCGCCATTTGTCGACGAGCGGCTCCAACTCCATGATCTCGCCGATGCCACCCATCAACTGTATGCGGTTGTAGTCGACGAAGGCAGTGATGTTGTCAAGCTTGAACTGCGGTGCCGCCATGGCCGCTTCCCACACTTGCCCTTCCTGCAACTCGCCATCCCCCATGAGCACGAAGACTCTGAAGTCCTTCTTCTTCATCCTCGCTCCAAGCGCCAACCCGATCCCCACGGATAGACCTTGGCCCAACGATCCCGACGGTATGTCGACGCCTGGAGTGGAAACATCGGGGTGGCCCTGAAGACACGAGTCCAGGCAGTCGTAGGTGCAAAGGATTTCCTCCGGGAAGAAGCCGCGCTCCATGAGGGTAACGTAGTAGATCGGTGCGGCGTGCCCTTTGGACAAGATGAAACGGTCCCGGTCTTCCCACTTGGGGTTGGCGGGATCGACGCGCATGACTTCAAAGAAAAGCGTGGCCATGATGTCCGCTGCACTGAGAGAGCCACCCGGATGCCCCGCTTGCGACTGCCACAGCGTGTCGATGACCCGGCGTCTCAGCTTATTGGCAAGCTTCTGCAACTGTTCCTCTTTGCCGCGAGGCAACATTGCGACCTCCTGGTAAGACGAACTTGTGTTTCCCCGCCACATCGGGTGACAAGAGCGTCAGGATAACCATCGCCTAGTTGATGAAGTACCCATCCTCACGGAATGAGTCACGGTGCGTTCTTCACTTCCCCGATGCCGGTCGAGTCCGGGCTTGCTGCCATATGATTTCCACTGAGTGGAACACGTCGCCGCTCTGTGGGAAGTGTCGTCAAAATACCACAGGGTCCCAGTCCGTGCAAGTTCAACCGGCGGACGACACGGGCTCCGAACCCGCCAGTGAAGCGACGCGGAGTCATCCGAACAAGCCGCCCGGCCACTGCTGGAGACGGCTCCTTGTCTCAGTCGCAGCGCTGTGGTATTCGTACGGGCACCACTCTGTGAGCAGCGATTCCATATGATGGAACAAGGAGGCAGTACATGAACGTAGCTCTACTCACCGGAGGCGGCGACTGCCCCGGCCTCAACGCCGTCATCCGCGCGGTCACCCGGCAGGGTCTCAGTTACGGCTGGAGCCTCACCGGCATCCGGGACGGCTGGCGGGGTCTTCTGGAGAGGCGAGACCATGCCTCTGTCTCTCGAGACCACCGAGCGATATCCTGCCCCTGGGCGGCACCATCCTGGGTACCGAGCCGCACCAACCCGTATAAGCTGGAGGACGGTCCGGAGACGGTAATGGCCAGTCTGCGGGAGCTCGGCATCGACGCCCTCATCGCCATCGGCGGCGACGACACGCTGAGCGCGGCCAAGCGCCTCTACGAAGACCACGGCATCCACGTCGTCGGCGTGCCCAAGACCATCGACAACGACCTCTCCGGCACCGACTCACCTTCGGCTTCGACACCGCCGTTGCAGTCGCCACCGAGGCCATCGACCGGCTGCACACCACGGCCGAATCCCACCACCGGGTGATGGTGGTGGAGGTGATGGGCCGCCACGCCGGCTGGATCGCCCTGATGAGCGGGATGGCCGGGGGAGCCGACGCCATTCTCACTCCCGAGTTCCCCTTGACCATCGAGGATCTGTGCGAGGTCATCACGCGCCGCCAGATACGGGGTAAGACCTTCTCGGTGATCGTAGTCAGCGAAGGGGCCCCGGTGCTCTTCCGCTCCGGTGCCTCCCAAGAGGTGCTCGCCTCCGATGAACTCGATGCCTTCGGACACGTGAAGCTGGGCGGGGTGGGCACCGTCATCGCCCGGGAAGTAAAGAAAGCCACCGGCCTGGAAGTGAGAGAGACCATCCTCGGCTACATCCAGCGCGGGGGTACCCCCACCGCTCACGACCGGATCCTGGGTACCCGCTTCGGAGTGAAGGCCGCCCAGATGGTCGAAGCCGGGGAGTGGGGCATGATGGCCGGTCTAAAGGGCGATGCCATCGAGGCCGTGCCCCTCTCTGAAGCCGTGAGTTCCTGGAAGCTCGGTGCCCGCGGAACTGTGGGAGCTGGCGCGAGTGTTCTTCGGGTAGTGACCTCACTCGCTGCCGCAGGTTGGCCGGTCCGGCCTGACCTTCGTGTAGCACTCCACCTAGCAAATCGAGGGGGGCCGCCGGATCGGCGGCCCCCCTCGTTACGATCGGACTTGCAAGGCGCCTGCGATCGAATCACAGACCCATGAGGCTCCTAGCTGCCGGCCCCTTCGGCTCCGGTCGCGATGCCTTTCCTGCGCTTCTTAACGCTATCTCCGACGAATCTGACACGCCGCTGAAGCGGGAACAAGAAGAAGTTCCAGCGCCGGACGATGTAGCCGTAGATGCCGCGCGGACTCCATATCACCACGGCGATGGCCAGGAGGCCGAGCACGATGAAGTACCACTCCCCGTACTGACTCGTCTCCTCTCGCAGGGCGAACCAGATGATGGTACCGATGATCGGCCCCTCGATGGTACCGATACCGCCGATGACGACGATAAAAACGAGGTACGCGGTCCAGTTGATACTGAACGCTGCCGCCGGCTGCACCCGCAGCAGGTGGATGGCCGTGATGGCACCGGCCATGGCACTACCGGCGCCGGCGATGATGAACACATACAGCTTGGTCCGCCAGAGGTTGACACCTGAACTCTCTGCCGCCAGGTCATTGTCCCGGATAGACTCCAAGGCCAATCCCTGCTTGGAGCGCAGCAGGAAATACGTCGCGCCGATGGCGATAAGGGTCGCTCCCAAAGCCCACCAATAACAGCCCGGCACTCGCACGTCCGTGCCCAGCTTGGTCGCGGCTTGGATCGTTATCCCCGACCCACCTCCGGTCTTCTTGATGTTGGCCACTATAAGCCGTAAGACCTCGGCGATGACCCAGGTACCGATGCCCAGATACCCACCTCTCAGCTTGAACACCAGAGCCGCAGTAGGTAGCGCGAGGATCGCACCGCAGAAGGCTGCCAAAAGAACGCCCACGAACGGGTTGATATGGAGAACGTCGGCAAACAGCCAGAGTGCATATGAGCCGATGCCGATGAAGCCCTGCTGGCCGACGGAGATGATGCCGGCATAGCCGAGCAACAGGTTCCAGAATTGAGCCAACGACAGGTAGATGAAGAAGTCCACAAACCGCCTGGTCAGCGGTATGCCGGCCCAGAACGGGAAGGCGATGGCGAAGATCATTATGAGTAAGCCGAGGCCCATGAGGATGTAGTGGGTCCTGGTAGCGACCCTGACGGTGAAATCGGTCCTACGGGAGCGCCTTCGCGCGAGATAGCGGTAGGTTCGTTCATGTCGTCACCGTCTTTGCTAGGAACCCTGTCGGGCGCAAGGTCAGGACTATAATGAACACCACGTGGCCGACCAAGATCGACCACGCCGACCCGAACGCCTGAGCACCTAGAGTCTGAGCTAATCCCAGGATGATTCCACCCAGAAGGGTGCCATAGCCTGAACCCATGCCCCCGATGATCACCGCCTCGAACGCGTAGATCAGGCGTTGGGACCCAAGCAGTGGGTCGAATGTAGTCCGGATGCCCATCATCACGCCGCCGATGGCGACGATGCCCAAAGCGACGCCCATGGCCATGGCCCAGATGTGCTTGGTGTTGATGCCCATGAGACGGGCCGCCTCGTTGTCGTCGGACACGGCGCGGAATGCCCGGCCCATCCTGGTCCGGCCGATGTACAGCTGCAGAGCAGTCAGGACCACGACCGCGACGATGAAGATGATGAGTGGCAACCAACCGATGGCCAGCCTGTTGCTGATCTTGATGCTGATGTTCCCGATCCTGCCGGCGCCGAGCCCCTGCGAGTTGGCAGTGAAGCCTGACGAGCAGGAGCGTTCTCGATGACGATCGAGAGACCGAACGTGACGATCACGCCGGCATCATGTCCTCCCCTACCGACACGAAGTTGAGCAACCCCCGTTGCAAGAGGTAGCCAAAGATGAACATGATGCACCACTACTATGGGATGGCGTAGAACGGGCTGAAACGCAGGGCGTTGATGATGAGCAACGCGAAGTAGGCCGGGACGATGGTCAAGTCACCATGAGCCAGGTTGACGAGCGCATGGTCCCGAACACGAGCGAGAGGCCCACGGCAAACAGAGCGTAGAGGCCACCCAGAAGGATCCCTTGGACAGCTGCGTTTACCCAGTCCATGTCTACACCCCGAAGTAGGCCGCGGTTATCTGTTCGTTGGTCAGCTCACTCGGGGCACCCTGGAGGGCGATGCGGCCCTCGAGGAAGCAGGCCACGTGGCTGGCCACCGTGAGCACGTGCTGCACGTCCTGCTCCACCACGAGGATGGTGCTCCCGTGAGCAGCAGGGTCGGGAAGGCATCGTAGATCCGCTTGATGACCACCGGGGCCAGACCCAGCGACACCTCGTCCATGAGGATGAGTCGCGGGTTGGCCATGAGCGAGCGGCCGATGGCCAGGGCCTGCTGCTCACCGCCGGAGAGCGACCGGCAGCCTGGCGCTTGCGCGAGAGGCACGAGGAGCGGGAAGAGCTCATAGATCGTCTCGGCGGTCCAAGGCCCCTTACGCTTGCTGTAGCCGCCGATCAACAGGTTCTCGTGCACGGTGAGGCTGGGGAACACCCGGCGGCCTTCGGGCACCGAGGAGATGCCGATGCTCCACCCGCTTGTAGGTGGGCATGTGGTCGACGGCTTGCCCTCGAAGAGTACCCGGCCCCGGCGCGGGTGAAGCACGCCGGCGATGGTCTTGAGCATGGTGCTCTTGCCGGCGCCGTTGGCGCCGATGCAGGCGAAGATCTCGCCCTTCTTCGACTTTGATGTTGAGGTCGTAGAGGGCCTGAAAATCCTCGTAGTAGACGCTGGCGTTTTCGACTTCAAGAAGGCTCATGCCGGCGTCCCTCCCATGTAGCAGGCCTGCACCTCATCGCTGTTCATGACCTGGTGAGGCTCGCCTTCGCACAGCTTGCGGCCGAACTGGATGACCGTGATGCGGTCGACCACCGCGAGCAGCGCGTGCACGATGTGCTCGATCCACACGATGGTGATGCCGGTCTGCGCAGGTTCCTGATCTCCTCGATGAGCTCCTCGCACCTCAGCCTCGGTGAGCCCGCCGGCGATCTCGTCCAGGAGCAGCACCTGCGGGTCGGTGGCCAGAGCCCGCGCCAGCTCGAGCCGCTTGCGGTCGAGCAGGGTAAGCGAGCCGGCCAGAACGTTCGACCTTCTTGTAGCAGGCCGGTGATCTCCAGGACCTCGATGCAGCGCTAATAGGACGCCCGCTCGCCCATCTTCCGGCCGTGAGTCGCGCCCACCAGAACGTTCTCGAACACCGTCATGCCCGAGAAGGGCTTCGGGATCTGGAAGGTGCGGCCGATGCCTTGGCGGCAGCGCTCATGCCGGGGCAGGTGGGTGATGTCCTTGCCGTCGAAAATCACCTTGCCGCCGTCGGCGTGGACGGCGCCGGTGATGAGGTTGAACCAGGTGGTCTTGCCCGCACCGTTGGGACCGACGATCCCGAGCGCTTCGCCTTCGTTGACGCTGATGCTCAGGTCGTCGATCACCAAGACCCCACCGAACGACTTTCGAAGGCCCTGGGTTTCAAGAGCTACCGTCAAGTAGAATCACCTCCAAAATTCATCCCCCTTCCCCCTTTCCTTGCTCTGTTTGTACAACGACGTGCCGCTTCGTCCCGAGCTTTCGGCATGCAATGTAACAGAATGTCACACCGCGCCGCCCGAGGTCAAGAAATCCGCTTGCGCCAAAAGATGCGTGTCTCGCCAGATGTCCTTGATATCGCTGCAGGACGGGCTTCGGGCCGCGGCTTGGCCTTACCCGAGTCGCGGCCTGAAAGAAACAGATTCGCTGTTTCCGCGGCTTTGCGCTAGGCGATGGCCAACTCGACAAAGTCCCAAGCGAGCCCTATCCCACCAGGCGTACCAGAAGGGGCTCCGGCCTATTGGCCGGAGCCCCTGACTAATCAGCAGATTGTCCGCCGCCCTCGGCAGACCTGCCTATCCACGCCAGATCCCGATCTCGCCCAGATTGAGGTCCTTCTGGGTGGCGTCGAAGGGCCCCAGCTTCTGGGCGAGGTACCCTTTTCGCGACGAGAAGGGTGTAGGTGCCGTCTGGCAGGTCCTTCAGCCAGAAGTCGCCATAGTGGTCGGTCTCGGCGCGATAGCTCTCGCCCGAGGCTGGTCTCCGTGGCCGTGACCACTACCCCCTCGGCGCACTCGTCGGCTTCCTAGTCGAACACCTCGCCGGCTATCCACTTCTTGGGAAGGTTGAGGTAGTAGACCCGGGGACGGGTGGCAAGCTCGGGCTTGAGAAGCTCGGCTTTCGCGATCACGCTCTTGTAGGTCCTCCTCCTCCCCGAAGGTGAAGGCCCCGGTGGGACAGGCGTCAGAGCAACGGGTCTCGGTCCAGCCCTTGTCGATGAGATGCGCGCAGAAGGTGCACTTCTGGGCGATGTTGAGATCGTCGTTGAAGTAGATGACGTTCTCGTACGGGCAGGCTTCCAGGCAGAGCTGGTTGCCCCGGCATCTATCCGGGTCGATGATGACGATGCCGTCGGGGCGCTGGTAGATGGCGTTCTGCGGGACAGGCGTCCATGCAAGGGGCATTCTCGCAGTGCTGGCAGATGGAGTGGTGGTAGGTGACCTTCACCTTGGGCACGGTACCCCGCTCCATGTCGGATGACCTTGTTCCAGAACTGACCGGTGTCGGGTTGGGGCTTCGCGATGGGCGACCAGTCGTTGGCCACGTGCTCGTCTTTGCAGGATACCTGGCAGTTATGACAGCCGTTGCAGATGGCGAGATCTATGACCATTACCTTGCCCATCATTCACCTCCCGACATCAGGAACCGGCGAAACACGGACCGGCGGTGGGGTGGCATTCCCGCTCGAAGGCCTCGGGGTACTTGGCTTGAGCATCGCTTCCAGATCGGCCTTCTCCACCTCGACCAGGAACCCGCTGACCACGTGCCCGACCGCGTTCTTCGAGGTGGTCGTGCGGGGGACGATGGTGTTGATTGCTCCGCCCCGGTCGATCTCTCCCGGGCACTATGGGGTCGTACTTGGCTCCGTGGTCGATGCCCACGACCCCCGGCATGATCCGCTCGGTGACATAGGCTCCGGCCAGGACCGTGCCCCGCTCGTTGATAGATGCTGACCACGTCGCCTTTCTTGATGCCGCGCGCGCCGGCGTCGGCTGGGTTCATCCACAGCGGGTGGTACTGGTAGCCGTCGGGGCCCCTCACCTTGCAGGTCTCGATCTCCCTGAGCCAGGTGATGTCGTCGTGCTGGGAATGGACTCCCCAACGCGGGTGGTTGCTCATCACGAGAAGCGGATAGGTCTTGGCGCGCTCGGTACCCAGAGGTCTCCTCGTGGGTACACGCCCTGGGCGATCCACCTGGGCACGGGCGGCCGCTCCTCATCGTCGGGGAAGTGCTCGGCCAGACCCGTGGCGTAGAACTCGATCTTGCCGGTGGGCGTGGTCAGGGGGTGCTGCTCGGGATCCTCATAGAACCGGATCAAACCGGCCGGGATATCTTCCCAGTCGCAGGCCGGCGGCACCACATAGTAGCCTTTCTCGTTCAGCTCCTCCCAACTCACCTGGTCGGCCACGCCGGAGGTCTCGTAACCATGCCTGATCAGATCCTCCACCGATCTTCCCGCCGGTGTATTCCTCGAGCAGCCCCAGGCGCTCGGCCATCTTGCAGACGATCTCGTAGTCGCTGAACGACTCCCCCAGGGGCTCGATGCAGCGCGGTTCGGGGAAGAGCAGGTTCATCTGCCCGCTGAAGATGTCGCTGCCGATGTCGTCCTCTTCCAACTTGGTGTTCACCGGCAGGATGATGTCGGCGAAAAGTGCAGTCGTTCTCCAGCCACGGATGCTGGCACAAGATGAACTCGATGGACTCGTGGCGCATGGCCCGGATGAAGTTGTTGCCGTCGTTCCAGCACGTGATCCAGCGGGCGAGTCGGTCCAGATCATGTGGATCGGGCGAGCAGCCTTCGGCCGGGTACTTGTAGTGGACGAACTGGTTCTCACGCGGGCCATCTCTTGCTCGTTGCCCCACCACTCGAGCGGACCCTCCAGGATGGCCTTCGGGATGAGGGTCTTGGGGATGAACGGCATGGTTGGTGTCCATGGGAGGTGCTCCGCCCGTGTAGGCGGCTGCAACAGATCCGGTCAGCACAGAAGGCGCACGGCGGTGACATCCTGATCCATGTCGTCCAGAAGCCCCCACTCGATCATCTTGGCCTGGTTGCAGCCCGGGCTTGCCCAGACCCTGCATGGCAAGGCAGAGCACCTGCAGACGAGCCGGCTCGGTCGCGTACGGACCACGGATGCCCGGGCCCCCGTTGCCGATGGACCACGGTGGTCCGCTTGGACGCCCACTCGCTGGCCAGCGCCTTGATGGTGCGGGCATGGAACGCCGGTGATGGCGGCCGCCCACTCGGGGGTCTTGGGGATACCGTCCTCCTTGCCCATGACGTAGTCTTCGAACTTGTCCACCCCGTAGGCGTGGGTCTCGAGGTACTCCTTGTCGTAAGTGCCGTCCTTGAACCACTGGTAGGCGATTGCCAGGTAGAGGGCCGCGTCGGTGTTCGGCAGGATCGGGATCCACTTGTCGGCGTGCACCGCATTGGCGTAGTTCACGTCGGGGGCGATGTAGATCTGGCTTGATGCCCAGTTCGCGTCCACCAGTAACTCAGGCGGCTGGGTAGCTGCCCCTCCCACCCCCAGGTGGTGGTCTCCTGGTCGCAACCCCAGAACAGCAGAAGCTCGGCGTTCTTGGCGATGTCGTAGATGAGGTTGCTTCTGCGGCATCTGCTGGCCGACCGGCTCGCATCCCCCAGACGTGCTTGGCCCCCCACCACCAGCCTTCCCAACTGTCGGGCTGGCGCACCTGCAGGGTATAGCCGCCGAAGAGCCTCAACAGTTTCCGTCCGCAGCCGTGGGGCCCGTGCACCACCTTGTTCTCGCCGTGCTGGTCCGACTGGTAGAGGATGGCGGTGGGACCATACTTCTCCTTGACTCTCAGCATCTCGGCGATGACGATGTCCAGCGCCTCGTCCCAGCTGATGCGCTCGTATTTGCTCACGCCCCGATTCTGGATGTTGCGCTCACCGTTCGGGTCGAAATCCACCCGCTTCATCGGGTAGCGGATACGGGCTGGCGAATACACGCGTTTCTTGTAAGCAAGACTGATCGGGGGAGCCAGGCTCTTGTCGCTCGGCTCGAAGGTCTTGCCCCGTGCGTGCATCACCCAGGGCTTGACTTCTTCCCGGGTGTATTTCTCGTAGTACCGAGCAGGACGGATACGGAGCATCTTGCCGTCTTTGACATCCACCATGCAGGCATTAGCGCCGTTCCCCACTCCGCACCAGCTGATGTCACGGACGATGGTCTTGTCGCCTCGGGTACCCGTCCCCTTTTTTGGCCCTTCCGCCATAGTCTCCTCCTTCGCTCTGTCGAACCTGCGGCGTCAAACTGTGGAGCATCTCCTGGGGCTGACCCAAGGTGCGGGCCGGAGAAGCGGCATCCCCCCCTGACGCTCTGGAGCTTCCTGCCGAACATCGGCCTAAGTAAACGGTCGACAACAAAGCATTCTAGCTACCGGCAGCCTCTCTCCGCAACCACCACGCATAGGCGCCCTTGCCTCCCGCGGACACATGGCACCCGGTGGCAAAAAGCAGGGGACTCGCCTTTTGGGCGAGGCCCCTGCTCTCACTGCGTCGGTATCGCGGGGTCGGATAGGACCTTGGAGGCTAACCTTTCCAGATCGCGATGTCGCCGATGTTCAGGTCTTTCTGAGTGGCATCGAACGGTCCGAGTTTCTGGCTCAGATAGCCGGCCTTCTCGATAAGCACCGTGTAGGACCCGTTAGCAAGACCTTTGAGCCAGAAGTCGCCATAGCTGTCGGTCTCAGCGGTGTACTTCTCGCCGGTGCTCGCATCCACGGCGGTGATCGCCGCGCCCTCGACGCACTCGTCGGCTTCCTGATCGAACACCGCGCCCGCGATGAACTTCTTGGGCAAACCGATGTAGTAGACGCGCGGCTTGGTGGGCAGCTCCGGTTTGAGCGGCTCCGCCTTGGCGATGAGGTCCTTGAGATCTTCCTCTTCGCCGAAGGTGAAGGCTCCCGTGGGACAAGCATCCACGCAGCGGGGCTCCGTCCAGCCGTCATCCAGAAGGTGCGCGCAGAAGGTGCACTTCTGAGCGATGTTGAGCGCGTCGTTGAAGTAGATGACGTTCTCATACGGGCAGGCCGCATATGCACATTTGGTTGCCGCGGCACTTGTCCGGGTCGATGACCACGGCGCCATCGTCGCGCTTGTAGATAGCCTTGGACGTTGCACGCCGGCGATGCAGGGAGCATCGTCGCAGTGCTGGCAGATGCTGTGCTCGTACGTCATCTTGACCTTGGGAACCTGGCCGCGGACGTTATCGTAGACCTTGTTCCAGAACTGACCGGTATCCGGCTGCGGCTTGGCGATGGGCGACCAATCGTTGGCCACATGCTCATCTTTGCAGGCTACCTGGCAGTTGTAGCAGCCGTTGCAGATATCGTAGTTGATAACCAGGACCTTTCCCATTATTCCACCCCCATAATGCAGGCCTCTAAGCCGGGACCCGCGCACGGGTGGAAGGGCCGTTCGAAGGCTTCTGGATATTTGCGCTTGAGTTCTTCCATGTCGGTCTTCTCGACTTCGACCAGGAAGCCGCTGACCGCGTGGCCGACCGCGTTCTTCGAGGTCGTGTTGCTGGGCACGATGGTGTTGATAGCGCCGCCACGGTCGATCACGCCTGGATCGATGGGGTCCCACTTGGCGCCGTGGTCGATGTAGACCACACCGGGCATGATGCGCTCGGTGATGTACGCGCCGGCGAGCACCGTGCCGCGTTCGTTGAAGATCGAGACGATGTCACCGTGCTTGATACCGCGGCTTCTGCCGTCGATGGATGCAGCCAGACCGGATGATACTGATAACCATCGGGACCTTTGATCTTGCAGGTCTCGATCTCGCGCAGCCAGGTGATGTCATCGTGCTGCGAATGCACGCCCCAGCGCGGATGGTTGGAGCAGACCAGCAGTGGATACTTCTTGGAACGCTCCGTGCCGAAGGTCTCCTCGTGGCTGATGCCCTTGGGGATCCACTTGGGTACCGGCGGCCGCTCTAGGTCGTCGGGGAAGTGCTTGAGCAGACCCGTGGCCTCGAACTCGAGCATGCCGGTAGGTGTGGTAAGGGGATACTTCTTCGGGTCCTTGTAGAAGTTGTAGAACCCGGCCGGCACGTCTTCCCACCCGTCGGCGGTCGGGACCACGTAGTAGCCCTTCTCGTTCAGCTCTTCCCAACTGATCAGGTCGGCACAACGGGAGGTCTCCCAGCCGTACTTGATGAGCTCGGGGATGGTCTTGCCGCCGGTGTATTCCTGCAGCAGCCCGAGGCGCTCGGCAAGTTTTACGACGATCTCGTAGTCGCTGAACGACTCACCCAGCGGCTCGATGCACTTGTGCTCGGGGAAGAGCAGGTTGTACTGGCCGCTGAAGATGTCGCCGGCGATGTCGTCTTCCTCAAGCTTGGTGTTCACCGGAAGGATGATGTCGGCCAGCAGGGCGTCGTTCTCCAGCCACGGGTGCTGACAGAACATGAACTCGATGTCGGGATGCCGCATGGCTTTGACGTACTCGTTGCCCATGTTCCAGCAGGTGATCCAGGATGGAGAGTCGGTCCAGACCATGTGGACCTTGGAGCATCCGTCGGCCGGATACTTGTAGTGCACGAACTGGTCGGTACGGTCGGCACTCTCGGATTCGCACGCCATACCAGTCACACTCACCCTCGAGGATGGCCTTAGGGATGTAGGTCTTAGGGATGAACGAGGGATGGTTGGTCTCGTCCGGGTGGCCACCGGTGTAGGCGGCACGCAGATAGGGCACACGCAGCGGCTTGGGCTGAGCGTACTGATCCGGCTTGTCGAAGAGTCCCCATTCGATCATCTTGGCCTGGTTGACACCCGGCTTGCCGAGGCCCTGCATGGCCAGGCAGATGCTCTGCAGACGGGCGGGCTCTGTGGCGTATGGACCGCGGATACCCGGGCCGCCGTTGCCGATGACCACGGTGGTGCGCTTAGACGCCCATTCCTTGGCCAGCGCCTTGATCGTGCGCGATGGGACGCCGCAGATGGGTGCCGCCCACTCCGGAGTCTTCTTCACACCGTCCTCTTCGCCCATGACGTAGGCCTCGTATTTCTCAACGCCAACGGCGTGAGTATTGAGGTATTCCTTGTCATAGGTGCCGTCTTTGAACCACTGGTACGTGATGGCCAGATAGAGAGCCGCGTCGGTATTCGGCAGGACCGGGATCCACCTGTCGGCGTGCACGGCCGCGGCATAGTTGAGGTCTGGGCACACGTAGATTTGCTTGATGCCGAGTTCACTCCACCAGTAGCTGAGGCGGCTGGGAAGCTGGCCCTGCCAACCCCACGGGGTCGTTTCCTGGTCGCAGCCCCAGAACAGCAGCAGCTCGGCGTTCTTCGACATGTCATACAGCAGGTTGCTCTGCATGACCCTGGCCTACCGGCTCGCAGCCCCAGAAGTGCTTGCTGCCGAACCACCAACCTTCCCAGCTGTCGGGCTGGCGGTTTTGCTGAGTGAAGCCGCCCCAGAGACGAAGCAGCTTGCGGCCGGCGCCGTGACAGGCCTGGACGACTTTGTTCTCGCCGTGCTGGTCGCTCTCGTAGAGGAGGGCGGTGGGCC
Source organism: uncultured Thermoleophilia bacterium (assembly GCA_963749535.1). Taxonomy (GTDB): domain Bacteria; phylum Actinomycetota; class Thermoleophilia; order RBG-16-64-13; family RBG-16-64-13; genus Chersky-299. The sequence goes on along the minus strand of CAVVNF010000026.1, from coordinate 211,995 downwards.
CATACTTCTCTTTAATGCGGTTCATCTCGCTGGTGATGACGTCCAGATGCCTGGTCCCAGGAGATGCGCTTGTACTTGCTGACACCCCGGTTCTGTGGGTTGCGCTCGCCGTTGGGGTCGAAGTCAACGCGCATCATAGGGTAGCGGATACGGGCCGGCGAGTAGACGCGCTTCTTATAGGCGATGGAGTAAGGGGGGATCAGGGTCTTCATGCTGGGTTCGAACGTCTTGCCCCGCACTTCAAACTTCCAGGGGTTCATCTCTGTCTTTGGATCGTACTTCCAGTCGTAGTGCATGGGACGAATGCGGATGATCTTGCCATCCTTGACGTCCACCATCGATGCATTGGAGCCGTTCTCGGGCACACCGCAGAAGCTGATGTCCCGCACCAGCGTGCGTTCCCCTGACGCTCCGGTCTTGCTCATGTCTTCCGCCATAACGTCTCCCTTGCTTCTCGTCTCTATTCCTCTCTGCGGAATAGCTATTCCGCTAAGCGCTTATCTCATACTATGCCAGTCTCCCGCCCCCCAGTCAACCGGAAGCGACGGCTTGATCGGCCCTCGTCCGGCTGAGATACCTGGCCAGTTCTGCTGCCGTGCTTTTCACCGCATCCACCTTGCTCTGCCGGTCCTCGGGCCCGAACCGCTCAGGCGGCAGCACAAGGGTGACCACGGCCTTCACGTCGCCACTCGGTCCAAACACCGGCGCGGAAACCGCGCAGACGCCAAGATCTTGTTCCTCGAGGTCGAACGACACCCCTTCCTGCGCTACCCTGGCGAGTTGCTGTGCCAGCTCGCCCGGATCGGTCACGGTGAACGGGGTGAGCTTCGGCTGAGGAGAGCGCAAGACCCTATTCCTCTCGGACTCAGAGCGGTGAGCCACGTGCATCTTCATCGCGGAGTTGGTGAGATTCCGCAGGACGCGCCCCGTGGGCAGATTGGGCTTGAACGGGCGAGTGGTCGGCACGTGATCGACGACGACGGCCCCTTCGTCCCATTCGACGGTCAACTCCACGGTCTCGCCGGTCGTGCGTGCAAGCTCCTCAAGAAAGGGCCTCGTGGCCCGGGCGAAGCCCACGTAAGACAGGGCCAGATATGCCCCGGGGATCATCGACCGGCCGAGGTGATGTTTCTCGGTCTCCGAGTCGAACTCGAGGAAACCCTTGGACTCCATCGTCCTTAGCATGCGGTAGGCGGTGGTCCTTGAGATGCCGGTCTTCTCGCAGATCTCGCTCAAGCTCCAGTCGGGGTGCTCCACATCGAACAGCGCCAGGATGGTGAGACCGCGGGCGAGCGCTCTGACGAAGACCTCGCTGTCTTCACCGTCGCGGTCGTCCACCTGCATTCTCGGCCTGCCCCCGGTCCTTGCCATGATCCCGTCCGATGTCGCTTGCCTGCTTTGGCACCAGCAACTTTATTCTATCCGCAAATCGATGCGTTCAGACACGATCACGGGCGTTTTCGGCGGTGACGTTGATGTGGGGCTGCTCCCGTCTTGGGAGCAGCCCCACATCTGTCTGCGAACGTTCCCTGCGCGGATAGAACCGCGACGAGATTCCTCCTACTACGAATCCTTGGCTTCCTGGAGGGCCTTGAGCACCCGTTCGCGGGTCATCGGCAGCTCTCGCAGCCAGATTCCAGTGGCGTCGTAGATGGCGTTGGCGATCGCAGGAGCTGTCGGCACCAGAGCCGGCTCACCGATCCCTTTCGCGCCGTAGGGGCCATTGGTGCCGAGACTCTCCACGCAGATCGCTTCGATCTCGGGGACATCTCCGATGTTCGGGATCTTGTAGTCGAGGAAGCCATCGTTCAAGATCTTGCCGTTCTCTTGGATCAATTCTTCCATCAATGCGTATCCGATGCCCTGGGCCACGGCGCCTTCGATCTGGCCCTCGGCCATCACGGAGTTGATGGTGGTGCCGGTCTCATGGGCAGCGACGACCTTGAGCACCTTGACCTCGCCCGTCTCCTCGTCGATCTCGATCTCCACGGCTTGCGTCCCGAATGCGAAACACGGGATGTTCTTGGTGAACGCGGTCGGGATCGTGTACCCCTCGGGCAGCGAGTCTACGAAGCGTCCCGCACCGGAGATGGGGTTCCCGTGGGCATTCACCGCGTGTTCGACGATCTCCGAAAGCTCGTGCTTTTCAGTGGAGCCCTCGACATAAACCTTGCCCTCTGAGACCACGATGGTGCTGGGATCGGCTTCGAGCATCTCGGCTGCGGCGTCGAGTGACGCCCTTCTTCGCGTCCCTCGCCGCCATCATGACCGCATTGCCGTTCATGAAGGTCGCCCGGCTGCCCCAGGAGCCCAGGTCGTAAGGAGTAAGGTCGGTATCGTTGGATATGACCTTGACGTCGTCCATCTCCACCCCAAGCTCCTCGGCCACGATCTGGGCCATGACAGTGTGCGCCCCTTGGCCCATGTCCAGAGCCGAGGTGATGATGGTAACCGTTCCCTCGTCCGACAACTTGACGAAGGCTTCGGCGGAGTTATACCCGTAGAACCTGCCGCCGCCGCCGGTATGGACCATGTTGGCCAGTCCTACGCCGCGAAGGCCTTTCCTACCCTCGTCATGACGCTTCTTGTCCCATCCGATCCCTTCGGCGGCCGCGAGCATGCACTCCGTCATGGCACAACCACAGACCTCGGCGCCGCAACGTCGTGGTATGCCCGGGCTGATTGGCGTTCTTTAGCCGGAGCTCGAGCGGATCCATCCCCATCTTTGCGGCGAGCTCGTCTATCTGAGTCTCGGTAGCGAATGTGAACTGCGGGTTCCCGAAACCGCGGAAGGCCGTGCCCATCTCCTTGTTCGTGTAGGCCAGCATCCCGTCGAAGCGCATGTTGGGCACATCGTAGAGCGTGCCGTACATCATACTGGCGAAGTTGATGGTGGCCGGACCCTTGTCGTGGTACGCGCCCGCGTCTCCGATCACCTTGAGTTCCCGGGCCCAGATCCTCCCGTCCTTCTTGGCTCCGGTCTTCAGATAGAGCGTGTACGGATACCGCGTCTTCGCGGTGGTGAACTCCTCGCTGCGGGTGTTGACGATCTTCACGGCGCGACCGGTATTCTTCGACAGAACGGCGGCGATGGGAAGCTTCATGTCCATGACCAACTTCGACCCGAACCCGCCCCCCATGATCGAGCTGATCACGCGCACGTTCCTCTTGGGGATGCCGAGGATCCGGGCGATCTCTTGCCGCTGCGTGTGAGGGGCTTGCGTATTCGTCCAAATGGTCAGTCGGTCGAATGCGTCCCACCTGGCCACACAGTTCGACACTTCCATACAGGTGTGCGCGGTCGCCTGAGTCACGTACTTGCCCTCGACCACAAAATCGCATTCGGCAAAAGCCTTGTCGGGGTCTCCGAACAGACGCTCGACGGTCCACGTGACGTTGCTCTCTTTGTCTTCATGGAGCAAGGGCGCGCCTGGGGCCATGGACGCATCGATATCGAAAACCGCCGGCAAGGGTTCGTAGTCGACTTTGATCAGCGCCAGAGCCGCCTCTGCCGTGTCCTCGTCCAAAGCCGCTACAGCTGCCACCTCGTCGCCCACATAGCGGACTTTGTCCGTACACAAGATCCTCTTGTCGGCCAACCACTGATAGAAGCTGAAGATGTTCTGGGGAACGTCCTTCCCCGTGATAACGGACAGAACGCCAGGCAGTTTCTCGGCCGCGGACGTGTCGATCCCCTTGATGCGCGCGTGTGGAACGGTACTGCGCAAGATCTTCCCGTAGACCATTCCCGGCAACTTCAGATCGACCGTGTATTGGGCGGCCCCCGTCACTTTCGGCAGCGCGTCGATCCGCGGAAGTCCTTTCCCGATGACGCAAGTGTTCATTTGGACTCCCCCTCCGCGATCAAGCACTGAGCAGCTTCGATGGCTTCGACGATCTTCACGTATCCGGTGCATCTGCAGAGGTTGCCTCTCAGCCCCTTGCGGATGTCGTCTCGATCGGCTTGCGGCTTGCGGTCGAGCAAGGCCTTGGCCGACATGACCATCCCCGGCGTGCAGAAGCCGCATTGGATAGCCCCGGTGTCGATGAATGCCTGTTGGATGGGGTGAATGACGCCGCCCTTGGACAGGCCCTCGATCGTGATCACCTCTTGTCCGTTGGCCTCATGAGCAAGCACCAGGCACGAGTTCACCGGCTCGCCGTTCAGAAGCACCGTGCAAGCGCCACATTCACCGGCTCCACATCCGTTCTTGGTGCCGGTCAGACCGATCTGGTCCCGGATGACGTCAAGGAGCGTCCGATTGGAATCGACCAGGAGATGGTACGAGTCGCCATTCACCGTGATCCTCAGTTCCTTTTTCACCCGAGGCCTCCTTTCTCCGCCCACGCCCGAGCCGCGTCAAGGGCCCGTCTCGAAAGGACTGCCACCATCGTCTTGCGATAATCCGCGGACGAGCGCACGTCGGAGATCGGCTTTGCTTCGTCGGCGGCAGCGCGGCTCATGGCGCCGATGAGCTCGGCGTCGAGCTTCCTTCCGAGTGCCATCTTCTCAGCGACCTTAGCCCGGATGACGGTTGGAGCCACAGCACCGAGCACGAGCCTAAGGTCCTGACAGGCCCCTGTTGCGGCGTCAAAGTCGGCCTTCACCGCCACACCGACGATGGCGATGTCCATCGCGGAGCGGAAGGCCTTCAGGTACTTGGCGAAGCTGGCCTTCCGCGGCGCGGGTACCGACACCTGCTTCAGCAACTCCCCGCCGGCCAGCACCGTCCTCCCAGGGCCCGTGAAGAAATCTTCGAGGGCGACTGCCCGCTCGACGCGACCGTCTGTGATGGTAGCGGTAGCACCACAGGCGATGAGGATGGGGATCATGTCGGCTGATGGGGCCGCGTTGCACAAATTGCCGCCCAGGGTAGCACGATTGCGCACCTGCACCGATCCCACGAGGGACGCGGCCTCGGCGATGGCGGGGAAGTCTCGCAACACGTCGGGAGAGTTCTCGACGGCGGCCAATTCGGTCATCGAGCCCATTACCAGACCGCCGTCGGCTTCCCGACGCACAAAGGAAAGCTCCGCAAGATCTCTCAGACTCAGTAAGGCCTTCGGCTGGCATCGGTCATGTTTGATCTGCACGAGCAGATCCGTGCCACCGGCAAGTGGCCTCACTCCTCCCCCGGACTCCGCCAGGTACCTGCAGGCCTCCTCCAAGGTCGACGGGCGCACATACTCGAACGCTTTCATCGGCAACTCTCCTCGCTCCAATTATCGTCGCCGCAAGTGCCGCAAATCTGGTTCTTCTCGGCCGCCAAGCTCCAACCAGTGGGTGCCGCGGGCATCTGACCTCCGGGCCCCGACTCAGCCTTGTATCGTAGCCCCGTACCGATGTAGCAACATTATAATGAGTTCCCTTCATAACGTGATACTTCTTTGCGCATAACCGAAGAGGTCCAGTCAGCCCGTCATCCGACCACGGACGCGTTCCGCCTCGCGACGACCAGAAATGCCACGGTGCCGAAGGGGCCGCCCACTCCGATGAGTGGGCGCCCCCTCGTCTTACTCTCGGTGCCCGGCCACGCCGGCGCCGGCTAGACTCAAGCCGCTCCTTACGCTTTTTCCAGGAAGAGCTGGCCCAGGTTGAGACTGGCCGCCAGGGTGACCTCGCGGGTGAGGGGCTTGTAGCCGGGGGCGGAGAGGGTGAGGGTGTAGGTACCCTGCGGTTCGAGTTCGTCCACCACGAAGTCGCCGTAGTTGTTGGTGAGGCCTTCGCCCGACGGTCTGGCCGGCGGAGGCCACGGTGGCTTTGACCCCTTCGGCGCACTCATCCGTGTCCTTGTAGATGACGCTCGCCGGCCAGGAAGGCCTTCGTCCAGCGGTGGAGGTTCTTGTAGTAGACCCGGGGGGAGGTGCCCAGAGTCGGCCTGGTAGGCCTGGAGCCCTTCGGCTTCAGCCTTCTCGGCCATCTCGGCGTCTTCGGCCAGTACGAGCTTGATGGCGTCGGTGGGGCAGACCTGGGAGCAGCGGGTCTCGGTCCAGCCTTCGTCTATGAGGTGGGCGCAGCCGGTGCACTTCTGGGGCACCTGCGCCTCCTCGTTCCAGTAGATGGCGCCGTAGGGGCAGGTGTCCACGATCTCCTGGCTGGCCTTTGGCCTTCACGGGGTCGATGATGACCAGGCCATCGTCCCGGCGTGTAGATGGTGCCCGCCGGTGAGGCCTTCAGGCAGGGGGCGTCGTCGCAGTGCTGGCAGGGCAGGGGCAGGTAGGCCACCTGCACGATGGGGTACTGGCCCCGCTCCTTACGCTCGATGTTCATCCAGCGGTGGCCGTGGCGCGGCTGGGAGCTGGCGAGTGGGCGGCCACTCGTTGTCCACGAACTCGTCCTTGTCGGCCAGGAAGCAGTCGTTGCAGTCGTGGCAGCGGGCGACGTCGATGACCAGGTTCCACTTCTTCATTTGGCTTCGCCCTCCCATTTCTCCACCTGGATCAGACACGAGTTGTGGGCCATGCCCGGTCGAGGTCGGGGTGATGAACCGCTTGGAGGTGAGGATGTTGACGCAGCCAGCGGTGTCCGGCGACTCGCCCGGCTCGCCCAGCGGGAGGTAGTCGGCGCACGACTCGTAGGAGTGGACCGTGCCCGAGCGGCAGCCGCTCCGTGACCTGCGCGGCCAGGATGACCGAGCCGCGGTCGTTGAAGGCCCGGATGAGGTCGCCGTCCTTGATGCCGCGGGCCTCCGCATCCTTGCGTGTTCAGGCGCATGATCCAGTAGTAGTGGCCGTCATCTTAGCACCCGGTGGTCCTTGACCTCGTTCAGCCAGCTGTCCTTGGAGTCGCCCATGGTGTGGAAGCTGAAGCGCGGGTGCGGGGACACCATCTGCAGCGGGTAGTCCTTATAGCGATCGGCGGTGTGATGGCCTTCCCAGCTCGCGATGTACTGCGGGCCCATGACCGGCCGCTCCGGGTCGACGACGCCGCTTTCCTCGAACCGCTTGAGGCTGGAGCTCACGAACTCGATCTTGCCGGAGGCGGTCTGCAGACCCTTCAGGCCGACCGTGTCACCGGGGCACGGGCCCCAGTCCGGCGTGTCCTTCTGACGCCCCTCGGCGAACCAGCGCATGGCCGGCGTCGACTTGTGGTCTTTGGGGAAGGGCACCACGTAGTAGCCCTTCTTCTCGAACTCCTCCCAGGTGATGTTGTTGGGCAGGTCGGTGGCGTGGAAGTAGTCCTTGACCCAGTCGTACTCGTCCTTGCCGCCCTTCGGTGTAGATGTCGCCGACGCCCAGGCGCTCGCAGACCATGGCAGAAGATCTCGTAGTCCGACTTCGACTCGCCCAGCGGCTCGATGCACTTCTTCTGGAAGACGATCACCCGGTGGTTGGTCTGGTGGAAGTTGTCGGGGATGTAGCCGGAGCAGTTGGCGAACTCGCTGATGTCCCAGCGCTCGAAGTTGGTGCAGGCCGGCAGGATGATGTCGGCGAACCTGGCCTCCCCTTCGAACCAGATCGACTGGTTGACCACGAACGGCACCTTGCCTTCGCGGTAGGCCTTGACGTAGCGGTTGGTCTCCGTCATGGTGCCGATGAACGAGCCGCCGTACCGGTAGTACATGCTGATGTACGGATAGCCGGGCGCCGGATACTTGTACTTCTGGAACTGCGACTCGATGGAGGAGCCGCAGAAGCCCTTGCCGTGCCACTCCATCTTCTCGTGCATCATCGCCTCGGGGATGCGGAGCCGCGGGATCGCCATGCCCTTCGGTCGAGTCGTGGGTGTTGCGGGTGGGCGCCGGCGCTCCTTTGCCGGCCGAACAGGCGGTAGAGCCAGCGGAAGCCGGCCGCCGATTTGTCCACGTCGCCGGAGATGCCGCCCTCGGCGTAACCGGGGAAGACGAAGGACTCGTCGGACGGCGCACCCTGGGTGGTCGCCCCAGATGTTGCTGCCGGGCTTGCCGTAGCCCTGCATGGCGGCCAGGGCGATCATGGTGCGGGCCCACTCGTTGCCGGTGGCGCGAGCGGCAGGCGCCGCCCCAGCCCCCGAGGCCGCCGGCGGCCAGCATGGTCTTCTTGGCCCCCCACTCCCGGGCCAGCGCCCGGATCTCCCGCGCCGGGATGCCGCTCTCGTCCTCCGCCCACTCCGGGGTCTTGGGCACGCCGTCGGTCTTGCCGAGCACGTAGTCCTTCCACTCGTCGAAGCCGACGGTGCGCAGCGAGATGTACTCCTTGTCGTAGGTGCCCTCGGTGAGCCAGGTGAAGGCGATGGCCAGGCCGAAGGCCACGTCGGTGCCCAGGCGCGGGGCGAACCACTTGTCGGCGAACAGACCGGCGGTGTGGTTGAAGTAGGGGTCGATGAACACCATCTTGATGCCGAGCTCTTTCATCCAGTAGCGGCGGCAGGTGCTCTCGAAGGCGGAGTAGATGCCACCGCCGGTGGTCTCCGGGTCCGACGACCAGAAGACGACCATCTCGGTGTGCTTGAGGGCGTCTTCCAGGAGGTCGTACTGCTCGGGGATGCCCAGGCGGTGGGTGTTGCCCCACATGTGCATGCCGCCCCAGTGCCAGCCTTCCCAGCTGTCCGGGTTGTGCGCCGCGTAGGCGAAGCCCGACCAGGTTCATGAAGCGGAAGTAGGCGCTGTGCCGGTAGCCGACGTTGCCCCACAGGTGGTGAGAGCCCGGTGGTGAGGATGGCCGCGGGGCCCACTTCGCGCTGGCACGCGCGTCGACTTCGTCGGCGACGATGTCCAGGGCCTCGTCCCAGCTGATGGGCTCGTAGCCGGACACCCCGCGGTTCTGGATGTTGCGGTTGCCCTTGGGGTCGAAGTCCACCCGCTTGAGCGGGGTGAGTATCCGCTTGGGCGAATAGACCATGGACTTCTGCGCCACGGCGTGCGGCGAGAGGGTGGTCCGCCTAGGCGGCGTGAATGACCGGCCTCGAGCCTCGATGACCCAGTCGCCTTTGTCGGTCTCGTCCAGATCGATGGGCGTAAGGCGGACGATCTTGCCGTCCTCCACGTCCACGAAGACCGGACCGCCCGTGGTGCAGTTGGTCATTCTCTCGACTTTGCTCATATCGTATACCTCCGCTTGCGATTGGGCTCACTGAAGGCTACCCACTAGCGAACATTGCGATGCTATCGCCTGATCACGGCTTGCGCCAGTGCCATATTGATCGCGCCCGCAAAACTTCAAGCGCCGCCGACCTTGCCCGATCTCGCCGAACGCCCAACCGTCTTCTCCTCTTCGCCACAACGAACTGCGGGCGGCCCCTCGCGAGCGCCGCCGCGTGTCAGAAGTCGTCATCGAGCTGGACGGGCCGGCCTACTGCGTCAGCCTATGGGCCGCCTCTCAGGATGCTTGCATGGGCCTTCATGGCATCGGTAGAGCAGAGCTGGGGCAGCGGGTTTCCGGCCAGCCTTCGTCCATGAAGGGGCACAACCGGTGAACTGCTGGGGGATTCGAGCTCCTGCGCTAAAGTGCCCGGCGCCACACAGGCACGCGTCCACGATCTCCTTGTCTAACTCGCGAGGGCCCTGCCTGCCTCGTAGGCCCGAATCTTGAGGTCCACATCGCGTTCCGCACTCTCGGGATCATTCGCGCTGGTGCATACAATGTTTCCCACCCACTCGAAACCTAAGGAAGGAAACATAGCCGCCGTGTACTCAAAATACGACTCGAACAGACACGGATCCTCCATGCCTTGCGTATAGACCGTGAGCATCTTCTTTGTGCCGAACCGCGGCTTGTAGTGGAGATCAGTCAGGGGAAACAACCGATCGTACAGATTCTTGACCGGACCGGTCATCTGCATCAAATAGATAGGCGACCCGACAACTACTGCATCGGCTGTCTTCACCTTCTGCAGCGCCTCGTGTAGCTCGTCATTGATGGCGCAGTCGTCATGCAGTCGACAGAAGAAGCAGCTCTGGCAAGCCATGAACTTCATCTTGAACAGGGTGTACCAATGTACCTCTGCTCCGTTGTCTCGCGCGCCTTTAGCTACCAGATTCAAGAGAGTAACGTTGTTTCCATCCATGCGCGGACTACCGTTGAAGACGACAATTTCTGTCACAGTCTGCCTTTCCCTTCAGCGGGACTTTATTTCATCAATTCATTAGCGCAGATGTCTGATCAGCACTTCCGACGAAGAGCTCAGTTTGTCGCGACCAGCAAAATGGAGGGCCTTGCATGCAAGGCCCTCCGCCGACACGTGATTCTCGCAAACACTTTTACAGTTCGATAAAGCCCAGGTTCTGGGATCCGTTGTCGATCGTGACGACCATGGAGGTCTTCTTTCCTCCCGCATCTACGTCGACCGTATACTCGCCGTTCTCCAGACCGTCGAACTTGAACTCGCCGAAGAAATTCGTCGTCCGGGTCGCCAGAACAGAGGTGTCAAGACAGTCGGCCACACCGGCACCGTAAAGGTTGCAGACGATTCCGCCCTCTTCGGAGTGAAGCGTGACCGTCGCATTTTCGAAGCAGTCCCCGTCCACCAGCACGCCGGCGGTGATGAAGTTCTTGGTGTACTTGTAGCAGGTTCTTGTAGAGAACGTGCGGTTTCGTACCGAGTTCTGCCATGTAGCCGGTCAGGCCCTCGGCTTCGATCGATCTTCTCCATCTCGGCCGGCTCGACCTTGTACATCTTGAGCGCACCGGTCGGGCAGGTGTGCACGCAGCGGGGGATGCCCGGCGTCCATGCTGGGTCGTCGAGCAGATGCGCGCACATGGTGCACTTCTGCGGCATGTCGGCTTCCTCGTTCCAATAGATTGCGCCGTAGGGGCAGGAATCGACCAGAGCCTTCGTTGCCCTTGGCCTTCTCCATGTCGATCATGACGATGCCGTCCTCACGCTGGTAGACTGCGCCGTCGGCGGCCTTCACGCACGGCGCGTTCTCGCAGTGCTGGCAAGGCATCGGAAGATATGCCACGTCGTTGCTGCGCGTACTGGCCGCGCTCACGCCGCTGGATATTCATCCAGCGATGACCGTGGCGCGGCTGAGAGGCGGTGTAGCCCGGCCAATCGTTGCCGACATGCTCATCCTTGTCAGGCCATGAAGCAGTTGTTGCAGTCGTGGCACATGGCTACGTCGATGACCATGTACCATTGTTTCATTTCGCTGATTCTTCTCATCCTCGCGGACGATGAGCTCGATCCTTCGATTAGTCGGTCTCGTAGATGCCGCCGTCCCACTTCTCGACCTCGATCTGCGCGGTGTTCGGCGCCATGCCGCAGGCGTACTTGGACATGTAGCGGTCGGGCGTGAGAATGTTCATGCAGCCGCCGCGGTCGGCAGACCTGCCCGGGCTTGCCCAGCGGGTTGTATTCGGCGCAGGACTCGTAGGTGTGCACGGTGCCCGGCTGCATGCGCTCGCCGACCTGGGCGCAGACAATGACGGAGCCGCGGTCGTTGAAGGCGCGGACCAGATCGCCGCCCTTGATGCCGCGCGCTGCGGCGTCCTTGCTGTTCAGGCGGATGATCCAGTAGTAGTGACCGTCAACCAGGACGCGGTGGTCCTTGATGTCGTTCATGAAGCTGTCCTTGCCGTCGCCCATGGTGTGGAAGGAGAAGCGCGGATGCGGAGCCAGCATGCCCAGCGGGTACTTCTTGGCGAGCTCGCAGTGCCAGCTCTCCCAGGCCGGCACGTAGGTGTGCATGGCCGGACGATACTCGTCCACGTAGCCCTGCTCCTCGAAGTGCTTGATGCTGGTGGCGATGAACTCGACCTTGCCGGTGGTCGTCTGCAGGCCCTTGCGGTCGACCTGGTTGTTGAGACGCGGACCCCAGTCGGGAGTGTCCTTCTCGCGGTCCTCGGCGAACCAGCGCAGAGCCACGGTCTTCTTGCGGTTCGGGTTGTCCGGAACTACGAAGTAGCCCTTCTTCTTGAACTCCTCGAAGGTCATGTGCTTGGGCATGTCGGTGGCGTTGTAGTACTGCTCGACCCACCCGAGCTCGTCCTTGCCCTCGGTGAACATCGCGCCGATGCCCAGCTTCTTGGCGATCATGGCGTAGATCTCGTAGTCGGACTTGGCTCTCGCCGACCGGCTCGATGCACTTCATCTGCAGCGAGATCACGCGGTGGTTGCACTGGTTGTAGTTGTCCGGGAATGTAGCCGGAGCAGTTGGCGAACTCGGAGATGTCCCAGCGCTCGAAGTTGGTGCAGGCGGGCAGGATGAGGTCGGCGAACGGCACTTCGCCTTCGAACCAGATGGACTGGCTGACGACGAACTCCAGGCTCTCGTGTGTGTACATCTTGGCATAACGGTTGGTGGCCGTCATGGTGCCGATCCACGGGCCGCCGTACTTCCAGAGCATCTTGATCTTGCGAGTAGCCGGGAGCCGGGTACTGGTACTGGTGCATCTGGTGCTGGATGTCGCCGCCGCAGAAGCCCTTGCCGCTCCACTGGAACTTGCCGTCCATGATGCACTCGGGCACCTTCAGGCGCGGAATGTGCTGGCCGGCGGAGGTGTTGATGTTGGAAGGAGACGGGAACGTCGTCTTGCCGTCGAACATGCGCCAGGCGAACTTGAAGCCCGCGGCGGAGTTCTCGCAGTCGCCGGAGATGCCGCCCTCGGCGTAGCCGGGGAAGTAGAACTCGTTGTCGACCGGAGCGCCCTGGGTGGTCGACCACATGTTCGAGCCGGGCTTGCCCATGCCCTGCATGGTGGCGAGCGCGATCATGCCGCGGGCCCACTCGATGCCGTGCGAGGCGCGGCAGGCGCCGCCCCAGCCGCCCAGACCGCCGGCGGCAAGGTAGGTCTTCTTCTTGGCCCACTCGCGGGCCAGCGCGCGGATCTCGCACGCCGGAACACCCGATTCCTCCTCGGCCCACTCGCAGGTCTTCGGCACGCCGTCGGTCTTGCCGAGCACGTACTCGGCCCACTCTTCGAAGCCGTGGGCGTGCGTCGCCACGTACTCCTTGTCGTAGGTCCCCTCGGTCAGCCACGTGTAGGCGATGGCGAAGGACAGCGCGTGGTCGGTGCCGATCTTGGGCGACAACCACTTGTCGCCGATCGAGACCGGCGGTGTGGTTATAGAAGGGATCGATGAACACCATCTTGACGCCCAGTTCCTTCAGCCACTGGCGCGCGGATGGTGGACTCGTGCGCGGCGTAGATACCGCTGTTGGTCTCCGGGTCGGACGACCAGAAGACGATCATCTCGGCGTGCTTCAGGCCGTCCTCGAGCAGGTTGTACTGCTCGGGGTTGCCCAGCCGCCAGCTGAAGCCCCACATGTGCATACCGCCCCAGTGCCAGCCTTCCCAGCTGTCCGGGTTGTGGTCGGCATAGGTGAAGCCCATCATGTTCATGAAGCGGAAGTAGGTGCTGTGCCGATAGCCGACGTTGCCCCACATGTGGTGGGAGCTGGGTGTGGAGAGGATCGCGGACGGGACCGAGACTCGTGCTTGATGCGGTTGATTTCGTTGACGAGGATGTCAGTGGCCTCGTCCCAGCTGATCCGCTCGTAGCCGGAGATGCCGCGGTTCTGGATATTGCGGTTGCCGTTGGGATCGAAGTCCACGCGCTTCATCGGGTACATGACCCGCTTGTCGGAGTAGATCATGGACTTGAAGCCCGCGGTGTAGACCGAAACCGTGGTCTTGCGCGGCGGGGTGAAGGTGCGTCCTCGCGCCTCGATCTTCCAGGACGGCGCATCCGACTTCGTCGTCCAAGTCCATCGGAGTCATCCTGACGATCTTCCCGTCTTTGACATAGACGAAAACCGGACCGCCGGTTGATGAGTTCGTCATGCGGACTGTTTCACCCATGCTCGTATCTCCTAACGTCTCATGCGAATTCGGCCCGCCGTCAGACTCCGGCTAACGACGACTGAAGTCCAGTGGAATCGCTGTTGGATTAGGCCAGACGATCGCGTGTCCTCCGCCGCGATACTTTCGCCAGCATAGACAGAACACATTGAGGCTTTTGCCCGGGTTCACATGCGCGGCGCCTTGCTTCCAGCGGGCCGCTTCGGGACTCACCTGGCTAAGACTTGCCTCCGGTTTGTCCACCACGAACTCGCAGCGGTTGCGGACCGCGCCCCCATCCGTCACTGGACTCGGGCCCCAAGCGTCGATAGTCCGGCCATCCGCGTCGTTCTCGTCCGGGTCGATCAATGCCATCCGCGCAATCTTGCCTTTACGATGTCGACGAACGTTGGACCACCGTCGTGCAGTTCGTCAATCGCTCCACCTTTCCCATGCCTTGCTTGGCCTCCAGGTTCTTCCTCACATTACGCGACCGCTTTGGTTTCCGAGTTGATTATACGAACTGTGCGCGGAACCCCTCCGAAGGACCCCGCCGCTCACTCATCCAAACGAAGATCGGGGACCACCAGATGGAACCTAATACCGCTTGGGGGGACAACTTGCCCCTTGCCGTGGCACTCCGCCAGAACCGTCCGCGCTTGTCGCCTGTGGCTTGCCACCGGTCGCGAGCGCACACATTGTATCTGCTGGTGCGATGATGTCCTAAACCACGCCGTTCATATGCTTGAGCGTAGCTGAAGCCTATGCTGACGTGGCCCCTGAAGATAGACCGGCTGACCTGCCGAGAAGAAGATATACCTGGCCCCGCTCGCGCGACTTAGGGACGGCCATCCCCTTTCGGACAGATGCCGTCCGTCGGATACTGGCCGGCTCCCACGAAAACGGCCCCCTGCCGGACAAACCCGGCGGGCGGCAAACTGTCGCGAACAAATCGGGCCGGAGCCCGACGGTTTCTCACATCCTAGATGCAGCCCCACTTGTAGATGCAATCCGTAGCGTCGGTAAGGTTTGGTCGATCTCCGCAACGGCGCGGACCATTGAGCCGTCGTCCATGTGTCAGCGGAGCGGAAAGAACCAGAACTGGAAGCCCTTGCCGACAACCTTCTCGGGGTCCCCACCGACGTTCTCGGTGCCAAGGGTGCCGTCGCCCATCATGTACTTGTGCATCGGCTCCCAGGTGCCCGCTCGCCGGCTCTCTCGAGCTTGCCGCATTTCTCCATGTATTTGTCCATGCCGAACCGCTCGATGAAGACTTCGTGATCGAACCACGCGCAGGCATCGATGCCTAACTCGTCGATGTACTCCTGCGTGATCGGACGGCCGGTCCGACACGGGACCCGCATCTGGAGAACAAAGCCCCCCGCCGTAGAACCGGCGGGGGGCTCCATACAACATTCCGTACCGGGCCGTTCCAACTCGCCTAGCGACGAGCGAAATCGGACCGCCTGTCACTAACTAGCGTTCGGCCGCCGGGCCGTACCCCGTACCGCAGTACGTGTACGTGCGATCCGGAACGTCCTTGTTGATCTGATCTTCGTCGATCTCGGCCACGCAGCGGACCATCGAGCCGTCGCCCATGTACCAGCGGATCGGGAAGCAGAAGAACCGGAAGCGCTTGCCGGACACCTTGTCCAAGTCTCCGCCGAGGTTCTCGACCCCGACGATGCCGTGACCCAGCATCTGCTTGTGGCAGGGTTCCCAGGTTCCCTCATTTCCAAGCGCTTCGAGATCACCGAATTTGGCATCATAAGCGGCTTGGCCATGCAGCTTGATGTAGGCCGCTTTCTCGAATTCGGCATACGCTTCTTCACCGAACTGCTCGATGTACTCTACCGTGATAGGTTTTCCCGAAGCTCCGGGCAGATTCATCTGCGGCGGGCCGTTCTTGCCCATAGCCGTGTGAAGCGGATGATCCAGTGCCTGCGAATCCATAGCAACGCACTTGACCTTGTGCTTCACAAACCATTTTCCCGCTTCGACGCCGGTACCGCAGGAATAATGATAGTACTCTTTGGAGTCGTCGAATTTGCGATGCATGCCGGTATTCAGGCAGACGACCATGCCCTTGAGCTCTTCCGGCTTGATGTTCGCGCTCTTGCAGGCATCCTCAAGATGCTCAGGCAGGATCAGGCCCCAGCGGTGGATGTTGATTTCGAGGCAGACTGCCTCACCCGTGTATGCATCAACAGGCATCTCATGGGTGTAACGAGCTCTTCTGCCGTCGAATTCGCGCTCCATAACGTGACGAGGGGCGTCGGCATGAGTGCCGGTGTGCTGAACAACATCGACCCTCTGCGTGAGGACGCCGCCCTTGGCCAAGGTGTGCATCGAATCGATGACCGGCTTCACGAAATACGGCCAACGAGGGATCTCCGCACTGAACGGATGTGTCAGATCGACAAATACTTTCCCCATGTGGTTTCTCTTCTCCTTTTGCTGTTTGTTGCCTTGACTCACGGGCGCATCCGCGCCCGATTGGTCCGTTGCCGCTACTTACCTTCCGCCTCTTTCATCTCGCGCACTGCCTTGGTGAGGTAGTTGAGCAGACGGGTGCGAAGCGCTTTCTGCTCTTCCGGAGTCCAGGTCTGGTATCCGACGCCACCGGTCTTGAAGCCCAGTTCGTTCTTCTCCACCTTCTCGCGCAGGAGCGGGGAGGGCTCGTGAGAGTCTTCCAGGTACTTGAGAACGTAGCTGTGGATCGACAGAGTCAAGTCGAGACCGACCATGTCGGCGTTTTCCAGCGGAGCCAGAACCGGCAGCCGGAGTCCGGGCCCGAACTTGAGGCTTTCATCGACGGTCGCCGGGTCGGCTATGCCGCGCTCGACGATCGAGAGGGCTTCGCGCCAGAGGGCATGCTGCAGCCGGTTGGCCACGAACCCAGGGACGTCCTTCTTGCAGTGGATAGGATGCTTGCCGATGGCCTTGTGAAGATCCATCGTGACATCGATCACCCACTTCGGGGTCTCTTCTGTCTGCACCACCTCCACGAGCGGGATGAGGAACGGCGGGTTCCACCAGTGCGTGCCGATGATCCGATCTCGCTTCACGGAAGTGCTCGCGATCTCTGTCGGGCTCATCACCGAGGTGTTCGTCGCCAGAATCGCGTCCGGCTTGCACATCTGATCCAGCTTCTGGAAAGTATCCTGCTTGAGGGCCATGTCCTCGGCGACGCACTCGAGCACGAAGTCGGCATCGGCAGCTGCCTCCGCCATGTCCTGCGTGGTCGCGATGCGGGCCATGGCAGGCTCGACGTCCTCGAGCTTTCCGAGGCCACGTTCGGCCAGGAAAGTCAGATCGCTGCGCATGCCTTCGACGGCCTTCTGCAACGTCTCGGCCCTGCGGCTATAGAGCCCGACCGGGTAGCCGGCGGCCGCAAACACCATGGCGCAGCCGTGACCCATGCTGCCGCCACCGATGATGGCGATCTTCTTGACGTCCTGCAGGGTCATCATCCGGCAACCGCCCCGCCATCCACGGACAGGATAAGACCGGTCACGTAGTCAGAGGCCGGCGACGCGAGAAACACGCACGGGCCTACGAAATCGTCCAACTCGGCAGCCCGGCCCATCGGGATGCGCGCCATGAAGATCTTGACCATCTCGGGATCGTTCTTGATCTGCTGCGTGAGCGGGGTCCAGAAGATGGAGGGAGCGATAGCGTTGACGTTGATCTTGTGCTTCGCCCACTCGGTCGCCAGCTGCTTGGTGAGCAGGTGCACGGCACCCTTCGAGGTGCCGTAGGCGGCGTAGCCACCAGGATGGCCGAGGAACCCGCGTACCGAGCCGATGGTGATGACCTTGCCGCCGCCGCCCTGTTTGATGTATTCGGCGCCCGCGTATTTGGCGCAGAGCAGGGTGCCGCGGACGTTGATGTTCATGACCTTCTGCCACTCGTCGATGTCGAAGGTCTCGGCAGGCTGGCGGTTGCCGGCACTACCGGCAACGGTGACCATGATGTTGACCTTGCCGAAGTCCTTGATGACGCCTTCCATGGCGGCCTTGACCGTCGCATCGTCGGTGACGTCGACTCCAGAGCTCGTCGCTTTGCGGCCCAAGCCCTTGATGTCGGCGACGACGTCTTCCATGATGTCGGTCTTGATGTCCCAACACGCGACGTCGGCGCCAAATACCGCAAGGCCCTTCGCCAGCGCGTGACCGAGTGTACCGCCCGCGCCGGTGACTACCGCCACTTTGCCGGTCAGATCGAAGATCTTCTTCAGTTCTTCGGCCGACTTCCGAGGTGTATCTTCAGCCATTCTTTTCCTCCAGACTCGTCTTTTCTCACTTCACCCGGGCAGCCTGGGTTCAGGTGGTGGGATAGCCCAGGATCACGTACATGCTCGCCGGGTATTTGGTCTTGTTCATGAGGGAACGACCTTCATCGCCGGCGATAAAGATGGAATCGTTGCGGCTTGAGCACGATGTCCTTGCCGTCCTTGTCGGTGATGGTGATCTCGCCGGCCAGGCAGACATAGACCGTGTCGAACGGACGCCCGGGGCTGAAATCGGCTCCCCCACCGGGAAGGAAGTGCGAGCAGCCCAGGGAGAACTGGCTGGTACCCGTTTCGTCCTTGCCTTGGAGGCGTAGACAGGTGCAGTTGTTGTGTGCCGGCGGGTGGTACTCCACTGCGTCACTGATTGAAACCTTCTTCATTCTTCTCTCCCTGCGTCCAGCGACTGTTGTCGCAATTTGGGTCCGGCAGCCCCGTCGCGCTGCCCCGGTGCTGTATGAGATCTTGGCCGGGTGCCGCGCGACGCGCGGGCTGATGTGGAACGGGCGGAGGGCTTCACCGTCCGCCCGTTATCACCCTACTTCTTGGGAGGCAGTCCGAGGATCGCTCTGGCTTCCGCCACATTCGCCACCGGCCTTTCGAACTCTTTGGCCAGGCGCTGGACCCTCTCGATGAACTCATAGTTGTGCTTGGCGAGAACACCTTTGGTCAAGTACACGTTGTCTTCCATCCCGACACGGACGTGACCGCCCATATGGATGGCCATGGTAGTGATGGGCAGCGCAGTGGGTCCACACCCGAATGCCGACCAGGTGGAGCCCTCAGGCAAGGACTCGACCAGATGCAGCAGGTTCTTCGGAGTGCCTTCCATCCCGCCGTGGACTTGCAAGCAGCACTGGAAGTGGATCGGGGCCTTGAGGAACCCCTCCTTCAACAGACGCTTCGCGTTCCAAACCATGCCCGCGTCGAAAACTTCGACTTCGGGCTTGATGCCGTTCTCGATGTAGGCCGTGCCCAGCTTCTCGAGGAAAAGAGGCGGATTGAGGAATATGCCTTTATAGAAGTTCATGGACCCGGCGTCAAAGGTACCCATGTCGGGCTTTAGTTCGATGTGGGGAGCGATGCGCTCCTCGTCGCTGAAGCCGAGACCTCCGGAGGAAGTCATGTTGATGATGATGTCGCATTTCTCACGAACGAGCCCGACGGTCTCCCGGAACCGCTCCAGATCCATGGTGGCCTTGTCCTCGTCCGTCCGCACATGAATGTGCGCCACGGAGGCACCGGCCTGGTAAGCCATGTAGACCTCTTCGGCGATCTCTTCCGGCTGGGTCGCGAGATACGGGGTGTTTTCCTTGGTGGTCATGGCCCCGGTCGTCGCTACGGTTATTATCAGCTTCTCCATATGCGGACCTCCGAAAGTCTTCCTCCTCTGTCATCCCAGCCATCATCCGTGCCGCATACAAGCGACACATCGCGCTGGTGAGAGGAGATCACCCGAGTTTGTAGGAAAGATACTCCACTCTCGATAAGGGAGAGTACGACCAGAACTCTACACCATCATTGGACAAAAGGGGAAGAAGGCGCTCACTCTCGTCGGGACGAGGTCTACTAGAAGATGCCATCATTTCCTATCCTACGGAACCGCGTTCCATCTAGCGGTGCGCACCCATCCCCGCCAACTCTGAATGTCTGGTAGTTTACCCGAAGGAGCCCGAGAAGAAACGCCGCTTGGAGATGTGCTCTCCGTTCTGGAGATCGTGCTCTTTAAGTAGAGTCTGCTCCGGCCGGTCACCAGCGCTGTCGTCGGCGCCTCCACGTAGTCGGAGCCTACGTACAGCGCGGAGATGCTAGGAGATTCGCGGGCCGCAGATTTGGGCCGCGCCGCCGCCATCGACTATAATGGCTCCCGGCCTCGATCGGGCTCCCGTCCGGGACGGGCGCCCGCCTCAGAGCGATGCGGGCTTATCCTGATGTGCCGAAGTGGCGGAACTGGCAGACGCGCTGGACTCAAACTCCAGTGAGGGTCACACCTCGTGCGGGTTCGATTCCCGCCTTCGGCACCATCTTCCCGAAGTCGTCGCTGTTCAGCATGCGCGATCCCTCTTGCCGGACGCCTGTCGAAAGAACCGCGGACCGCGAGGGCATCTTCTCGGCGGTGCCCGCACTCGGCTTTCCCACTCCGGCTTTCGCCTGGCATCGACTCGGATCCGGACACTTGACAAGGAATCACAGCGCTCGAAGCGAATGATGTCCCTAGCACCTTGAAAAGGCTCGGCGGCGGCCTCAAACTGTGTTGGAAAAGTGTGCCGCTTGGGTAGATAAAATGTTGTCCTACTGCTAACATTTTTGGAATGGAACAAGAACACGAAGAAAGAGAAAAGCGGTACGTGGAACTGGTGGGTGAGAAGCTGCGCAAGCTCCGCCAGGACCGGGGTCTGAGCCTGCAGGAAGTCTGCGAGCGCTCGGGTGGTTCATTCGTTGTCTCGACTCTGAGCGCATATGAGCGCGGCAAGCGCAGCCTAAGTCTGGAACGCCTTTTCGAGCTTTCTTCGATCTACGGCCAATCGCCGATGTCGATCCTCGATGTGGAAGACGATCCCGAGTTCCAACGGACCCTCACCCGAAACGGCCCATTACGAATCCGACTGGACAACCTCGAAAGGCTGAACCCGAGCGAACGCCGGCCGTTGGAGACCTACCTTGGATTCCTGCGAGAATTGCGCAACGACCCCGCGCGTGAGCTGCTGACGATCCGCAAGGATGACCTGGCATACCTCTCCGGGCTGTATGGTATGCGGCCTCAGGCTCTAAAAGAGTATTTAGAGAACGAGGGAATACTCCTCAACCAGTAGTCAGTTCGCGCCCCTCGCGGCGATGGCCGCCGCCGCCTCCTTCAAGAACAAACGCACTTTCGCCCTGCCCTTTTCGATCCCCCCGCTTGACGCCAGGGAACTTCTGATCATCTCCACAAGAGCGCTCCCGACTATCACTCCGTCGGCATGTTCAGCAACCGCCCCCGCCTGAGCCGGTGTGGACACGCCAAAGCCGACCGCCAGAGGAAGATCGGTTTGCCTCCTCAGCCGAGCCAGGAAGGCGGGAAGGTCCGACCGGAGGGACGAGCGAGTGCCGGTTACACCGGCCACGGAGACACAATAGATGAACCCCGAAGCAGCCGATGCTATGCGGGCCAGTCTCTCCTCTGTGCTCGTGGGCGCGGCGAGAAGGATCACGTCCACACCGCGGCTGGTCGCTACGCCCTGCAATACGCCCGCCTCCTCCACGGGAAGATCGGGGACGACCACTCCCAAGACGCCTTTGTCGCGACAGAGGTCGAAGAAGTGTTCGGGGCGGAGAGCCAGAATCGAGTTCAAGTAGCTCAGAAGAACGACGTTCGCCCCTTCCTCCGCCACGGTCCCCGCGATGTCGAGCACGTCGCGAGTGCGGACACCCCCGCGCAGGGCAACCTGGGAAGCCGCTTGTATGACCGGACCATCCGCCAACGGGTCCGAAAAGGGGATGCCGAGCTCGATCAGCCTTGCACCGGCCTGCTGGTAGGTCCGGAGGATCTCAAGACACGATCCAGGATCGGGAAAACCGCCAACCGCATACGGTATGAGCAGCGGGTGAGGCGAAGTCCGGAAGAGTCCAGACAAAGCGGTGTGCCGGCCGTTCACGCCTTCAGCCCCAGCATGTGCGCCACGCTGTACACATCCTTGTCGCCACGTCCGGAAAGGCAGACCACGACCACATCCTCAGACCCGAACCCATGACCCTCCCGGAGGAGAAAAGCGATGGCATGGGAGCTTTCCAGCGCCGGGATGATCCCCTCCAGTCGCGATAGCACCTGGAACGCGGCCAATGCTTCATCATCGGTGACACTGTCATAGATCACCCTTCCCGAATCGCGTAGGAAGGCATGCTCCGGACCGACGGAGGGGTAGTCCAGCCCCGCGGCAACAGAATGCGCCTCCTGGATCAGACCGTCCGCATCCTGAAGGACGTATGAGAATGCGCCATGCAGGATGCCGGTCGTGCCCCGGGCGAGTGAAGCCCCGTGTTTCCCTGAGTCCAGGCCGTAGCCGGCGGCCTCGACGCCCACAAGCCTGACCTCCGCCTCGTCGCGAAACTCATGGAATATGCCGATCGCGTTGCTGCCCGCTCCCACGCAGGCGACGATGCCGTCTGGCAAGCGGCCCTCTTTCTCCTGCATCTGGCAACGCGTCTCCGAGCCGATGACGGACTGGAACTCGCGCACGATGAGCGGGTACGGAGCCGGGCCGACCACGGAGCCTATGATGTAGTGCGTGGTCTCCACGTTGGTGACCCAATCCCGAATGGCTTCGTTGGTGGCATCCTTGAGCGTGCCGCTCCCCGAGGACACCGGCACCACCTCGGCCCCGAGCAATCTCATCCGAAAGACGTTGAGCTCCTGGCGGCGGATGTCTTCCTCCCCCATATACACGTGGCACTCGAGTCCGAACAAGGCGGCGACGGTAGCAGTCGCAACGCCGTGCTGGCCTGCGCCGGTCTCAGCGATGATGCGCTTCTTGCCCATGCGGCGGGCGAGCAGAATCTGTCCCAGCGTGTTGTTGATCTTGTGGGCTCCGGTGTGCGCCAGATCTTCTCTCTTGAGGTAGACCCGGCATCCCACCTGCTGCGAAAGTCGCTTCGCTAGGTAGAGCGGCGTGGGCCTGCCCGCATAGTCGGACCGCAGTACCCCAAGCTCCCGAACGAATTCTGGATCGCCGCGATATCGCTCGTAGGCGAACTCCAGTTCCTCCAATGCGGGGACCAGGGTTTCCGGTACATAACGGCCCCCGAATGGGCCGAATCGTTGGGGTAATGTCAAGATCTTGTCCCTTCTTCGTTCATGGGTCGCAGAGCTGCAAAAAGCATCCGAAGCGACCGCTCGTCTTTCTTGCCGGGCGAGGACTCCACCCCACTCGCCACGTCGATCCCAGAGGCCCCGGATTGTTTCAGAGCGATGCGCGCGTTCGCCGGGCCGATCCCTCCCGCGACAAGGAAAGGCCGGTCTCCAGCAGCCTGTCGCGCCAGGGACCAAGAGAACGGAACGCCGGACCCTCCCCCAGGTCGGCTCACGCACGTATCAAAGAGCAGAACGTCGGCGGCTGAAACTGCGTCGACCTTCTCTCGCAGCTCCTTGGGGTCATCCGCATCCGGCGACACTGCGACGACCGCGATCACAAGCGGCGGCCAACTTCCGACCCTGCCGCCGCCCGGCCCTCTGTCGCCTGACGTCGGGCCACCGAAGACCGACAGCGCCCGTCTCACCTCGGCGACACTCGGCCCCCACTCTCCCCCATGCAGCTGGACCGCATCGAGCCCCGCTTCCCGCGCGGTGTCCGCGATGTCGGAGGCAGATTCTTCCACGAACACACCCACCGCCAGCGCCGCTCTGGCGGGCACCCGCTCCAAAAGGCGTGTGATGTCCGCGGGATCGACTCGGCGCGGGCTCGGAGCTAGAACGAAGCCGACCGCCCAAGCGCCGAGTTCGCAGGCGAGAACGACATCCTCTTCTTGGGTGAGTCCGCAGATCTTCACGGCTGGACCGGCCCCCGGCGGGAACAGCCGCCGGGGACTGCCCGCGGCTGCCGCGGTCGCGGCATTCCCGGTGGCTCCCGCACCAGTACGGACGATCCCCGCAGCCCCAGCCGCGGCGCCGGTCTCGCGGGACACCGCCGCGCCCGAGTCCCTGGTCGCCATGTGATCGGCGGCGGTCTGAGTCGCTGAGGCGGTCTTGGTGTACTTCGGGTTCGTCCTACGTCCTCCGCCACGTGTAGATCCACATTACAGCCACCGAGATGAAGAACAGCACGAACATGCTTATGAACCAGGGAAAACTGCCATAGGGCATGCTTGTGAAGTTCGTGCCGAAGAGACCCACGAGGAAGGAGAGCGGCATGAACATGGTGGCGACTACCGTCAGCTGCTTCATCACCCGGTTGAGCCGATTGGAAACGCTGGAGAGATGCAGGTCGAGCGCAGAGGACAGGATGTCGCGATAGGTGTCCAGCAGTTCGATGGCCCTCAGGACATCGTCGTGGACATCTCGAAAGTACACCTCAGCCTCAGGTTGAATAAAAACGACCCCGTGCGAGCCCAGGCGCTGCATGACGTCACGCAATGGCGCCACGCGGCGGCGCAGGTCCACGAGGTCGCGCTTGAGGCCGAAGAGCTCATGCATGGTCGCCTCACCGGTGGTCAGAACTACCTCGTCTTCGAGCGCGTCTATGCGGTCGTCCAGTCGCTCCAACGTGGGCTGCAGGCTCTCCACCAGCCACTCGCAGATGTGGTACACGATGAAGCTTGGCCCCCGGTTCCTCGAGAAGACCTGCCGCCTCATCCTCAGCTCGAGCGTTTCGTAATCCGACGGATCGATGTGGCCCACTGAGATGACCCACGTGGCACTCAGAAAGACGCGCAACTCGCGCAGGCGAGGAAGAGGGGCCGCGACATCCTCCTGGGCCGTTCGCTTCGGGGCGGGCTTTCCTCCAGACTTGCCTGCGGAGAACAACGAGATGTACAGATGGTCCGCGAACTCCTCTACACGCGGTCGTTCCGGGCCGTCGCGCAGGCTCTTGACCGCGATCTCGTCGAGGCCCATGTCGTCCAGCGCCTTCACTACGGCCTCGTCGTGCTCCGCATGGATCCACGTTACCGGGCACTGGGGCTGATCAAGAGCACACAGCGCGGTCGAAAGGGCGGCCGCCGGGAACTCCTCCAACCCCTTGGCGGTCAGGACCCTGATCTTGTGTCCGGCTGAAGGTTTCTGGGACAAGGCAGAAGTCATGGGACCAGAAGCACCGGCAGGCCGACGGTTCGCATCAGGTGCTCCGCGTTGCCGCCAAGAACCAGTTCGTAAAGAGCGGAATGCCCCTGCATACCGATGACGAGAAGATCTGCCGGCTCCTTCTCGAGTTCCTTGAGCGCCGCCTTGGGAGCCCGGTCTGGTTCCAGCGCGAACGACGCCTTCAACCCCTGTGCCTCGAGGTATGACCTGGCATCGTCCTGGACCGCAGCCCCAGCCGCCGCGTCGTCGTTCGCAGTGAGGACTTTGACGGTGGAAAACGTGCGCTGGGCGATATCGGCCGCGAACTTGAGCGCTCGGTTAGCGGAGTGACTGCCGTCGTACATGACGAGCATCTTGGCCAGAGGGCGCGCTTTCTCCTCTACCAGAAGAACCGGCGTCCCGGCGCGGCGTACGACGTCCTCGGCCGTCGAACCGAGCAACTCCCTCCCCCATCGAGCGTGTTCACCGCGCTTGCCCATGACGATCAGATCGTACGCATCGCCGATGTCGGCTATGGCCTGACTCGGCACACCTTCCTCGGTCCGCGTCTCCGCCTTGAGCCCGCTCTTCTCGACCGCTTCCCGGAAGTCGTTGAGTATCCGCTCGCTTTTGGCGCGGATCTTCTCCATAAGGTCAAGCGGCACAAGGGTGGGCGCAACGGCCTCGAAGGCGTACGAATAGTCCAGATATGGCGGCATCTCGAGATAGCGGACGTCCAGCACATACAGCCCGGTGAGCCTAGCTTGGTACACCTTGCCCAGCTCAAGGGCGTGCTCCAGCGCTGATCTCGCGTAGGACGACGAATCCACTGGGACCAGCAGTGACTTGATCATTGGGTATCCCTTTCGGTGTTCACGTTTCGCCGCTTCTTTCCCAAGGGTAGCTCCCCCCCGGCGGGAAATGAAAGGAGCTCCACAACGGCGCGGCCGATGTCGGGACTCCGCAAAAGACTTTCCCCGACCAGCACGCCGTCAACCCCGAGCTGCGCGAGAGATGCAATGTCATCATGTGTCCAGATGCCGCTTTCGCTGACCACCATCCGCCCTGGCGGCACCTTGCCCAAGAGAAGCTCGGTGGTGGCGATGGATACGGCGAAAGTCCGCAGGTCCCTGTTGTTGATGCCGATCAGCGCCTTGTCCAACTCGAGCGCCCGGTACAGCTCCCGTTCGTCGTGGACCTCGAGCAGGACATCCAATCCCAGCGTGGCGGCCACTTTCGATAGTTGCGCCAAACCCCTGTCGGGAAGCAGAGCGGCGATTAGGAGCACCGCGGAAGCGCCGTGCACCGCAGCCTCCACGAGTTGATACGCGTCGAGGATGAAATCCTTCCGCAGGATGGGCAGCGTGGTCGCCAGCGCAGCCCGGTCCAGATCGTCCAGTTCACCCGAGAAGTGATCCTGCTCGGTGAGCACTGAGATCGCCCGGGCCCCAGCATGTTCGTACGTGCGAACCACGTCGGCCACATCGAGATGCGGACGTATGGGGCCTTTACTCGGCGACCGGCGCTTCACCTCCGCGATGAGCGAGATGCCCGGCATGCCGAGCGCGGCCTCGAACGAAGGCCGAGGCGTCGCGTGAAGCTGAGCGTCGAGTTGAGCTTCCAGCTCGCGCCGGGGAACGGCCTGCTGACGCTCGCGTAATCTCCGCCGCACCGCGGGCACGATCCGGTCGAGATAGGTCGTCGCCTCAAGACCCGGATCGGCCTGACCTGCCCGGTTCCCTCTCACGCCAAACTCGCATCGCGAGGGGCGAACGCACTGGAGGTCACGACCTCCGCCGCTGGGGAGAAGCGCCGGCTCAAGTCGACCAACCGTTCCAACACGCGGGCCGCTCGCCCGGAATCGATAGAGTCTCGGGCGAGTTCGAGTCCAGTCGCGATCGAGGAGGCCGCACCGGCGACGTACAGGGCGCCCGCCGCGTTAATGAGGACGACGTCGCGCGGCCCTCCCCTGGCTCCCCTCAAGATGGCTTGGGTGAGAGCCGCGTTGTCGGCGGCGTCGCCGCCTGCCAGCTCGGCCAGCTGCCGCCTTACCAGGCCCATCTGCTCGGGTTCGACTATGTACGGGTCGCAAAGTCTCGCGCCGAGTACTTCCACCACGGTCGTGGGACCGCAGACTGAGAGTTCATCCAGTCCTTCATCGCCATGGACGACAAGGGCCCGTTCGCATCCCATGCGTGCGAGCGCTCCAGCAAGAAGCTCCAGATGGGCGGGAGCGCTGACTCCCACCAGTTGCCGCCGCGCCCCTGCGGGATTGGTGAGTGGGCCCAGGAAGTTGAAGACGGTCCGCACGCCAAGCGCCTTGCGAACGGTCGATACGCGTCCCGCCGCCCTGTGGTGCAACGGCGCGAACATGAACCCGATCCCCGTCCGTTTGAGACAGGTGGCGATCTGCTCGGGATTCAGGTCTATTCGCACTCCCAGGGCTTCCAGCATGTCCGCCGAGCCGGAGCGTGAGCTGGCCGCCCGATTGCCATGCTTGGCTATCTTCACTCCAGCACCGGCGGCGACGAAAGCGGCTGTGGTGGAGATGTTGAAGGTATGAAGCCCATCGCCGCCGGTCCCAGCTGTGTCGACAAGCACTTCCTCGTTTGTCACAACGCGCAAAGCCATCCGCCGCGTCGTTTCGGCCAGTCCGGCTATCTCGTCGGCCGTCTCTCCTTTCACCCGGAGGCCCATAAGGAAGGCAGCCGCCTGGACTTCGCTGGCCTCTCCCTCGATGATCTGCTCAAGGGCGACTGCCGCTTCCTCCTTCGTCAGGTCTATGCCGTCCGCGAGGCGTCCGAGAATCGATACGAACGGGGGTCGAAGCGACGGCGAGGTCGCCTCACGCCCAAAGGACTCGGGCCCAGTCGACCGCGCCACTACCGGCCCTTTCATCGCTCCACCTCCGTTGGCCGCCGCTCGATCGGGAGAGCGGTCCGTCGCCGATCCTCCCACCGCCCAGCCCGCGAGACGAGAAAGTTGCGCAGCAGGTCCTTGCCACACAGCGTCATCAGGCTCTCCGGATGGAACTGCACGCCTTCCACCACGAACTCCCGGTGGCGCACGGCCATGACCACTCCGTCCTCGGTCCAGGCCGAACCCTCAAGCGCAGGCGGCAGCACGCGGTCCACGACCAGGGAGTGATAGCGGGTGGCTACGAAAGGAAGAGGCAGCCCGGCAGAAGATCGTGCGGCCGTCGTGATGGATCAGAGAGGTCTTGCCGTGAACCGGCGCCTGCCCCGCGCACGACCCGTCCACCGTACGACCTGTCCGATCGCCTGGTGCCCCAGACAGACCCCCAGGATGGGTACTCACCCCTCCCAAGGCCCGCATCGCCTCCAGACTGATTCCGGCCTCGTCGGGCGTGCAGGGGCCCGGGGATACGACCACGTGGGTGGGCCGCTCTTCGCGAATGCCGGCCACCGAGATCTTGTCGTTGCGGAAGACCCGGATCTCGGCTCCGGATATCTCTGCCAGATACTGCACCAGGTTGTAGGTGAAGGAGTCGTAGTTGTCGATCACCAGAATGCGCAGGTCGCTCAGCCCCGGAGGTCGCCGGGCACAGGGAGGCCCGATGCTCAGGCCGACTCGAGCTCTTGCCTTGGCTCAGTCCGTGGTCAGTCCGGTCGCCTGTTCTTCATCCCATGACTCACTCCCATTCCTCTTGAGCGGCCGCCAGCTCGATGGCTCGGAAAAGCGCCCGGGCCTTGTTCTCCGTCTCCACGTACTCGCGCTCGGGTCGGAGTCGGCGACGATGCCTGCTCCAGCCTGGACGTAGGCCCGGCCATCGCGCACCAGGATGGTGCGGATGTAGATGCAGGAGTCCAGTGTCCCGTGAGTAGCTCAGATAGCCGATGGCGCCGGCGTATGGCCCCCGCCTCGTGGGCTCGAGCTCGTCGATGATCTGCATGGCCCGCACCTTTGGCGCCCCGGAGACCGTGCCCGCCGGGAAACGCCGCGCTCAGTGCGTCCGCCGCTCCCGCCCCTTCGTCCAGCTCGCCGGCTCACCGACGACACCATGTGCATCACGTGGCTGTATCGCTCGACCTCCATGAACTCGTCCACCTTCACCGTCCCCGGCCGGCACACGCGGCCCAGGTCGTTGCGGCCCAGGTCGACCAGCATGAGGTGTTCGGCGCGTTCCTTCTCGTCGGCGAGAAGTTCCTCCGCCAGGGTCTGGCGTCCTCGGCCACGGTCGCGCCGCGCGGGCGCGTTCCGGCTATCGGCCGAGTCTCCGCCATGCCGACCGGCCACTGTGACGAGCGGCTCCGGGCTCGAGCCCGACCACCTCGAAATCGCGGAACGAGATGTAGTACATGTACGGGCTGGGGTTCACCGCCCGTAGCCCCCGGTAGATCGAGAACGCGCTCATGTCCACCGGGCGCTCGAAGCGCTGCGAAAGCACCACCTGGAATGCGTCGCCCGCGTGGATGTACTCGCGCACTCGCTCCACTGCCTCAAGGAAGCGCTCGCCGCTCGAAGTTGGAACGTCACCGGCGCTCCTGCAGCCCGCGTCGGCCCAGCGCTCCAGCCCGTGGTCCGGGAATCGGCGCACGGAGCCGGGCTTTCACCTCGCGCCAGGCGGTCGGCGCCTGCGCGGTAGGCTCGCGTCGAAGTCCGGCTCTTCGTCGCAGAAGATGTTGGTGAGCAGCAGTGATCTTGTGGCTGCAGATGGTCGAACACCACGATGACGTCGGTGAGCAAGAAGGCCATGTCGGGCAGGCCCAGGTCGTCGGGCGGGGTGTCGGGAAGGTGCTCCACGTGCCGCACGCAGTCGTAGCCGAAGTAGCCCACCGCCCCTCCCACGAACGGGGGCAAGTCCCCTCGAGCGGCGGCACCCGGTATTGGCCGAGATGATCCGCCACGAAAGCGAAGGGGTCGCCGCCGCCGTCCGTCGAGGTCGTAGTACGTGTCTACGCCTCCACGGCGGACGGCCACCGTCCTGCCGGTCAAACGGATACTCTCCCAGGCCTTGATGCCCAGAAACGAGTACCGGCCGAGACGCAGGCCCTGCTCCGCGCTCTCGAGCAGAAAGCAGCCCGCCGGCTGCCGCAGCTTCAGAAAGCCGATACCGGGGTCTCGGTGTCGTCCAAGAACCGGTGGACCACCGGAATGACGTTATAGCTTACGCTCAGCCCCCGCGCCTCTTCAAGTGAGGGCGCGGTGGCGATGATCGCCGGATGTCATGGCCGCCTACCCTTCTCGGCGAGCGAGAAAAGCAGGCGGCGCACCGGCAGGTGAGCCGAGCCATCGGTCGTCGAAGCAGGACTTGGTCGCCGGTGTGGCACGCGGGGCCCTTCTGCTCGACGAGGGCGAGCAACGTGTCGCCGTCGCAGTCGTAGCGGATCTCGCGGATCGTCTGGAAATTGCCGGAGGTCTCCCCTTTGTTCCAGAGCTTGTTCCGCGATCGGCTGAAGAACCAGGTCTTCCCGGTCTCTAAAGTCTTGCGGAGTGATTCTTCGCTCATGTAGGCGAGCATGAGCACCTCGCCCGTGTCCCATTCCTGAACGATGCAGGGCACCAGACCCTTAGGATCAAAGGCGATCCGATCGAGGCCTGCCGTCCGCGAGATGGTGTCTTGCGTGATGTTCTCTGGCTCTTGCACTGCTTTCCCTTTTTGATCGCTCAACTTCCAGGTCGCGCCTGAGGCGCGGTATCGGCCGGCCGGAGTAACAAGTGCCTCCGGCCCGCTGGAGGCGCCCCTCGCATACGGCGAGGGGCTAGGACCACAAGGGTTGCCAGCCGCGGAGAGCAGCGAAGTGCCGATCATGGAGGACAGAAGTGGCGCATGCGTCCGGCCGCGACGCCGCGGCGTCGGCCCTGTTGCTGCGAATACCTTTCTGTCTCATCAGCTGTCTCTCCACAAACGGATCACGTTGCGCGACTCCATCCTGGCCGAGCAGAGACCGCGGGAGGAATCGGACGAGTATGATACACGCACCTCCCGGCATTGTGAAGCAAGGCCGGGCGGTCCGCGCCCACAGCGCGCTTTCAGGACCCACGATCAAGGAGCCATCGATGCAAAGCACCGCGGAACTGATCTTCACGGGCGATGAGTTGCTCCGCGGCGACATAGTGAACACGAACCAGGCTTACTTGGGTGAGAAGCTGCTCGATCTCGGCATCTTCACCACTCACGCTCTATGTGTAGAGGATGATCGGGCCGCCATCACGGCCGCTATTCAGGCGAGTCTCCAGCGTCGTCCCAGCGTCGTGATCCTCTCCGGTGGATTGGGCCCCACGGACGACGACCTTACCCGCGAGGCGACCGCGGAGGCCCTTGGCCTCTCCTTGGTCCACCGGCAAGACCTTCTGGACGCCATCCGCACCAAGTTCAGAGACCGTGGTTTGGTTTGGAGCGAGAACAATCGCAAGCAGGCTTCTCTGCCCGCCGGGGCGACCGCCATTCCTATGAAGGGCACGGCGCCGGGTTACTACCTCGAGGCGGGCACCAGCCTAGTCGTGGCTCTTCCGGGGGTGCCGCGCGAGCTGAAAGAGATGTGGGCCGGGACTGTCGAACCCTTGCTTCGCGAGCGCAGACTAGGGGCGGCGGGGTTCGTCGTGCGGCGGGTCCGGACCTTCGGGCTGGGAGAGTCCCGGGCTGCACAGATGCTTTCCGGCCTGGAGTGGCGCGGTGAGGGCATGGACATCGGGACACGGGCGAGCATGGACGGTCTGACGATCATCCTGCGCGGAGTCGCGACACCGGCCGGACTCGAGTTGCTCGACCGGACGGAAGCCCAGGTGAGAGAGATCCTCGGGGACCGGGTCTACGGCAGCGACCAGGACGACCTCGCGACCGTGACCGGCGATCTGCTACGGCGGACGGGCTTGACGGTGGCAGCCGGGGAGTCGTGCACAGGCGGTCTCGTTGCCAAACGGCTGACAGACGTATCCGGCAGTAGCGACTACTTCGTCGGCGGAGTCACGGCCTACAGCAACAAAGTCAAAACGGCGCTCTTGGGAGTCGACGAGGCCCTGCTCGCGGCCAAAGGCGCGGTGAGCGAGGAGGTGGCTGCAGCCATGGCCGAGGGAGCCTGTACCCTCTTCGGCACGGACTGTGCCGTCTCGACCACCGGGGTGGCCGGGCCGGGAGGAGGCACCGCTGAGAAGCCGGTCGGACTCGTGTTCGTAGGCTGCGTACTGGCCGGTACCACGGTGGTGGAGGACCTGCATCTGCCCGGCACTCGGGACGAGACTCGCCAGCGGTCCGCCGAGGCGGCCATGGACCTTCTGCGCCGGCGCTTGTTGCACGCGCGATAGGTGGCGCTTGCGGATACCGGGGAGTGGATGGAGTGGCGGGCATAATGTTGGACCGGCAAGGGTATGTCTCCCTGGAACTAGAGAGTGACAACCGCCAGCCATGGCGGCAGTCCGCCAACCGACAGAGGAGGAGTAACAGATATGGCGCAACCGAAGGTCTTTCTGTACGCCTTGAGCACGTGCGGCCATTGCAAGAACACTAAGAGACTCTTGGACGACAACAAAGTGGAGTACGACTTTGTGGATGTCGATCTCCTGCCCAAGGATGAGATGAACAAGACTTTGGACGAGGTCCGGAAGATCAATCCGCAGTGTGCCTTTCCCACCCTCGTGATCGGGGACAAGGTCATCGTCGGCTACCGAGAGCTGGAGATCCTGGAGGCTCTGGGTCTGTGATGGACGCTCAAGAACTATACGAGCGGCTTGAACCGGTCAACGAGCGCAAAGGCTACTTCTTCAGCAACGACCACGCGATGGTGATGGACCTCCTGGCCGGGCTGCTTCGAAACAAGGAGCGATACGGCTACATGTGCTGCCCGTGCCGGCTCGCGTCCGGCGATCGCGAGGCGGACAGAGACATAACCTGCCCGTGCGACTACCGGGAGCCGGATGTGGCGGAGTACGGAAGCTGCTACTGCCAGCTTTACGTCTCGAAGGACTGGAACGAAGGGAAGATCCCACACGCCGCGGTGCCGGAGCGGCGGCCCCTGGACAAGATTTCCTACTGACGGACCGGTTCCGCGTCGATCGGGCAGGCGTGTCTTCCGGCGGCGGGCGCGAGCCCGCCGCTCGTTTCTTCCTAATGACCCGGCCCAAACACTGAGCCGGCCCGAAGACCCATCCGGCCCGAAGGGCGCCCGCGACGATGGGCGAATGGAATGGGATGCGGCCGGTGTGCTAGCCTAGTTAACCGCGCGCGTCCAGCCGTTCGCCCGCTTCCAGCTCCGGCGCGCGTACCGATGATTCCGTCCCGGGCCGGTGGGTCCGGATAGCCGCGGGCCAACACACGGAGGACGTTTTGGGCGACCTGAGAGACGCTAGGGTGCTGGTGGCCGAACTGCTCGACGAGCACGCTATCGGCATGTTATCGGCGGCCTGCCAGGTGGATGTCAAGTATCGCCTGCCCCGGGAAGAGCTCCTTGCCATCATCCCCGAGTACGACGGCATCATCGTGCGGAGCGAGACCCTCATCGACAAGGAACTCCTCGACGTTGCTGTGAAGCTGCGGATCGTTGGTCGCGCGGGATCGGGCCTGGACAACATCTCGGTGCCCTGCGCCACCGAGAAAGGCGTCATCGTCTGCAACACACCGGAGAGCAACATCGTCTCAGCGGCAGAGATCACCATGGGCCATCTGCTGGCGAGCAGCCGCAACATCCCCTGGGCCGACCGCTTCATCAAGAGCGGCCGGTGGGGCCGCAAACAGTTTGAGGGAAGCGAGCTGTATGCGAAGACACTGGGCATCATCGGGCTGGGCCGGATCGGCGGACTGGTGTCCCAGCGGGCGCGGGGCTTCGCGATGCGGGTGATCGCGTACGACCCGTACATCCCCGACTCGCGCTTCGCCAATCTGAGCGTGGAGAAGAAGAGCTCTCTCGAAGAGCTACTCCGCGAGGCGGACTTCATCACCATCCACGCGCCGCGCAACAAAGAGACCATCAACATAGTAGGCGACGCGCAGATCGCGATGATGAAACAGGGAGTGAGGTTGGTCAATTGCGCGCGGGGCGGTCTCTTCAACGAGGAGGCGCTGTACCGCGGGCTCAAGTCCGGACACATCGCTTCCCTGGGCGTGGACACGTGGCTCCACGAGCCCCAGGAATCGCACCCCCTCTACGAGTTCGACACCGTGGTGGGCACTCCACACCTCGGAGCCTCGACCTTCGAGGCCTCGGTGCGGGTAGGTGAAGAGGTGGTCGCAGAGGTGATTGCCGGGCTGAAGGGGGAGATCGTGAAGAACGCGGTCAATATCCCGACTCTCAGTGAGGAATCCTTTCTCAAGCTGCAGGCGTTCATCCACCTCACGGAGCGCATGGGCAGTCTGTACAGTCAGATCCGGCGCGAGAGCGTGAAGAAGCTGGAAGTGGTCTTTGCAGGCAAGGAGATCGACGAGCCCGCGGACGCCAAGATCCTCTCTGTAGTGGCCCTCAAAGGCATCCTCGAGGGTAGCATGGTCCCCGGCAACGTCAACTTCGTGAACGCCAACTTCCTCGCCGAGCAGATCGGCATAGAGGTCAAGGAGACCATCTCCCTGGAGAGCGGTGACTACCGCAACCTCATCAGCATGATCGTCACCGAAGGGGACGGACGGGAGTTCGTTATCGCCGGTACGGTTCTCGAGCGCAAGCACGCTCGGATCGTCCAGATCGGCCCATACAAGATCATGTTCGTCCCTGAGGGCAGGCTCGCATATATACCGCACCACAACGTCCCCGGGGTCATCGGCCGGGTCGGTTCGACCATGGGCGAATACAGCGTCAACATCTCCAAGATGGTCACGTCCGACGGCGCCATCGACGGCTCCAGAGACGCCATCATGATCCTCAATGTGGACAACGACGTCCCGCAGAGCGCGATCGACCGCTGCCTCGAGTTCGATGAGATCTACGAGATCAAGATAATCGACTTCTGACTCGACGGAAGGACGCCGGGTCGCGCTGCAACATAGGGACCCCGCAGCCGGCTCTCCACGCAAGACTTCATCTTCGAAACGCGCTTCGAGTCACGGACGCCCTCCCGGGCGCTGGTACACGACGGCCCTTAGTGTTTAGAATGGGGTGCGTCCACCGTCAGAGTCCCAGGGCTTTGGCTTGTGATGAGGTAGGGAGCGAAAGGAGGTCGGGAGCCACTAGAGTCCGCGGTTTTCCGCATGCTTGCCCGTTACCGCAAGTCTGAACACGAAGTGTGAGGTGCTCTCCCCAATGTCCGCATTCAAGCCACGCCGCGTCCTCATATGCAGCGTAGTCGTGCTCCTGCTCGTTGCCGTCAGCCTGCTGGCCTGCGCCTGCGGCTCGTCCGCGACGACCACCACCACGACTGCCGCAGCTCCTTCCAGCACGACCCCGACCTCGGCTTCAGAGCCTAGTACTACCGCAAGCACTACCGGGACTACCCAAGCCGCCGCTCAGGAATACACCTTCGGCATGCTCCTGGTCGGCCCGTACAACGACCACGGCTGGAGCGAAGCGAACTACGACGCGGGGAAATACGTCGAGTCCAAGCTTCCCGGCGCGAAGATGATCTACGTCGACAAAGTCAACTCGTCCGACCGGCCGGGTACCACCCCCGACCAACTGGCTGAAGACCTAGTCGCCAAAGGCGCGAAGATGGTCATCTTCAGCTCCGACGACATGAAAGACGGCGCCATCGCGTTCGCAAAAGCGCACCCTGACATCCCTGCGATCTTCACCTCCGGCGACACCGCTTGGAAAGAAGGCAAGGACTACCAGAACCTGCCCAGCCTGAGCAATATCATGGGCAGGATGGAGTACGGCAAGGAGATCGCCGGGGCAGCAGCCGCCCTCACCACCAAGACCGGGAAGATCGCGTACCTTGGTCCGCTGATCAATGACGAGACCCGTCGCCTGGCTTCCTCGGTCTATCTGGGTGCGAAATATGAATGGACCCAGGTGCTCCACAAAGACCCGGCGCAGCTGAAGTTCACCGTCAACTGGATCGGCTACTGGTTCAACATCCCGGGCGTCACCTCAGACCCGACGCAGGTGGCAGACAACTTCTACAACCAGGGCTACGACGTGGTGGTCTCAGGCATCGATACCACCGAAGCACTGGTCGAAGCGGGCAAACTCTCAACCGCGGCCAAGCCGGTCTACGCGATCCCGTATGACTTCGCCGGCGCGATCGACGAAGCTCCGAACGTTGCGCTTGGCGTCCCTTACTTCAACTGGGGTCCGGCCTATCTGAAGGCTATCACCGACGCCCGTGACGGAAAATGGACCAGCTTCTTCGAATGGAACGGCCCAGATTGGACCGACATCAACAACCCGGATACTTCCGCCGTCGGCTTCGCCAAGGGCAAAGCACTGTCTGCCGACGCCTCCGCAGGAGTGGATGACTTCGTGAAGGCGCTCGCAGGCGGTCTGAACCTCTGGAAAGGCCCGCTGAATCTTCAGGACGGCACCGTGTATTTGAAGGATGGGGAAGCAGCGACCGACCTTCAGATCTGGTACCTACCCCAGCTCTTACAGGGCATGGAAGGCCAGAGCGTTTCCAAATAGGTTCTCATCCGCGGCTGACAAAGGAAGGGTCCAAGAAAGGGGAGACCGGACCGGTCTCCCCTTTCTGATTTGTTGAAAGCATGGAAGTCCGTCTCAAAGACATCCGCAAGTACTTCGGACCCGTCAGGGCTAATGATGGCATCACCCTCACGGTCCCTGCCGGGTCGATCCAAGGGATCTTAGGCGAGAACGGCGCCGGCAAGAGCACGCTCATGAAGATCGTGTCCGGCTTCCAGCCGGCCGACCGCGGCGAGATCTTCCTGGACGGCGAGCTCGCAGCGATGCGCTCTCCCGCGGATGCGATAAAGCACGGCGTTGGCATGTTGCACCAGGACCCGTTGGACTTCCCCCCGATGAGCGTCGTGGACAACCTGCTTATCGGGGCGCCGGGCGGACTCGTCCCCCGACGGCGCGAGGCTGCCGCCGCCATCACTGAGGTGGCGAGATCACTCGGCCTCGTCATCGACCTGAGGGCCGAGGTCGGTTCCCTCACAGTCGGGGAACGCCAACAACTCGAACTACTGAGACTCTTGTGGCTAGGCGCACGGGTCCTCATACTTGACGAACCCACGACAGGCATCAGCGCCGCGCAGCGCGCCGTGTTGTTCAGCACGCTCCACCGTCTCGCGGAACAAGGCAAGACCGTCATCTTCGTCTCTCACAAACTGGAGGAGGTGCAGGAGCTGTGCACGCGGGTGGCCGTGCTGCGTCAGGGGCGCCTGGTCGGCGAAGCGCTGCCCCCCTTCGACGTCGACCAGCTCGTCACCATGATGTTCTCCCGGCAAGTCTCCCCGGGGGAACGCATGCCGTGTGCACCGGGGGCGCCCGTTCTAGAGCTGTCTTCGGTCGGGGTGGAGCGCGGTCGTCTGCGGCTAAACGGCCTGGACTTTGCCGTTCGCGCGGGCGAGACCATCGGGTTGGCAGGCATGGAAGGAAGTGGCCAAAGCCTGCTGCTACGAGCATGCGCTGGGCTTGTTCCCACGGTGGAAGGCCGCATCACGTTCAGGGACGCTGATCTCACCGGCAAGCCCTACCGCTATTTCAAGAAGCGGGGCGTAGCCTACGTTCCCGCGTCGCGGCTGGAGGAGGGCCTTATTCCGGGTCTGACCCTTACCGAGCATTTCCTTCTTACAAACAAAGAGGGCGGGATGTTCATCGATAGGGAGAAGGGCCGGCGGCTGGCGGAGAAACGCATCGCCGAGTTCAACATCCGAGGGACGCCTGGGAACCGCGTGGAGTCTCTGTCGGGAGGCAACCAGCAGCGGGCGCTGTTGGCCTTGGTCAGAGAAAGGGCCAAACTGCTCCTATTGGAGCACCCCACTCGCGGCCTTGACATCGAGTCCGTCATATACCTGTGGGGCAAGCTGAAAGAGCGCTGTATCGGGGGCGGAGCGATCCTTTTCACCTCGAGCGACCTCGACGAGTTACTCCGCTACAGCGACCGAATCCTGGTCTTCTTCTCGGGCCGGGTCTCCGCTCCGCTCGACGCCGCTACGACCAGTGTCGATGAACTCGGACAATTGATCGGGGGACGTGGTGTCTGACGACCGCGTCACCCTCCCGGCCACTGGCGCAGCCCCAAGACAGCGCAGCGCCGGTCGCCAGAAGTGGATAAACCTGGGGCTCCAGATCGGCGCCCTTGCGGGGGCCTTTCTGCTCACCTCGATCATATTGCTGGTAGCCGGCGCCCCACCCTTCGAAGCGTACAAAGAGATCTTCTTAGGCGCGGTCGGCTCCGTGGCGAACTTCTCCGACGTCCTTGTGGCCTGGGTCCCGCTCCTGCTGGCGGCAGCAGGGGTCCTGGTCACATTCGCCGCCGGCCTCTGGAACATCGGAGTGGAGGGTCAGATCGTTCTCGGCGCGATCCTAACCACCTGGGTGTTGCGCCTTCTCATGAATACGTCGCTCTCCCCCGCCTTGGTAATCGTCGTCGCGATGGTGGCCGGGGTAATCGGCGGCGCGCTCTGGGCGGCATTGGCCGGGGCTCTGAAGACGTTTGGCGGGGTCAACGAGATCTTCGGCGGGTTGGGGTTGAACTTCGTGGCCACGGCGCTCACCTTGTGGCTCATCTTCGGGCCGTGGAAGCGGCCGGGCATCGGCTCCATGAGCGGAACGCAGCCTTTCCCAGACAAGTTCTCGCTTCCGACCATAGCTGGGTTGCGGCTCAGCCCCTGGTCACTCGGGTTGGGGTTGCTCGCCGTTCTCGTCGTGTACATCCTCCTGGACCGCACCTACTTCGGACTCAGGCTCAAGGCCGTCGGGCTCAACGGTCGGGCGTCCTTCCTTCTTGGCGTGCCCACGTGGCAATACGGGATGCTGGCATTCCTCTGGTGTGGCGGCCTCGCCGGTCTCGCGGGGGCGGTGCAGGTGACGAGCGTGTATCACCGGCTTATCCCGTCCATCTCGAGCGGCTATGGGTTCCTTGGTCTGATGATAGGCATGTTGATCCGGTATCGCGCCACCTGGGTGGCACCCGTGGCACTCTTCTTTGCCGCGCTCAACATCGGGAGCATCCAGTTGCCGATAGTCTTGAAGCTGGATTCCTCGCTATCTGGCGTTCTCCAGGGAGCCCTCGTGCTGTTCGTCGTGCTGATGGAAGGAGCTAGGCAGCGTTATCTGCGCCGGATCCGGGCCGCTACCCCACCTAGCTCTTCTGCCGCCGATACCGCTCGGCCCACTCCCGGCTCCGCCGTGCCAGAGGAGGCCTGATGGACGCGAACGCGATCCTGATCGGCCTCGGAGGAGTGCTGTCAGCCGCGGCCCCGGTGCTTGTGGCCAGCGTCGGCGAGACCTTCGCCGAGCGGGCTGGGGTCATCAACCTCTCCATAAACGGGACGATCTTGCTCTCCGCCATGGGGAGCTTCGCGGTGGCCGTGACCACCCACAGTCTGATTCTCGGGTTCCTGTCCGGCTGCGTTATCGGAGCCTTGGTCGCCTTGGTCGTGGCATTCGGCAGTATTACTCTGCGCCAGTCGCAGGTGGCGGTCGGCTTCGTCCTTGCTCTCTTCTGCCGCGACCTCTCGTACTTTCTCGGCAGCCCCTACATGGGCGACCAGGGCCCGCGGATATCGGCCCTGCCCATCCCCGGGCTCAGCCACATCCCGATACTTGGCACACTGTTCTTCAAGCAGGACATCCTCACGTACTTCAGTTTCGTGCTCATCGCGGCGGCCTGGTGGTATATCTACCGCACTCGGCCAGGGTTGGTGCTGCGGGCCGTGGGCGAGCGGCCCGAGGCGGCATTCGCGCGTGGAGCGAAGGTCAACACCCTGCGTTACGTGTATACGACGCTCGGAGGGGCCTTGGTCGGCCTCGCCGGACCTATGTTCTCGCTGAGCATCAAGGCGGGCTGGAAGGGAACCATCTCGGGGCTGGACGGAATCGGTTGGATCGTGCTGGCCATCGTTATCTTCGGGGCCTGGAACCCGGTGCGAGTGGCCCTCGGCGCCTACCTCTTCGGTCTTCTCCAGTGGTTGGGCGTTGTTTTGCAGCCCAGCCTCCCCGGCATACCTTCCCAGGTGCTGCAGGTGGCCCCTTCCCACTCATGATCCTGACGCTTCTGCTCGTCAACGTGGGCAACGCCGAATGGGTCGACCGAGTGCTGGCGTCTCTCCCCGAGCGCTCGCGCAAACGGGTTTCGCGCGTCCTCAGGTCGCTACGAGTCTTGCCGCCACGAAGCCTTGGAATCCCTTTCGAGAGGGACTAAGCACGACTGTGGGTCTCCACCGGCCAGCCGTTCCTCAGAGGTCCAATAGTACAACAAGTGGCGGCAAATACTGTCCATATGGATAAGCCTACCAGCGATACCTGCTGCTATCCTACTATCATGATCCCGGCATAGGGATCGACGGCGAGATCACTGGTGAGCCAACAATGAGACGAATGACCATCTTCTGGGGATGTACTATCCCTGCGCGCTTTCCCTTCGTCGAGAAGGCTACCCGCCTTTGCATGCAGGAACTCGGCGTGGAGTTGGTCGATGTTGATGGCTTCACGTGCTGTCCCGAGGCTACTCTCGTGCGAGCCGCCGACGAAGACACCTTCTACCTGACGGCTGCCCGGAATCTCGCTTTGGCGGAGCGACAGCATCTCCCCCTCATCACTCCGTGCAACGGCTGCTATTCCACCTTCAAGTCCGCCTCTCCGATCTTACGGTGGACTGGCGCCTTCGGGAGCGGATCAACGAGCGGCTGGCCGACGCCGGACTCTCGCTCGACGGAGAGCTGAGCGTGCAGCACCTCGTGGAATGGCTCAGCGAAGACATCGGCCCGGCCGCGCTAAGCAAGCGGATCGTCCGCCCCCTCGGGGGGATGCGCGTGGCCGTCCATCATGGATGCCACCTCCTGCGGCCGAGCCCGGCCATCCGCTGGGACAGCCCCCTCAATCCGACGAAATTCGAACAGTTGGTGCGCGCGCTGGGAGCGACCGTAGTCGAATATGAGACCAAGATGGAATGCTGCGGCGGTGCCCTCGACCGTGTGGGCGACAGGCAAGGCGCGCTGGCCATGTGCCGCAACAAGCTGGAAGACGTACAGGCCCAGGACGCCGATGCGCTCATCGTCTGCTGCCCTTCTTGCCTGCAGCAGTTCGACCTCAACCAGGCTGCGGTGATGAGGGAAACGGGCGCTGACGGCCTCCCAGTACTTTACATCACGGAGCTGCTGGCTCTGGCGATGGGCTTCTCCCCCGAGGAACTGGGGCTGGAGATGCATCGCGTGGACGTGGGTCCTTTCCTGGCCAAGTGGGAGACGAAGCTCGATCAACGGGCGCTTCTGGCCGAATCCTTCGACCTGGTCGACCTGCAGATCTGCAGTGGCTGCCGGGCGTGCGACGCCGACTGTCCGGTGGCCAAGGCTAATCCGGAGTTCGTACCCTCCTCGATCATCGGCGATCTCCTCGCCGGCGACCTGGAGGATGTTCTCGAGCGACCGGGCATCTGGCAATGCGTGGACTGCCTGACGTGCTACGAACGCTGTCACAGCCGCATCGGCATGGCTGGGGTCTTCGAGAAGCTCAAGAGACTCGCCCGGGAGAAGGGACACGCACCCGCTGGCACCCGGTCGAGCTACGAGACATTCCTGTCGACCGGCGTCCTGGGCACTGGGCGGGCGTCAGCCAGGGAGAAGCTGGGCCTACCGCCGGCCCCGAGCTGTGGCGGCGACGAGCTGAAGCGACTCCGGACTCGAGAGACATCTCGCGAGGGAGACGAGTCGTGAACGACCGAGCGCGTGACGCGCGCGAGGCCGGCGACCTCTACTCAGGCTTGCGCGAGCCGGGGATGCGCAAACGGCAGTTCGGCGGGCGGGAGGCCTACCGCGAGGAAGCCGGTCAACGCATCCTAGGCGGCTGCGGACTGATGGGCGTTTGCGACCAGTCCGGGCGGCGCATGAGTGGCGAACTCGCGCTCCGGAGCATGGCTTCCATGCACGACCGCGGCAATGGGCTCGGCGGCGGCTTCGCCGGCTATGGCATCTATCCCGAGTTGGCCGACTGTTTCTGCTTTCACCTGCTGTTCAACGACGAGATCGCCAAGGAAGACACCGAGTACTACCTTGGACGGAACTTCCTCATCGTCCAAGAGGAGCCGATCCCCACCAAGCCCATCAGAGGTATCGAGGGCGAGCCCGTCCTCTGGCGGTACTTCTTGGATATCGCCGAGGAACGCCTGCGCGAGACGCAACTCACTCCCGAGGACTATGTGGTCCATTCGGTGATGGACATCAACACCTTCATCGACGGCGCTTTCGTCGCCTCTTCGGGCAAGAACATGGGAGTGTTCAAGGGAGTCGGCTTCCCGGAGGAGATCGGGGAGTTCTTCCGCATCGACGAGTACAAGGGCTGGACTTGGACCGGCCACGGCCGGTTTCCCACCAACACCCCGGGCTGGTGGGGCGGCGCGCACCCTTTCGCACTGCTCGACTATTCCATCGTCCACAACGGCGA
This sequence comes from uncultured Thermoleophilia bacterium, assembly GCA_963749535.1. Classification (GTDB taxonomy): domain Bacteria; phylum Actinomycetota; class Thermoleophilia; order RBG-16-64-13; family RBG-16-64-13; genus Chersky-299. Next base: position 169,805 of record CAVVNF010000026.1, on the reverse strand, counting down.
GATCAGCTCGTACGGCATCAACCGGCGGTACCTGGAGATGTTCGGCTACAAATGCTCGCTCCAGACCGATACCGAGGTGGTCACCTATCTGTTCGACCTCATGCTGCGTCGACACAAGCTGCCCGTGGAGATGGCCTGCAAGGCTTTAGCAAGCCCCTTCTGGAAGGATATCGACCTCATGGCTCCCGAGCAGCGCCAGCTGTTCACGGCCCTCCGGATGGTCTACGGGCCCGCGCTCCTCAACGGCCCCTTCGCGGTTGTTTTGGGCATGTCCGATGGTATGGTGGCCCTCAATGACCGCATCAAGTTGCGTCCGCTGGTCGCAGCCCGTGACGGCGTCATCGTCTATGTGGCCAGCGAAGAATCGGCCATCCGCGAGATCTGCGCGCACCCCGAAGAAAGCTGGATGCCGCGCGCCGGTGAGCCGGTGGTAGCGAGGGTGAGCCCGGACGCCAAGGCCGGCGGCGACGGCCGGCGCCAAGACGTGCAAGAGGTGGCGTGATGGCCTGCACCACGCTTATCCCCGCGGAATTCAAGGTCGTCATCGATCGCGATGCCTGCCAACAGTGCGGCCGTTGCGTCCAGCAGTGCGGTTGGAACGTCTACCGTTTCGACGAGGCCGAGAAGCGGCCGGTACCTGACCACACCAAGTGTGCGGCCTGCCACCGGTGCGTCACCTTCTGCCCCGCTGGGGCGATCACCATCAAGAAGAACGACCTGGCCTTCAAGTACTCCGACAGCATGCAGCCGGAGCTCATCAAAGCCATCTGGCGCCAGGCCGAGACCGGTGGCGTGCAGCTCACCGGCATGGGGAACGACCGCCCTTATTTGCGCATCTTCGACCACTTGCTCCTTGACGCCTGCCAGGTGACCAATCCGTCTATCGACCCGCTGCGGGAGCCCATGGAGATGCGGACGTTCCTGGGCCGCAAGCCGGATTTCCTCGAGATCGGCACCGGCGATGAGGGAGCGGCCGGCGGCTCCGGACTGGGCGGCGACCCGCTCCTCCTCACGGAACTTGACCGTCAACTTCAGCTTGAGACTCCCATCATGTTCGGGGGAATGAGCTACGGCTCGGTCTCGCTCAACGTGCACCGGTCGCTGGCGATGGCTGCCAAGACTCTCGGCACCTTCATGAACACGGGCGAAGGCGGCCTCCACGCGGACCTGAAGCCCTATGAGGACAACATCATCGTGCAGTGCGCCTCGGGACGGTTCGGCGTGGACGCGGACTACCTCCAGGCCGGCGCGGCAGTGGAGATCAAGATCGGCCAGGGAGCGAAGCCGGGTATCGGAGGGCACCTGCCGGGCGAGAAGATCGACTACGAGGTGTCCATAACGCGGATGATCCCACAAGGCACCGACGCTTTATCCCCGGCTCCGCACCATGACATCTACTCCATCGAGGATCTGCGCCAACTCATCTATGCCCTAAAGGAAGCGACCGGCTACAAGCCTATATCGGTCAAGATCGCTGCCGTTCACAACATCGCCGCTATCGCTTCAGGGGTGGTCAGAGCCGGAGCCGACATCGTCTATCTGGACGGTTTCCGCGGCGGCACGGGTGCGGCGCCGACGATCATCCGCGACAACGTGGGCATCCCGCTGGAAATAGCCATTGCCACCGTCGACCAGAGACTGCGCGACGAGGGCATCCGCAACCGGGCGTCCATCGTCGCCGCGGGTGGTATCCGCAGCTCGGCGGACGTAGCCAAGGCCATCGCCCTCGGCGCGGATGCGTGTGCCATAGGCACGGCCGCCTTGGTAGCGCTGGGCTGCCACGTGTGCCAAAGGTGCCACACGGGATGCTGCTCCTGGGGCATCTGTACCCAGCGGCAGGAGCTCACGCGCCGGCTGGACCCGGAATGGGGCGCCTCCCAGGTGGTGAACCTTGTGACCGCCTGGACACACGAGATCGCGGAGGTGCTGGGTGCTCTGGGCGTGAACGCCATCGAGAGCTTGCGGGGAAGCCGGGAGCGTCTGCGCGGGCTTGGTCTCGACACGAGCACACTGGACATCCTCGGCGTGAAACCCGCAGGCCTGTGAACCTTGGGAAGCGTCATGACCACTGACTCCTCAGCCGCAAGGAACGTGCCTACCGGCCCAGCCCGGAGAGGGCCCACCGGCATCGAGCCGGCACGGACCACCGCCGGGCAGCCCGGGACGAACCGTGGCCCCTCGCGGCGGGAGGGCCCCGTGGCCTTCATCGATGGCAAGGGCGTGTACTACAAGACGCTCAACGAGCAGGTCCGCGAGGAGATCGAAGCCGGTGCGACGCGTGTCGTTCTAGACAACGTCATCGGCCAGCGCTACATCGGCACCGGTCTCACGTACCGGGGAGTCACGGTGGTGATCAACGGCGTGCCGGGCAACGACCTGGCCGCGTTCATGAACGGCCCCACTCTGATCGTCAACGACAACGCCCAGGACGGCGTGGCCAACACCATGAACTCGGGACTGGTAGTCGTCAACGGCGACGCCGGTGACGTGCTCGGGTACGGCATGCGCGGGGGCAGCGTCTACGTGCGTGGAAGCGTGGGCTATCGAGTGGGCATCCACATGAAGGCGTTCGGGGAGCGGAAGCCGCTGATCGTGGTGGGCGAGCACGCCCGCGACTACCTCGGCGAGTACATGGCGGGTGGCGAGATCGTCGTGCTGGGCTTGGGGGACGACGAGGGACCTGTGGTAGGCTCTTACGTCGGCACCGGGATGCATGCCGGCGTCATGTACCTACGGGGAGAAGTGGCCGAACATCAGCTCGGCAAGGAAGTGCGCACGGCCCCTCCCACGGACGCCGACTGGGCAAGGATCCAAGAGATCGTCAACGACTATTGTGTGGTGATGGAGATCGATCCTGGGAATGTACTTGACAAGCCCTTTGTCAAGGTCTACCCCTATACCTCGCGGCCATACGGCAGACTGTATGTCTACTAGTGATGGAAATCCCCACTTACCCTGAAAGGAGCAGCCGATGGGGGAGAAACTGACCAAAGAGGACGTTCTTCGCATCGTCGAGGACAAGCAGATCAAGTTCGTGAGGTTTTGGTTCACCGACGTCCTTGGTTTCCTCAAAAGCTTCGCGGTGACCCCGGCAGAACTAGAGGGCGCCTTCGACGAAGGCATGGGCTTTGACGGTTCATCGATCGAGGGCTTTGCCCGCATCGAAGAGTCCGACATGGTGGCCTGGCCCGATCCCGCCACCTTCGCGCTGCTCCCCTGGCGGGCGGGCGCGGGTGGCACCGCGCGCATGTTCTGCGACATCAAGCAGCCCAACGGCGATGCCTACGACGGCGACCCGCGCAACGTTCTCAAGAAGGTCGTCAAGAAAGCCGAAGACCTGGGCTACACCATGTACGTCGGCCCGGAGCTCGAGTTCTTCTACTTCCAGGACAGCCTGCGGCACCGAGGTGCTCGACCAGGGCGGGTATTTCGACCTCACCACGCTTGATGCCGGCACCGACCTGCGCCGTGACACCATCAACGCGCTGCATGCTCTGGGCATCCCGGTCGAGTACTCGCACCACGAGGTGGCCCCGTCCCAGCACGAGATCGACCTGCGCTACACGGACGCGCTGACCATGGCCGACCAGGTCATGACCTATCGGCTCACCGTAAAAGAGATCGCACAATCCAAAGGCGTCTACGCGACCTTCATGCCGAAGCCGATGTTCGGCGTCAACGGCTCCGGGATGCACGTGCACCAGTCGCTCTTCAAGAACGGCCGGAACGCCTTCTTCGATGCGAGCGACGAGTACAACCTATCCGCCATCGGCAAGTCGTACGTGGCGGGCCTCCTCGCGCACGTGAAGGAGATGTGCCTGGTCACCAACCAGTGGATCAACTCGTACAAGAGGTCTGGTCCCCGGCTACGAAGCTCCCGTGTACGTATGCTGGTCGCGCCGCAACCGTTCCGCCATGGTGCGGGTCCCGCTGTACAAGCCGGGCAAAGAGAACGCCACCCGGGTAGAGCTACGCAACCCAGACCCCGCGTGCAACCCGTACCTTGCCTTCGCCGCCATGCTGGCCGCCGGCCTGGATGGTATCGAGAAGGGGATGCAACTCGCGCCGGAAGCGAGCAACAACATCTATGAGATGACCGAAGACGAGCGGAACAAGGCGGGCATCACCTCGCTGCCCGAAGACCTCTTCCAGGCCATCTGCGAATTCGAGAAGTCGGACTTCGTACGCGGTGCCCTGGGCGACCACGTCTGCGACTACCTCATCCGCAACAAATGGGCTGAGTGGGACGAGTACAAAGCGCTCGTCACTCCCTACGAGATCAGCCACTATTTACCTATCCTCTAGACTGTTCAGCTGCCCCTGGTAACCCGCGTCACCGGGGCATGACAGACAGAAAGGGGCGTCCGGCGCAAGCTGGGCGCCCCTTTTCGCTGTGCGCCGGTCCGCATGCCTATTGGGCGCACCGCCCGGGTACCGCTGCGAGTCGCAACTACACCACTCGCATCTACCGCCGGGTCATCGAACTACCTTATGGGCGGCGTAAGAAGCAGCGACGCCCTGAACGAAGCCACTCGCGGATTAGATGGCGCGCCCCAATTCGAAGCCAGCCGCGACCGCGTCTATTATCAGCCCGGGACTGCGGCAGTCACCGATCATCCGGACATCCGGAGCTGCCGCTTTGAGTGACTCGTACACTTGGTTGTTTGGCTTAAGAGGGAGAGCGACAATCACGGTGTCCGCCGGAATAGTCCTGTTCTGCCCGTCCGTCCTGACCACCAGGCCCCCATCATTGATCTCTTTGAACTCCACCTTGATCAGAATCTCCACGCCTTTCTTGGCAAACCAGGGCATGAGCAGGATGCGCTGAAGAAGAGGTATCTCCATCCCTACCTGGTCGGTCGCTTCAGCAATGGTCACTTTTCTGCCCCGCTTGGCCAAGAACTCCGCCGTCTCACACCCCTGTATACCGCCCCCGATGATCGCGACTGTTTTACCCACCGGCAGCCACATCTTCGTAACCCGGCCGAGCATCTTGGGGCCCAGCAGCCTCAAGGCTGAGTTCGCCTTTTCTCTGAGTTCGGCGCTCGAGATCACGTTCTTCCGCTCCATGCCCGGGATATCGAGCGTGTCGGACATGCCCCCGGAAGCCACAACAATAACATCGGGTTTCAACTTGGCGGCGGTAGTAGACGAGAATTCCTCGCTGAGGTTGACCTTGACCCCCAGCCTTCTCATCTCCCGCTTGTAGTAGTCGACAAGATCCGGGAGTAGAAACACTTCGGTTCCCCGGACGAGAGCCGCCATGTTGACGAGGCCGCCCAGATACGGCTCCTTCTCGTACAGACTTACCTCGTGCCCCCGAAGAGCCATAACCCTCGCGGCCTCGAGACCAGCGGGTCCCCCGCCAACAACCACGACCTGTTTGGGCCCGTCGGCGGGCTGAAACTTTGTCTCACACCCCCGACCAATCGAGGCGTTGACCGCACAGCGCAGACCTTCATACTCGACCATTCTCGTTTCGCAGGTGATGCAACGAATACACGGCCGAATCTCGTCCTCTTTCCCGGCACCCAGCTTGGACGGGTACTCAGGGTCGGACAACAGTCGCCTTCCCATGATAATGAAATCCAGCTTCCCGTCTTCGAGCGCCTTTTCGCCCACTTGGGCATCCATGCCCCCCACTGCTCCCACAGGCACCGAGACCACCTTCTTGATGGCCGTGGCCGCGGGCAGCACGGCAAAAGCAGGAGACTCGCGCATGCCTTCGAGATCTTTGTCAAGCGGGCTAGGAGGCTCCGGATAGAACATCTGCTCAGGGATGATCACTCGCCAGTGGCCGGGCTCGCCCGAGCGGTCAAAGTAGCCGTCAACGGTGATGTTGAAATAGTCTGCACCGGCCGCCTCAAGCATCTTGGCGAATTCTTTGGCCTCGTCGATCGTCGTCCCCAAGGGATCACCGTACTCGGCCCCTTTCAGCTTCATCCCCACGATGAAGTCTTCACCCACACGCTCCCGGCAGGCTTGCATCACCTCGACCGGAAAACGGGCCCTGTTCTCTAGCGACCCACATCCGTACTCGTCCTCACGCTTGTTATAGACACGCGACAAGAAGGCGTTGATCAAGTAGTAGTGGTCGCCATGCAGCTCTACGCCGTCGAATCCCGCCTTCTTCGCCCGCGCCGCCGCCTCGGCAAACCGCTGCACGATGTTCTTGATCTCGGGAATCGTCAGGGCGCGTGGGCTACGGGCAGGGATGCCGAGGTAGACCTGTTGTCTTTGCTCTTCCGTGAGGGCCGATGGCGCCACGGCCACGAAGTCTGGATGCCTCCCGTTCGGCGGAAAGTGCGCAAAGGCAGCCAGGTGGTTTATCTGAAGGATGATTGGGCAGCCATGCTCATGAGCGGCGGCCGCCAGCTTGGTCATTCCAGGAAGGAATCTATCGTCGAAGACGGAGATCGTTCCGTCGCGGTCACCCTGCTCGTCGACAATCGATTGCTCCACGATTATTGCCCCGACGCCACCCCCTGCGAGCGCGCCGTAAAAATCGAGATGCTCCTTGGTGATTGTCCCATCTTCAAAGTCGGCAAAATTCATGTCTTGGGGTGATTTCACCAAGCGGTTCCTGAACCTCACCTGCCTGACCTGAAGGGGTTCGAACACCCGCTTGTACGGGGATGCGTCTGACACCGGTCACCTCCTCCTTTATTTGCAGCAAGATGCTTTCTACTCAGGCGTTCCACAGTCAGTAGAAGCAAGCCGTCGGCTTGCTTCTCCCTAGGCTATCAGTGCCAGAAACGGCCTCAAAAGTAGTCAGCTGCCGCCTCTTCTGTCGGGGTCGTTCTTTGGCCTCGTGCACTTCGATGAGCGCTCCGGTGTGGTCTACGATGAACACGACGCCGAACTCCCCCCACGTCCTCCGGATCGATCGACCGTCTTGTAGCTCGCGATCCTCGCGCCAAGCGCCTTCAGGTGCTCCACGGCCTCCGGCACATTCGGGTCCAGCAGAGCGACCTGTTTGTGGCCGCTCAGCATTAAATCATTGCCGGGCCCAGGCCCGCCGACATGGGGCCGTCGCGGAGAGCGGGTCGGGCACCTCGACATCTCGAGCAGAAAGCCGGGCGAGCCCGGGGCGCGGACGCGGCGGGCACGGCCGGAGCCGTGCCCGCCGCCGGCTTCCCGCCCTCTACGCGTAGTACTGCTCGATCGTCTGGTAGCTCGGCAGGTTGGGGACGTCATCCGAGGCCACGACATTCATCTCGTACTTCCACTTGGTGACGGGGTTCGGCTTCGCATCGGCGCCCCGCACGCACTGCGAGGTTGTATCCGCCATCAGACAAAGGTTCGGAGTTATGTGCCGACTGGTCTTGACGGTCTGGTCCACCGGCGCGGTCATATCGACGGGGCCGTAAATCGTCTCGAGCTTCGTCGTCTTGATGGCATCGACGATTGTCTGTTTGTCGTCGAGGTTTGTGGCCCGCTTGAGCACGTCGACGGCCCAGCTGAGCTTAGCTTGGACGCCACAATTCTCGCTCCATTGCATCCCGGTGTCCGCTTCGTATTGATCACAGAGTTGGGCGACCGTCATACCCGTTAGCGAGTCCGTGAAGGGGAAGGTGCGATGGAGGAGCCAACAAGCCATGAAACCGATGGACATGTCGCCCAAGGAATTTGCGAAGGAAAAGTCGCCGAAGGCTTTGCCGCCGCAGAACACCAGCTTGGGCTTGTACTGCTGCTGTATGGCCCCCTTGAAGAAGTTCACGAAGTCCGGCGGGTTGGACGAGCTTACGCATATCTCGCAGGCATCCTTCTTGAAGGCCGTGATCTGCGCCGTGTAGTCCTCGGTCCCGTCCTGGTAGAGGTCCGGCAGCGTCACCTGGTAGCCTTGAGCCGTAAACCCCTTCTGCAGCGTGGGCGCCCAGGCGTTGCCGTCGGCGTCGTTGGCGAAAAGAAGGCCCACATGCTTGTTGGTCGGGACCTTGGAATAGGCCTGGGGCTCTATGATCACTTCTTGAAGGACCCCGAAGACCATGCCGTAGACGTATTTCTCGACGGTGTCCATAGTATGGCCCCGGCCGAAGATGAAGGCCTCTATGGGGTTGTTGGTGAACAGCATCGGGCAACCCAGGGCTTCCGCCTGGTCCGCCGAAGGGTTATCGGTGTCCGGCGTGCCGGAGCACACCAGCATGTCCACCTTCTGGTTGGTGATCAGGTCTCCAGCGACTTGGCCGGTCCGGTTGGAGTCGGACTGCGTATCCTGCTGGATTATCGAGATCTTGTGCATCTGACCATCGCCAAGCACGATCCCATCACCCAGAACCTTGGCGCTGAGACCAGTCGACCACTTTTCGTAGGCACCAAAGCTAGCCAGCACGCCGGTTTGTGGCGTCGGGTTGCCGATCTTGACCTCGCGCCCTTGGGTCGCGGCAGAAGTCACCGTCGTGGAGCTGCTCGGAGCCGCGGTGGTCGTCGTCCCCGGCGCCGCGGTGGTCGCGGTGGTCGCGGCCGTGGTAGTGGTGGTGGTGCCGCCGCAGGCCGCCACCAAGCCACCCAGGCCTGCTCCGACCCCGATGGTCGCGCCCGCGATGCCGGCGATCTTCAGGAAATCGCGCCGGCTAACTGCTTTGCCTTCGAGTAGACCGCCCTGCTCCTCATCCTTAGATTGTTGCGGTTTGTCTACCATGTGCCCTCCCCTTCTACGCCTGCGTTTCCCTTGCGGTCCCGACGACCATCAGATACTCGCTGATTGACTGCCACAATTTGGGGCTCGGTTCCACCCTCCCGTCAAACGGTGGTTCCGGCCCTTCGACCCCATTCACGACGAAACTTGCCACTATCCTGCGCACCGAGTTCTTCTCGACGTTCTCCTGCTCGAGCTGGTCTGCCGGTACTCTTTGAACTGCTCCCGCGTCAGGTCTTTGCGCCGCTGGATGAAGATGACCGCCTTGATCACCCTACTTGGCCCTCCTTCCCTCCTGCCCTGTCGCTATCCCCACATATGCGTGCCGCAAGCCGCCACCATGGTCTGACCGGTGATGGCGCTCGACTCATCACAGGCGAGGATGACAGCGGTGGCGCCCAGCTCGGCATCTTCCGACGCGCGTCGTGACCCAAGGACCACTATATGTCAAACGGTGGACAAACTGTTACGCGCACCTGTTTAGGCTGGCCTCACCTTGCCCCCATTTGCCATCAGTTGACGCGGAGGAAGTCCGCCTCTTCATTTGCGTATCCGCCTATCGCACCAAAATACGCTGCAAATAGGATTATTTTCGCAACATCTTGGATTTAGCGCTGAAGGCGGCTGGCGAGGAGCGAAGGAAACGGGGAGGCCTCGGCGCGAGTTCACTCCCAGCTCGTCCCACGCCCTTACTTCTTGATATGTCTTGCAGGGGCGAGATTGTGCCTGCACCGGTCCGCGATTGAGATGGAGGTACCTCTCCCCCCTCAGCGAAGCCGCACCCTCGGATGGCGGTCCAGTGCGGCGGAAAATCGGGGCCGATGGCTAGGAATCACAGGAGCGACAACCATGAGGCGGCGAGATTGCCAGATACCTGAAGGTTCCGAACTTCCTCGCCTGACGTCAGCACCCCGGTCACCCGCACCGGCGAATCAGGTCAGGATAGCCCATGAGATAACCGATCAGGTGAACGAGTCGAAAACGTTGAACACAAAGGGCTGAACACGAGCGGGAGTATCACCTCGATAGAGGTGTGGAGCAACAAGCGTGAGCTGCACGAAGTAGTTCATACAGATTAGGACGCCGTACATCGTGGCGAACGTCAGCCCCGTGTGGCTCCAGATCTTCCCAGATGTCGGTGCTTGGCGGTGGAGGGCCACCATCATGACCACGAATGCAATTCCCAGAAAGAGGGACGGAACAAGGAGAACCACCAGACCCAACCAAGTGCTGTTGTTCTCTGGGCCCCCGCCGGACCCCATGAGACCGACCCATTCAACGATCTGTCCGATGTCGTAGGCAACGGCGAAAAACGCGGCCAGAACCGCCGCCCAGAAGCCAACTGTATAAATGGTCTTGGCTGTACCCGGTTCCACTTCCGCCTCTTTGCCGGCGTGGTCCCGCCGACCTACTCCCCGCCTGTATTCATCGGTCGGCTGACCAGGAAGAATACCAGGCAGCCTTAAACAAGCAAATTAGCAGCGATAGTTGGTCCGGGTAGGCCCCTCGGGGAAAGCAGTTCCCAATGACGGGATGACACGCGTACCTGGCCTAGGAGCTCCATCGTAGCTGGCTCTTTCATAGAGGCGGAAAGGCCCGGCGGGGTGGCCGGGCCTTTCCTCACTGACGGCGGATCAGTGGACTTGAGGGGTATGAAAACGGGGCTGGATCAGGCGATCGCCTGCTCCCCGGTCTCACCAGTACGGATGCGGACGCACTCCTGTAGATCGAGGACGAATATCTTGCCGTCTCCGATGTTACCCGTGCGGGCGCCTCGAGTGATCGCATCGACGGTCTGCCAGACTCGGTTGTCGCTCACCGCTATCTCGACCTTGACCTTACGCAGGAGATTGCCGGGCTCGACGTGACTCCGGTAGACCTCGGCCACGCCTTTCTGCCTACCGCGGCCCATGACGTCGGACACGGTGACCAGGTTGATCTCGTCTTCCTTGAGCGCATCGAGGACGGTGTCAAGGCGGTCGGGTTGGATTATGGCGATGATGTATTTCACGCGAGACTCCTTGCCTCCTGAGCTATGCCATCTGCGTGTAGGCGGATTCCTTGTGCTGCGTCAGGTCGAGGCCGATGCGTTCCTCGTCCTGGCTGACCCGCAGGCCGATGAGCCGATCGACCAGCTTGAGCAGGCCGAACGACAACACGAAGGAGTACGCCGCCGCAGCCACCAGGGCCACGAACTGGACGAGGAGTTGGTGCGCGTTGCCATGGAACAGGCCGTTGGCGCCCGCCGGGTTGAGGACTTTGGTCGCCCAGAGGCCGGTGGCGAAAGCCCCGATCATGCCGCCGATCCCGTGCACACCAAAAGCGTCGAGGGCGTCGTCGTAGCCGAACTTGGTCTTTACCACGACCACCATGACGTAGCAGACGAGTCCTGCGATCGCGCCGATAGCCAGCGCCGCCATCGGGCTGACGAAGCCGGACGCCGGTGTGATCGCGACCAGTCCGGCGACGGCCCCCGATATCACGCCCAGGGCAGTGGGCCGCTTGCTGAAGATGTAATCGAGCAAGGCCCACGCCGCGGCGGCAGCGGAGGCCGCCAAGTGAGTAGAGAGGAACGCGGTGGTGGCGAGCCCGCCCGAGGTGAGCGCGCTACCCGCGTTGAAACCGAACCACCCGAACCACAGGAGCGCTGCTCCGAGGATCGCGAACGGCAGGTTGTGCGGCGGCCCCGTGTCCGGATGGCCTCGCCGCTTCCCTAGGATCAAGGCTGCCGCCAGTGCCGCCATCCCGGCATTGATGTGGACCACAGTCCCCCCGGCGAAATCCAGGGCGCCGAACTGCCTCAGAATGCCGCCTACTCCCCACACCCAGTGAGCCAGAGGATCGTAGACGATCGTCGCCCAGAGGAGTGAGAACACCAGGAAAGCGCTGAACTTCATGCGCTCTGCGAAGGCACCCACTATCAGGGCGGGCGTTATGACAGCGAACATCATCTGGAAGAGCATGAACAGCTGCGCCGGAATAGTCGCGGCGTACTCCGGGTTAGGCGCCAGCCCCACCCCGCGCAGCCCGACCCAGCCGAGGCCGCCGATGAGCCCGCCATGATCGTGGCCGAACGCGAGGCTGTACCCGAAGAGTACCCACTGGATGCTGATCACGGACATCAGGATGAAGCACTGCATCAAGACGGAGAGCACGTTCTTCCTGCGCACCATCCCGCCATAGAAGAACGCCAGACCCGGCGTCATGAGCATGACAAGTGCGGTACTCACCAGCATCCACGCGGTGTCGCCGGAGTCCACCTTGTCCGGCACAGTCGCGGCCGTAGCGTTCGCGGTCGGCGCGGCAGTGGTCGTCGCGCCGGGAGCAGCGGTCGCGGTGGCAGCGTTGCCGGTGGTCGCCGTGATAGGCGCGGCAGAGGTCGTAGGAGTGGCCGCAGCGGTCGCGGTGGGACCGGCCGCCCAGGCCGCCGTGGACAAGGCGACGAAGAGAAGAGACGCCAACATGACCACCAACAGCATCAGTAGCCACTTCCTACGTCTCACAAACCGCATCTGTCTCTCCCTCGCCGGATTGCGGCAAGGCCGCCGTGTGGACTAATTAGAGCCCATCGACAAAGCACGGGGAAGCGCCATCATGTACAAGAGTCAAACGAACCTCTTGTACTTTTGGAGCAGGCGTCAGCCTCTCAGGAGACTGCGCGCTTTGAGACCCAGACCGAGACGCTCTTTGTGCTCGCTCTGGAACATGCTGAGCCCGGTGATGTCAGCGATCTTGGTGAGCCGGTAGCGGATAGTGTGCCGGTGAGCGAAGAGGTCCTGGGCCGTTTTCGTGAGGTTCTCATTATTGTGAAGGTAAACGACCAGAGTTTGCACCAACTGGGTGGCGTTCTCCTCGTCGTACTGATCTACGGGAGCGATGGTCTCTTCGTAGAGCGCGCGGACTTCGTCGGGGTCACGTTCCCAGATATCGAACAAGATCTTGTATGTGCCCACGTCGTTGAAATGCAGGAGACTCGCCGGAGCCACTGAGCTTGCGCCCGACTTTGAGCGCCACCAGAGCCTCTTGATAACCCCGGTTGAGCTGCCCCGGGTCCGTCACATGACCCCCGATACCGACAGAGACCGAGAGGTCCCCCATCTCCTTGCCCAGACCTTGGAGCCGTGCGGCCAGTTTGCCCACAGCGACCACGTCCCTGGACGACGTTCCACAGAGAAACAGGATCAGGTGCCCGGACTTCAGGCTGGCGAGAGAAGACGCCGACCACGCGCTGACGATCCTCGAGCATCGTGAGAAGTAGCGCTCGATGCGCTGGTCAAGATCCTCGGGGGTGAGACCCTTGCGCGGCACCACCCCGTTGAACTCGTCTATGCCTAGAAGTATCACCGTCGCCCCGTGACTGAGATCGCAGCCGAGAAACGCTCCCCGGCGCTGCACGGAATCGTCGGCACCGCCACTGATCACGTCGTCGACGAAGTCGCCTTTGAGCCTTACCTCCGTCTCGAAGCGGACCCTGTCTTGTGCCATCTCCAAAGTGGCGATGGTGGCGGCATGCTCGAGAGCCAGCGTCTCCATGGAGGAAAGCGCGGGAGAATCCGTGAGAGCGCAGACGTAGCCCAGCCGTTTGTGGCTGGCGACGATCGGAAGGACGAAGAAAGCGGGCAGCCCTTCGAGCTGCACATGTTCCAGTTTCTGCCCACGCCCCAAGGCGTCGAGCCTTGCCTGAGACTCCGGCTTCTTGAGGTTCTCCTCGAGTGCGCCGGCGCCGAGCGGAAGTCCGGACGACGCTGCCAGAAGCTCGAGATACACGTCAAGGATGACCACCGGCATCTCCATCAGGCGAGAGGCCTCGTCGGCCAGCTCCTGCCAACCACCGCCTCTGATCACCACTCCCAGAAGATCTCGATGGATGGACTGGGACTTCTCCAGCTGGGAGGCCTGCCGGTTGATGATGATCTCGGTGGCTTCTTGCATCAAGCGGGTCCAGCGCAGCCCCTGGGGCACCTCGATGATGGGAAAGCCCCGCCTCTCCGCGAGCTCGAGCACGTCTCGCGGCACATTCTCCACGAAGCGGGTGGTCTTGACGAAGAGAGCGGCGGCCCCCGCCAGCATGACACGCCGACAAAACTCACGCTGACGCTCCAGATCGCCCTTGACGGCGAACATCGTAGACAGGACCAACTCCCCGCCGGAGAGCCAGTCGGCTATGTCCGGCACCTCTCCTACGGTCACCGACGTGACCTTTCGGCCCAGTCCTTCGTCGCCCGCGAGAAGGCGAGCGTCCTTGAGCACGTCGAGCTCCAAGATCTGTCCCACTGTCACCGGCATCGTACTGTCCAGGATACCAGAATAAGAGCCTTCTTGGCCACATGGCCAAGGCCACCGGAAGATGGCTTATCTCTTCGGATAGGAGAAATGCCGAAATCCGCGCATGATGGCGGTTTCTCCTGTGCATTTGTACAGCGCCGACCATCATTTTTCCCGACACCTGGAACATGTGTACAAAAAGCTTGGTTTGTATCATGCCAGCAGACCGGCCCAGCTCTTCACCAAGGAGGCGACATGCGAGCACCCATCTTCCGGAGGGATCCGTCCCCCCCACCCCTTACGATCCAGGCTCCATGGGCCTGGTCCCCGGTGGCCAAGATGGCCATAAAGATCCTGGGCTTGGCCGGACTGCTGTTCGTCCTCATCGTGGGGATGGCGCACGCGGGCGACCCTAGTGGGACAGCGACCGGCACCGCGGCCGACGTATTGTCGAAGGTCCCGGGCCAGCCGACCACCGGTGAGCTCGCCGCCCAGTTGGGACACGTCACAGTCTCGTTGAATATGTTCTTCCTCATCTTCGGCGGCGCGCTCGTCTTCTTCATGCAGACTGGCTTCGCTCTTCTCGAGACCGGCTTCTGTCGCGCGAAGAACGCGGTGCACGTGATCATGACCAACTTCGTCATCTTCGCCATCGGCGTGGTGGCATATTGGGCGGTCGGTTTCGCCTTCCAGTTCGGCGGTGTAGGCACTCTCAGCACGTTGGGCGGTACTCAGCCCCTTACCGGGCTGGCCGGCATCCACGGCTGGGGGCTCATCGGGCACCAGGGGTTCTTCCTTTCGGGCCGCAGCTACGACGTGGCCATCCTCGCCTTGTTCTTCTTCGAGCTGGTGTTCATGGACACCGCGGCCACCATCCCCACTGGAGCAATGGCCGAGCGGTGGAAGTTCTCAGCCTTTTGCATCTACGGCTTCTTCATGGCCGCCATCGTCTATCCGATCTACGGAAGCTGGGTGTGGGGCGGCGGCTGGCTCTCAGCCCTGGGACGCAACATAGGTCTGGGACACGGGGCTCTCGACTTCGCCGGCTCCGGAGTGGTCCACGCAGTCGGTGGCTTAGCAGCACTTGCCGGTGCCATCGTGCTTGGTCCCCGTATTGGGAAGTTCGGGAAGGATGGAAAGCCACGGACCATCCTTGGTCACAACATCCCCATCGCCATCCTGGGCACCTTGTTTCTTGTCTTCGGCTGGATCGGTTTCAACGGGGCCTCCACCTTGGCGGCGACAGACCTGCGCTTCCCCGTGATCATCGTCAACACTTTTATCGCCGCCGCATTCGGGAGCCTCGCGGCCATGTTCTTGATGTGGAAGCTCTTCGGAAAACCCGACCCCTCGATGGCGGCTAACGGCATGCTCGCCGGCCTCGTGGCAATCACAGCTTCGTGCGCGTTCGTCAGCACGGTCGGCGCCGCAATCATCGGTTTGGTCGCAGGTTGCCTCGTGGTAGGTGCCGTCTTGTTCGTCGAACGCGTCCTCAAAGTCGACGACCCGCCCGGCGCCGTCGCGGTTCATGCGGTCAACGGACTCTGGGGCCTCCTCTCGGTGGGTCTGTTCGCGGACGGCACGTATGGGAACGGTTTCAACGGCGTTGCTGGGACCGTGCGGGGCCTCTTTTACGGCGGAGGTTGGGGCCAATTGGGCGCCCAGGCCATCGACGTGGTGGTCGTGGTGGTGTGGGCATTCGGGCTCATGTACGCCTTCTTCCGCATCCAGAACCGGATCCAGGGCATTCGAGTGACCAGGGACGAGGAGATGATCGGCCTCGACGTCCCGGAGATGGGCGTGCCTGCTTACCCGGCTTCCCTCCACCTCTGATGCCCACGGTCTGCAAAGGAGCTGTGAACAGATGAAGTACATAATCGCCGTGATCCAGCCCGACAAGCTCGAGGCTGTAATGGAAGCCCTGGAGGAGGCGGAGATCCACCTGATAACCGTGTCTGACGTCATGGGCCGTGGACGCCAGAAAGGAGTGGCTGAGATATACCGCAGCCACGTTGAGCCGGGTAACCTACTGCGCAAGGTGAAGATCGAGATCGCGGTCAACGAGCAGTTCGTCGGACCGACCCTCGACGCGATCAGGATAGGCGCGCACACCGGCAACATCGGCGACGGTAAGATCTTTATCCTCGACCTTCACGAATGCATCCGTATCCGCACGGGAGAAACCGGAGGACTAGCGATTGGCTGAGCTCGATCCACGATCGTCAAGCCGTGAGTGTTGACGCTCGGCCGACGACCCGTCACACGTGACCATCCCCCTTCTGGTCGAGAGGGCCCGGCGATACCGGGCCCTCTGCGCACGACCGCTGCTGCGGACTCGCCGCGGGAAAGAGGCTGATGGACCATTCCTGGCGGCCTTTGGTAAGCGCGAGGCAGGCGTACAGGGTGGTATTTGCGCTCTTTTCGACGACGCCGTGGGAGCCTCGGAGGCACATGACGTGGTAAGCTTATCCGCACTGCGAAGCAAGAAAACCGGCGGTCAAGGCACACGGGGGGCCCTCGGAGTCCCCTCCTACAGCGTGCCCCACCTGGTCTTTATAGCGGTCACGGCGGGGAAAGCCGGCCTGCGGGACCACTCGCGTGCAGACCGGGGACCGCCCAATGCGGAGGCTGTGCTCTGACTATGGCAACGCTTGGCATCGATATCGGCTGCATCAGCGTGAAGATCGCTGTCGTCGGCACGCCGGAAGACCGTGACCTCTTCAAGGAACTGGCTTCTTCTTCCCCGCTTTTTTACGTTCCAGAGGCAGACGAGCGTGTATTTCCGGCAGAGTCTGCGCCTCCGGTGCTCGCCACCGCCTACCGGCGCATCAAAGGGAGCCCATCGGGGGCCACGCGCGAGCTGCTGGCCCAAGTGCTCGAGGCACTCCCGGACGGCCTGGTCGCCGGTGTCCGCGTAACCGGGAGCGGCGGCAAACTCATCTGCCAACTCTTGGACGTTCCCTACGAGAACGAGTTCAAGGCGATCGCGCGCGCTTCGGGGGAATTGCATCCCGATATCTCCACCGTCTTCGAGATGGGCGGCGAGAGTTCCAAGTTCATTCAGTTGGAGATCGACGAAGCCACGGGCCGCGTGGGCATCGCGGACTACGGCACCAACGGCGACTGCGCCGCGGGCACGGGATCTTTCATGGACCAGCAAGCCAATCGGCTTCTCTATGACATCGAGGATGTCGGGGACATCGTCCGAGGCGCCGGCAAAGCAGCGTCCATCGCCGGCCGCTGCTCGGTGTTCGCGAAGTCGGACATGATCCACGCTCAGCAGAAGGGCTACCAGCCCCCGGAGGTGCTGAAAGGCCTCTGCAATGCAGTCGTGCGCAATTACCGCGGCACGATCACCAAGGGCAAAGAGGTCACGGGCAAGGTGGCGTTCATCGGGGGAGTGGCGGCCAATAAGGGCGCGGTGGGCGCTCTGCGCGAGGCATTCGGGATGGACGAGGACAGGCTGGTCATCCCTGCGTACTACGCTTGGATGGGCGCCATCGGCAGCGCTCTATTGGAGGCCGACGAAGCCGCCGTCCGCGCCGAGCAAAAGGCGAGTGGGCAGACCGCGAGCCTTGACCTGGCCTCGTTGGAAGGGGGACCAGCTTCCGCCTTCCAGACGAGTGACGCGCTGTCGATGGACCGCGTAATCCTGCTGCGCGACAGGGTGAAGCCTTACCAGTTCCCAGCGGACGAACAGATAGACGCCTACCTGGGCGTGGACGTGGGCTCCGTATCGACCAACCTGGTGGTCTTGGACACGGCCGGGGAGGTCGTCAAGGAGATCTACGTCAAAACCGACGGTCGTCCGGTGGAGGTCGTGAACAAGGGCCTTTCCGACATCTGGGAGGAGATGGGCCCACGACTGCGCATCCTAGGGGTCGGCACCACCGGCTCGGGCCGAGAGTTGATCGGCGAGCTCATCGGCGCCGACACGGTCAACGACGAGATCACGGCCCATAAGACCGGCGCCACGTTCATCGGACGCAAGCTCATCGACCGGGTCCCCGACACCATCTTCGAGATCGGTGGACAAGACTCCAAGTACATAAGCCTCGAGGACGGCGTGGTGGTGGACTTCGCCATGAACGAGGCCTGCGCCGCGGGAACCGGATCCTTTTTGGAGGAACAGGCGGAGAAGCTCGACATCAACATCATCGGCGAGTTCGCGGAACTCGCGCTCTCGTCAGAGGCGCCGGTGCGCCTGGGCGAGCGATGCACCGTGTTCATGGAGCGCGACGTCAATTCGCTACGTGCAGCGCGGCGCTCGCAAGAAGGACCTCGTCGCCGGACTCGCATACTCCATCGCCACCAATTACCTCAACCGTCTCGTCGGCCAACGGTACGTCGGCGACACCATCTATTTCCAGGGCGGCACCGCCTACAACGACTCCGTGGCGGCCGCGTTCAGCATGATCCTGGGCAAGGACATCATCGTCCCCCCGCACAACGGCGTGGTGGGTGCAATCGGATCCGCCTTACTGGCACGCGAGAAGATGGCCGCGACCCAAGCGCCATCGCGTTTCCGCGGATGGGATCTGACCAGGTGGACTACACCATGCGTGAGTTCACCTGCAAGGGCTGCAGCAACGAGTGCGACATCCGCCAGTTCACCATAGGCGAAGAGAAGACCTACTGGGGCGACAAATGCTCCGACCGTTATCGCAAGCGGGCCAAAGTCGACCGTGAGCCGATCATCCGCGATCTGCTGGCCTTCCGCGAATCCTTGATGTTCTCGTTCGTGTCGGAGGCCGACGACTATTCCGGCGTGCAGCGGAGCGGCACCGGAGCGCCGCGCGGAACCATGGGTATCCCCCGCGCGATGTACACGTTCGACCGCCTGCCCTTCTGGGCCACCTTCTTCCGGGGCTGCGGCTTCGACGTCATGGTGTCGCGGCAGACCGACAAGAAGATCAGGGAGGCCGGTGTCGAGTACTCGGTGGCGGAGCCCTGCTTCCCGATAAGAGTCGCTCATGGCCACGTGGCCGAACTGTTCGAGGAGGGAGCGGACTTCGTGTTCGTCCCGAATCAGTTGAACGAAGAGACGGACCACCCTGAGCTCGAGTCGCATGCTTGCCCCTGGGGACAGACGCTCCCCCACGTGATCGGCTTTGCCCCGCACTTCCAGCGGTATCGTGAGCGCATCCTCGCGCCCACGCTTCACTTCCGCCGCGGACCAGACGACATCCGAGACGCTCTGCGTCCGGCGATGAAGCGTTTCGGTGTACCGGAAAAGACGGTGGACGAGGCGCTGAAAGAAGCCTACGCCGCGCAGGGCGACTTCCGGGCCCGGTTGGTTGTCGCGGGGGCGGATGCCCTCGCCACGCTCGCCGAGCACGACGAGCTGGGGATCGTCCTAGTCGGCCGGCCGTACAATATCTACGATTCCGGCGTGAACATGGACATACCCGCAAAACTGCGCCGGTACTACGGAGTGAACATCATCCCGCTCGATTTCCTGCCCATTTGGAGAGTCGAGACCCGAGATATCACCGCCAACATGTTCTGGAACTACGGTCGCAAGATCTTGCAGGCGGCGAAGGTGGTAGCGCGGTACCCCAACCTGCATATCATCTACATGACCAACTTCAAATGCGGACCCGATTCGTACGTCAAGCACTTCATCCGGCCGGCGGCGCACGACCCGTTCCTCATCCTCCAGTTCGACGAGCACACCAACGACGCGGGGGCGATGACGAGGTGCGAAGCTTATCTGGACAGCAAGGGCTTCCTGCGCTGGTGGGCCCGCGGAGAGCACGTTCCGAAAGAAACGGTCAGGGAGGGCTAGGTGGGCACCCGCACCACGCTAGGCCATGACAACGGCAAGGGCTCTGAAGAGGCTCTGGCCGCGGCGCTCGCCTTGCTGCCCAAACCCATTGCACTGCGCGGCGCCGACCATAGCCCGATCGCAAGGAACAAAGCGGACGTCACCGGACGGACCCTCTGGCTTCCCCGGATGCCGTACGGGGGCTCGTATCTGCTGGCTGCCGCGTTCCGCTCCATCGGCTACGACGCCCGGGTCACTCCGCCTGAAGATCTGCGGACTCTCGAGCTTGGCGGCAAGTACACTTCCGGCGACGAGTGCTATCCGCAGCGAATCGTGCTGGGCGATTTCATGAAGCTGGTCGAAGACGAGCAGCTCGACCCGGCGAAGACCGCCTTCCTGCTGCCCACAGCCAACGGTCCGTGCCGCTTCGGCCAGTATGCGTCCCTGCTCGAGCGGATCCTCGAGGATCACGACCACGGCGACCTCGCCGTCTTTTCGCTCACTTCAGCGGATGGCTACGCCGACATCGGAGACCAAGCGCAAGAATTGATCCGTACTGCTTGGCGCGCGGTTGTCGCGCAGGACATCCTTCTGAAACTGCTTCTCATGACAAGACCGTACGAGGTCGAGCACGGCCAGACCGACCGCGTATATCTAGAGAGCCTGGAATTCACCGGCTCCGTGCTCGCCCGCCAAGGTATCGGTCACAAGGAGCGCATGGCCGATCTCAAGGCTGCACTTCGGCAGGGTCAAAGAGTCGTTCCTCGCCATCCCAGTCCGTACGGAAGACCGCGCGCTCATAGGAGTGGTCGGCGAGATCTTCTGCCGGCTGAATACGTTCGCCAACAACGAGCTCATCCGGCACATCGAGGCCCAGGGCGGCGAATGCTGGCTGGCCGGGGTCGGCGAGTGGGTCTGGTACACCAACGAGGAGGCTTTCCGGCGATATCGCGAGGAAAAACGCAGGTTCGGCAAGGATTGGCTCAAAACCTTTATCACTGCTCGCATCATGCACCATGATGAGAAAGCACTGATGGAAGACTTCCACGAGATGTTCGCCTCTCGCAAAGAGCCGCACGTCACCAAGGTCTCGAGCATGCCCGCTCGTACCTTCCCCAGGAAGGCGCTCTCGGCGAGATGGTCCTCTCCACGGGCGGCGCCATCTACATGTACTCGCAAGGCGTGGACGGCATCGTCGACATCAGCCCGTTCACCTGCATGAACGGCATCGTCACCGAGGCCATCTATCCTGTGGTGAGCAAGGATCACGATGGCATCCCCATCCGGGTCTTCTACTTCGACGGCACGCACAGCGATCTGGACCGTGACGTCGGCATCTTCCTGGAGCTGGCGAAGACGTACAAACGCCGCAAGAAGATCAACCGCTCCTAGGTTGTCCCGGGTAGTGGACTGATGTTCGCACGCCTGGGTTCTTTCGCCACTCGCTTTCGTTGGTTCATCATCGCCGGCTGGATCGTCCTGGCCGTCGTGCTCACGCTCGTCGCCCCCAACATCAACAACGTCGGCGTTACCGACCAGCGCGCCTTCCTCGCCAAATCGGCCCCCAGCCTGGACGCGAACGCCATGGTGACCAAGTATTTCCCCGCCAACGTCTCCCCCAGCAGCGCGGTGATCGTGGTCGACGCGGGCAATGGCAACCGCGCGGACCAGGGGCAGCCGCTGACGTTCGTCGAGTCGCTCACCAAGTGGCTCACCAGCAGTAGCACGCCGAAGGCTGTGGACCAGGTCTGGTCCCCCACCTACGGGGATGATCAGACGAGGGCAAGTCTGCTGAGCAGCGACAAGCAGGTGGCGCTGGTGCTCGTGCGGTTCAACGCCATCGGCAGCCAGCAGATCACCAAAGACGCGCTGGCGCAGATCCAGCAGCATATGGCCGCCGCGCCTGCGGGGGTCAAGACGTACCTCACCGGGGACGCCCCGATCCTCGCCGCATACAACGGCAACACCAAGGGCAGTATCGACTCCACGACTCTCATCACCATCATCCTGGTGATCGTGATCCTCCTGCTCGTCTACCGGTCGCCCGTGAGCCCCATCGTCCCCCTGTCCACCATCGGGCTCGCGTACATCATCTCGCGCGGGGTCGTCGCTCTCCTTGGGGCACATGTGCTGACCATCTCGATGTATACGAACGTCTTTCTCATCGTGGTCCTGTTCGGTGCCGGCACCGACTATTGCCTCTTCCTCATCAGCCGCTTCCGCGAGGAGATGGCGGACGATCCCGTGCCCGCGGGAGCGGTGCGCAAGACTACCCGCTCGGTCGGCGAGACAATCGCCTCCAGCGCAGGCACGGTGATCGTGGGGCTGGCGACCATGGCATCGGCCGAGCTCGGATTGTTCAACACCAGCGGCCCAAGCCTGGCGATCGGGGTGGCCATCGCGCTGCTGGCCGCCTTGACCTTCACGCCCGCACTCTTGACCCTGCTGGGCAAGCGCACGTTCTGGCCGCGCAAAGCGCAACATCTCAAGGAAGGCCGCTTCTGGAACAGTTGGTCGCACCGTGTTGTCCGCCGGCCGGTGCTGGCGCTCGTCATCCCCGTGGTGATCCTGGTCCCTCTCGCGGTGTATGGCTTGGGGCTCGCCCGCGACTTCGACCTCCTCGGCGACCTTCCCAAGTCGGACGCGACCCGACAAGGCTTCGACGTCCTTTCCGCGCACCTAGGGCCTGGCGTGATGCAGCCGATCAACGTCTTGGCGCTCGACGCGAAAGGCTTCGACTCTCCCGCCGGTCTTGCCGAAGCTGGAACAGATCCAAGCCGCAGTCACAAAAGTGGGCGATGTCGCCCAGGTACGCAGTTTCACGGCATCGCTTCCGGACAAAAGCACGCTCTCTGTCTCGAGCCAACTCGATACCCTCGCGCAGGCAGTGAACAAAGGATTGGTGGAGCTGCAGCAAGCACAGACCTCGGGTTCGGGCTCAAGCGCGTTGCTTCAAACGGCGGAGTCGGGCCTGCTGGATACCTATGGCTATCTGACTCAGCTCGCGGGGGCATACCCAGAGGTACTGCAAGATACGGCCTACATGCAGTCGGTCGCCGCACTGACCAGCTTGGCAAAAGTGGCCGGGGTTTCTCCAGGCGCGACAGGCGGAAGCACGGACGGAAGTTCGGCCGGCGCCTCTACCGGCGAAAGTGCTGGCAGTAGCGTAGGCGAAGCGCGACACCCTCAGCGTCGGGGGTCACAGCGGACACGATCTCTACACAAGTGATGCCCGCCCTGGCACAGCTCGGCCGCGGGCTGACCCTGCTCGGTCGAAGCTTCGCAGCGAAGCCCGATGCCCAAATGCTCCCGGCTATCTATCTGAAGAACAACGAGGGGTTGAAAGCACTGCACGACGCGTACGTCTCAAGTGACGGCACCGCGGCGCGATTCCAAGTGGTGCTCAGCGTGGGCCCCTACACCCCGCAGGCGTTGACCACGGTGGCGGCATTGCGTCAGACCCTCCAGACAGTGGGTGTCAGCGGAGCGGTGGAAGGCACTTCAGCCGTCTTGCTCGACCTGCGGGACGCCTCGAATAGGGACATGACCCGTACGATAGTGTTCGTCCTCGCTGGGATCTTCGTGGTCCTGCTCCTCCTGCTTCGGGCGATCGTCGCGCCGATCTACCTGATCCTCACCATTCTGCTTTCTTACACGGCGACACTTGGCGTGGTAAGAGTCCTGTTCGTCAACATCCTCGGAGCGGCCGGGCTGACCTGGTGGGTGCCTATCTTCATGTTCGTGATGCTGGTCGCCCTGGGCATGGACTACAACATCTTCCTCATCGGCCGGGTGAAGGAGGAGGCAGCGAAACGCGGCACCAGAGAGGGCACCCAGGTCGCGCTGGCGAAAACAGGCGGCATCATCACCTCGGCCGGTATCATCATGGCCGGCACATTCGCAGCGATGATGAGCGCGAGTATCCTGGGGCTCTTGCAGATCGGGTTCGCCGTGGCATTCGGGGTGCTGCTCGACACGTTCGTGGTCCGGACCACCGTCGTACCGGCCATCATCGTCCTCTTGAAGCGATGGAGCTGGTGGCCGCGCCGAGGGCCCGGCCAAGTGGCGGAGGACCAGGCGGCGAGAGAAAGTGGATATCGCGGCCGGCGCAGGCTCGGAAGCCAGCACGGAGCCGCGACCTTAAGCGATCCGTCTGAGCCGCAGAGCCGGCGTCGCCGCACCCCGGGCAACACGAGAACGGCGAGCGGGCTACCCGCACGGTCAGGCTTCCTCGACGACGCCCTCCACCAAACCATCCTGCACAAGACTGGGTATGGTGATCAGCCCGCGCCCGGCGTTCGTTTCATTCCACGCCGCAGCAGTTTCCAGCGCGGGCCTATTCCGCGCCCAGGCACGACGAGCGACGCCACCCATCACATCCCACTCCACCGCGGACCGGATGATCGCATCCACTCGTTCGGACCCGTCCAGCACCAATCCGAAGCCGGTGTTTATCGCCCGGCCGATCCCCACGCCCCCACCGTTGGAGGCCACCACGAGGGTCATGCCCCGCGCGGCGTTGCCGGCCCAGCAGTGGAAGGCCATGTCGGCCATGACGTTGGAGCCGTCGTAGATGTTGGCGGTCTCCCGATAGGGGGAGTCGGTACCGGCCACGTCGTGGTGGTCACGCCCGATGGTCACCGGGCCGATCTCACCGTTGCGCACCATGTCGTTGAACTTGAGAGCGATACGGACACGTCCTTCGGCATCGGCGTAGAGGATCCGAGCCTGAGACCCCACCACCAGCTTGTTCTCCTGCGCGTCCCGTACCCAACAATAGTTGTCCCGGTCCTGCCACGAGCGCTCCGGGTCGATGCAGGTCATCGCCGCGGCGTCGGTCCTCGCCAGGTCCGCGGGGTCGAGAGTGGTACATACCCAGCGGAAGGGCCCGTACCCGCAGTCGAAGCATAACGGGCCCATGATGTGCTCCACGTACGAGGGGAAGACAAACCCGGACTTGGTGTCGACCCCATTCCGGGCGATCTCCACGGCGCCGGCCTCGAAGGCCGCCTTGAGGAAGCTGTTGCCGTAGTCCCAGAAGTGGGTGCCGCGGTCTACCATCTGGCCGATGAGCTCGATCTGTTTGCGTAGCGACGCGTCCACCCGGCGCGCGTACTCGCCGGGATCCCGCGACAAGAGCTCCCGCGACTCGTCGAAGCTCAGTCCCTGCGGCACGTAGCCGCCCTCGTAGGCGGCGTGGCAGGAGGTCTGATCCGAGGCGAGTTGGACGGGGATGGCGTGATCCAACGCGTATTGCCAAAGATCTACCACATTACCGTGATAAGCGATGGAAAGAGGCGTCCCAGCGGATCGGGCTTCCTCCACCCAGGCGAAGGCCTGGCCAAGATCGGCCGTCACCCGCTTGACCCAGCCCTGGCTTACCCGAGTCTCGATCCGCGATGCGTCGACCTCGGCGACTATACTTACCGCCCCCGCGATGTCGGCCGCTTTGGGCTGCGCCCCACTCATCCCGCCCAGGCCGGAGCTCAGATAGAGAACGCCGGCAAGATTTTGATCCTTGGGAATCCCCAAATACAGGCGCCCTGCGTTGAGGAGCGTCAGGTAGGTGCCGTGCACGATGCCCTGGGGCCCGATATACATCCAGCCCCCGGCAGTCATCTGCCCATAGTTCGCCACACCCATCTGGGCGGCTTCGTGAAAGTCTTTCGCATTGTCGAACTCGCCCACCATGAGTGCGTTGGTGTTGATCACCCGCGGGGCGTCGCGGTGGGTGGGGAACAGGCCCACGGGATGTCCCGAGGAGACCACGAGCGTCTGTGTCTCCGTCATCTGCTCGAGGTATTGCTTGACCAGACGGTATTGCATCCAGTTCTGGAATACCTGGCCGGTCTCGCCATAGGTGACCAGCTCGTACGGATAGAGCGCGACGTCGAAGTCCAAGTTGTTGTCGATGTTGAGCTGGAGCGCCCGCGCTTCCAAGATGCCGCGGTATTCGCCGATAGGTTTCGCTTTGATGGGACCTTCCGGGCGGTAGCGATAACCGTAGATCCGGCCCCTCTCTTTAAGCTCTGCGTGGAACTCGGGGGCCAGACTGTCGTGGAGGGACACGGGCACGTAGCGCAGGGCGTTCTTGAGCGCAGTCACGGTTTGCTCGCGCGACAAGGTATGCCCGCGGTCAGGAGCGCGCCGAATGTCCTCCCGGAATCGGGACGTCGGCGGCAATTCGTCAGGGAGGGACACTATGAGCGGCCGCGTGGCCGACTCAGCGTCGCGTTCCGGGTTCATCGCGCCCCCTCGGCGATCTGTCGCCCGCCTTCTCCCGCGGCCTGTTGCTGGTGCTCGAGCAGGCGACTCTCGATGATCTGGCCGAGCGAAAACTCATGCAGCTGCAGATAGTGGCGGATGGTCTCCTCGAAGGCCGCAAGGGGCGCCATACCGACGAGCTCGCAGCCGGTGACCTCCACCCCGTGCCGGGCCGCCTCGAAACGGATGGTCTCGAGGACCCGGTGGATGGGAGTCTCCTCGTATTGCACGAAGTTCATCGAGACCTGCACCTGTCCCTTGCTCTCAAGAGGCACGCCCATGGCACGAACGTGGCGGTATCCGCCGCTCGAGAACCGCACCGCTTCGGCTATCCGCTTGGCCACGGACAAGTCATTGGTGCTGAGATTCGCGTTGAACGCAATGAGGGGGAATCTGACTCCCACGATAGAGGCTCCCGACCGTGCGTTGAACGCCGCCGGGCCGGCATCCGGCCGGCCGGCTTCGGTCGCCAACCGGGCGGGCAGTCCCTCATATTCTCCTCGCCTCACATCGGGCAGGGCAACGCGCTCGGGCGTCGTGGCTGCGTCCTGGTAGTAGTAGACAGGGACGCCTTGTTCTCCGAGCCACACGCCGAGCTTCTTGGCGATATCGATGGCCTCATCTCTGGTCACCCCGCGCAGGGGGATGAACGGGATGACGTCCACGGCACCCAGCCGCGGATGAGCACCGTGATGCTGACGCATGTCGACCAGTGCCAAAGCCTCCCGGCATAAGGCCTGAGTGGCTTCGAACACCGCCTCGGGCGCACCGACATAAGTAAAGACGCTACGGTTGTGGTCGGTATCCGCGCTCCAGTCCAGCAACGTGACGCCGGGCACTCGTTCCACTGACTCGGCCACCAGTTGCAGCCGGCCCAGGTCCCGACCCTCGCTCACATTCGGGACACACTCCATCAACCGCATGGCCGCACCTTGGACATCGGCTCTCTCAGCGACACGCACTTGCCCGCTTTGAATACCTGATCCACGGGGTTGACGCCGTAATGGTACGGGATCTCGGTGTGTTTCTTGCTCTCCAGGATAAGAATGTCGGCCTTCTTGCCCACCTCGAGGCTGCCCACTTCTCTGTCGAGGGCGAGGGCCCGCGCCGCCTCACACGTGATCCCACGGATCACCTCCGCAGCCGTCATATGGAGAGCGCAACAACCCATGGTGGCCATAAGCCAGAGGTTCTCGGTGGGGCTCGAGCCGGGATTGAGATCGGTGGAGAGCGCTACATGCACCCCCGAATCGAGCAGCTTTCTAGCAGGCGCCAGCTGCTCGGTGCCGAGGAAGAACGCCGCACCCGGCAGCAGCACGGCCGTGACACCACTTTTGGCCAGAGCTGCGATGCCGGCGTCGCTCACATAGTCCAGGTGATCCGCGGAGACGGCGCCCAACTCGGCGGCAAGCGCAGCCCCGCCGCCCTCAGAGAGTTGATCAGCGTGCAGTTTGGAGCGAAGGCCGTGTTGGGCTGCAATGGTGAGTATCGACCGGCATTGATCCGCCGAAAATGCCCCTTTCTCGCAAAACGCGTCACAGAAGCGGGCGATGCCACGTTCCGCTACGGCGGGGATCATCTCCGTGGCCACCAGCTCGAGGAAGGCCTCAGCCCGGCCCCGGTAGTCGTCCGGCAGGGCGTGTGCACCGAGCAACGTGGGCACGATGTCGATCGGGTGGATGACGTCGAGCTGCCCATAAAGCTCGAGGATACGGAGCTCCTGCTCCGGAGACAGTCCGTAGCCGCTCTTTGCCTCGACCGTGGTCACACCCAGAGAGAGTAGTCGGCCCAGCCGGCTCAGCGCCAGCGCGCGGAGTTCCTCGTCGCTCGCGGCCCGCGTGGCCCGCACGGTGCTGGCGATGCCGCCCCCCGCCAGCGCCACTTGCTGGTAACTGGCTCCGGCGATCCGCGCCTGAAACTCCGCCGAACGGTCGCCGGCAAAGATGAGGTGGGTGTGACATTCGATGAGTCCGGGCATCACCACGCGGCCCTCGGCATCGGCAATGACGGCCCCCTCCGCGAGCGTGACGCGGCTCCGCAGCTGCTTCGCCGGTCCTACCCAGACGACCCGGCCGTCTTTCGCCGCCACCGCCCCCCCGACCACCAGACCGATCCCTTTCCCCTCCGCCGGACAGGTAAGAAGTTCCCCCGCGCCCGTGATGACGAGGTCGGCCTCTACGGGATGCGGCGGCATAACAGAAGTCTTCATTGTCAATGGGCTCATCATGGCTCCGGTCCTAGGTGGTGGGGGCCAACTCCAACGGCCCCACGGTGTCCTCTACGAATCCTACGAGCGATCCATCCTCGATCAAACCGCTGAGACGCTCGATGTCCGGCGTCTGCGGACGGTCCTCCTCAAGTGGAGGTATAGATTCACGGATGAAAGCCCATGCCGCCGCGGTTCCCTTGCCAGGCCTGTCGGCGCGGCGGAATTCGAGTCCTTGGGCCCCACAGAGCAATTCTATGGCGATCACCCGCTGAACGTTACGGACCACCTCGCGCGCTTTGAGAGTCGCGTGGGCACCCATGCTTACGAAGTCCTCTTTATTGGCCGAAGTAGGAATGCTGTCCACACATGCTGGGTGGGTGAGGATCTTGTTCTCAGACACCAGAGCCGCCGCCGTGACCTGTGCAATCATCAAGCCGGAATTCAGTCCGCCTCGATGGCATAGAAACGCGGGCAGTTCATCCGAAGTGCTGGGGTCCATCATGCACTCCACCCGCCGCTCCGAGATGTTGGCCATCTGGGCCACCGCGATCGCAAGGATGTCCATGGCCTGGGCAATAGGCTGCCCGTGGAAGTTACCGCCCGACAGGACGAGTTCCTCGGGGACGAACACCAGAGGGTTGTCCGTGGCCGCATTCACTTCCACTTCCAGCACGCGACGCACGAACGCCAGCGCTTCTTTCGCGGCTCCGTGCACCTGGGGAGCGCACCGCAGCGAATAGGCATCCTGCACTTTTCCACAGCCGGCGTGTGCGACGAGGATCTCACTCGCTTCGAGAAGCCGCAGGAGATTTCTGGCGGTGGCTCGCTGCCCGGGATGGGGTCGCACGGCCTGGGTCAAGTCGAGGTATGGGGTCCGGGTACCACGAAGAGCTTCGAGCGAAAGGGCGCAGGCCACGTCGGCGGCTTTCGCCAAGTTCTCGGCTTTGAGAAGGCTTAGTATCCCCACTCCGGTCATCATCTGAGTGCCATTGATGAGCGCCAGACCTTCTTTGGCCCGCAGCACGACCGGTTCGATGCCCGAGGATCTGAGGGCCTCGCCACCTGGCATCCGCCGGCCGCCGAAGATCGCCTCGCCCTCTCCCATGAGAACAGCGCTCAGGTGAGCGAGGGGGGCCAGATCGCCACATGCCCCCACCGAGCCCTTGCTTGGGATCACTGGGAGCACCCCCGCGTTCAACATGTCGATGAGAGTCTGCAGCACCACAAGTCGGGCGCCGGAATAACCCTTGGCGAGTACGTTCGCCCGGAGGAGCATGACCGCCCGGGTCTCCTCGGCCCCGAGCGGCTCCCCCACTCCACAGCAATGGCTGAAGATGAGATTCCGCTGCAGTTGGAGCGCGTCCTCGCCGGCGATTCTGACCTCCGCGAACTTGCCAAAGCCGGTGGTCACTCCATACACCACGGCATCCTCGGCGAGCAGGCGCTCGATATACGCGCGAGCCTCCTGGATCCGGGGCACCGCACCATCGGCCAGCCGGATGGCCGCTTCGCCTCGGGACACGGTCAAGACGTCGCCGAGCGTGAGTGAGTTGCCGTCGATCGATATCGTCACCATAGTCCGCGCTTACTTTCTCCCCGGCGTGCCACCGTCCACGCCGACATCACAACAATGCTACGCGAACATAGTACAGCTACAAGACCCAGCCCGGGGTCATGCGCAGCCCAAGGAGTCCAGTTCTTCATCCCTCGCCGGGAACCAGCCTCCTTGGAACCTGTCGATCGCCGGCACTAGGCCGGATCGAGACGCGACTACTTCTTCGATTTGCCGACGATACCGAACAGGTCGGACGCCCGGATGACCATATAGTCCTCGCCGTCGACTTTGACTTCTGTGTAGCCGTGCTTGGGAATCAAGACTGTGTCGCCGACTTCCACGGGCATCGGGAGCAGCTTGCCTTTGTTGTCATATTTCCCGGGGCCGGCCGCCAGAACTGTGGCCTCCGACGCCTTCTCCCTGGCCGTGTCGGGAAGAACGATGCCGCTCTTGGTCTTTTCTTCCTTCGCCTTCAGCTTGAGCACGACCCTGTCCTCGAGTGGTACCAGTTTCATTCAGGACCCTCCTGTCTCGCGTTTTAAGCTGTTTGCCATCTATACACAACGAGTGAACGACCATAACCTCCTACGCAGAATTGGCACTCTCTGCTGCCGAGTGCCAACCACCAGCTATCTTATGGGCCAAACTGGAATCTGTCAAACGCTCGGTGAGGATAGCAGCTTAGAGTACCTAGCCTGCGCCTCTCGCGCCATCGGCGAGTAGATCCTCAGCAGTCTGCTAATCCGAAGGCTCCTGAGTCTTGGCGGCTGAGATGTGCAAGGGGATGTTGATCACCACCACCCACGGAACCACGTAGAGCGCGCCCTTGAGACGAAGAGCATCCTGGTTGTGCAAGAACGCTTCCCACCAATGCTCCACCACAAATTCGGGGATGACCACGGTCACCGTATGGTCGGGACCGGGCTTCAGCGACCGCACGTACGCCACCGCCGGCTTGATGAACTCGCGATAGGGAGACTCCACGACCTCGAGAGAGACGTCGATGTTCATTTGGTCCCACGTCTCCCGCAAGCGCGCGAGGCGCTCAGGGTCGCTGCTGACAGTCACTGCGTGCACATCGTCCGGGGAAAGCGCCCGGGCGAGGGAGAGCGACCGTGCAGTGAGCGAGTTGACCTGGGCCACGAAGAGAACGACCGTCGTTCGCGGCCTAGAGACCGCGACCCGCCCGAGTTCTTCCAACTCCACAGTGTTCTGCGGCTCGAGCACTGCGGCCACGCGATCGTAGTGGCGCCGGACCACATAGAAGATCCCCACCAGTATCGGCACAGCGATCACGACCAGGTACGCCCCGTGGACGAACTTGACGATGACGATGACCACGGACACAACAGCGGTCAGCGTCGCGCCCACGCCATTCATGAGCGCCCGCCGCTGCCAACCTTCGTTCTTGAGCCTGAACCAATGGACCACCATACCGGACTGGGACAGGGTGAAGCTTATGAACACCCCGACCGCGTAAAGGGGAATCATGCTGTGTGTCTGGCCACGGAACACCAGGATGACCGCGATGGCGGCTACTGTCAGCCCGATGATCCCGTTGGAGAACACCAGGCGATCCCCGCGGTTCATGAACTGGCGGGGCATGAGACCATCGCGCGCCAGTACCGAAGAGAGGCGCGGAAAACCAGCGTAGCTCGTGTTGGCTCCCAGAAATAGGATGGCCATGGTGGCTATCTGCAAAGCGAAGTAGAGGAATGTCCTGTTCCCAAACACGGAGCGCGCCACCTGGCTGAGCACAGTATCGCTGCCGTTGGCCGTGGGGTAGACGTGGAGGATCTGCGAAAGCCCCGTCACCCCGATCAGCAGAAAGGCGAGAACAGAGGCCATGATACCGAGGGTAATCGCAGCGTTGCGGCTCTCCGGCGGCTTGAAGACGGGCACCGCGTTGGAGATCGCCTCGGTGCCTGTCATCGCAGAGCATCCGCCGGCGAACGCTCGAAGGATGAGAAAGAAAGTCAAATCCTGAACTGCTGGGAACGGCGCGTGCGCTAGCGGCGGCAGGTCTCCTAGCAGCCAGCGCACCATGCCTACAATGATCAACCCGCCACACAAGAGAACGAACAAATAAGTCGGAACCGCGAACAGGGTACCGGACTCCCGGACACCTCTCAGGTTTGCTAGTGCTACCAGCAAAATCACGCCCACGCAGATGTACACCCGGTAGTTGTAGAGCGAAGGTACGGCCGAATACACCGCAGCCACGCCCGCTGCCGTGCTGACCGCGACGGTCATCACGTAATCGATCATCAACGAAGCAGCGGCAACGAGCCCTGGCGTCAGCCCCAAGTTCTCGCGGCTGACGATGTAAGAACCGCCGCCACTCGGGTAGGCGTGCACGGTCTGCATATAGGAAAGCGCCACGATAGCCAACAAAGCGGCCACAGCGAGCGAGATGTAGACCGAGTAGCGAAGTGCCACGGATCCGGCCAGCATAAGGGCGAGCAGGATCTCCTCGGTGGCGTAGGCTGTGGACGAAATCGCGTCAGCCGAGAACACCGGCAGCGCGAGCTTCTTGGAAAGCCGCTCCTGTCCTTCCTGGGCAGTAGCGATGGGGCGCCCGACCAGGGCTCGCTTAATTGCAGAGCTGGTACTCAATTTCTCCGGCAGTCGTGATCAGAGAGTCTTGGAGTCTATCAAGGGCAGCGGTCCTCCGCGACATTGAGAGCAACTTTCGATGTTGCCTAGGACGGGTCCTCCGCAGGGAAGATCTCCTCGGCATCAGTCACGCCGATATGGAAGGGGATGCTGATCACCACAACCCAGGGTACGCCCAGCAACGCCGCCTTCAGCCGGAGTGCATTCTGGTTGTGAAGCAGATTGTCCCACCAATGCTCCACCACCAGCTCCGGGATTATCACCGTCACAGTATGGTTGGGACCAGGCTCGAGCGAGCGAACATACTCGACAGCTGGCCGAGTGAACTCGCGGAACGGAGACTCCACGGCCTTGAGCGGTACGTCGATGTCCATCTCCTCCCACGTGTGCTCGAGTTTTGCCAGCGAAACGGGATCACTGGTGATGGTGGCAGCGTGGAAATCGTCCGGGGAAAGCCCCCGTCCCGAGAGCTAGAGCCCGGGCCGTAAGCTCATTCACCTGGGAAACGAACAGCACGACCGTTGTGCGCGGTTTCGAGATGGCGATTCTGCCGAGGCGCTCCAGGCGCTCTTCGCTTTGCGGTTCGAGAAAACGCGACACCTTGTCGTAATGTCGCTTGATGTAGGAGAAGACCAGGACCAAGACAATCGCCGCGCCCAGAACGATGTACGCACCCTGGAGGAACTTAGCGAACAAGACCACTGCAGAGACTACTCCTGTCAGTACTGCGCCCAAATGCGTTCATCGCCGCCCTGTGGCGCCAACCATCGCTCTTCAGCCTGAACCAGTGCACCACCATGCCCTGATTGCGAGAGAGTGAAGCTTACGAAGACCCCCACCGCGTACAGCGGGATCATGCTATTGACGCTCGCGCCGAATGCGATCACGATCACGATCGCGAGCACCGCCAGGCCTACGATGCCGTTTGAGAACGCCAGCTTATCTCCCCGGTTCATGAACTGTCGCGGCATCAGACCGTCACGCGCCAGGATTGACGAAAGACGAGGAAAGTCCGCGAAGCTGGTATTGGCACCAAGGAACAAGATTGCCATGGTTGCTATTTGCAGCGCGAAATAGAGGAATCCGCCGTTACCGTAGACCGCCCGCCCGATTTGACTCAGAACAGTATCCGTCGCCACCGAGTGAAGCTGCAGCACTTGGGCCAGATGGGTGACGCCGACAAGGAGGAACCCCAGGATAGCCGCCATGATCCCCAGCGTAATTGCGGCGTTTCGGCTTTCTGGTGGTTTAAAGGCAGGCACTCCGTTCGATATGGCTTCGGTCCCGGTCATGGCGCTGCAGCCGCCAGAAAACGCTCTCAGTATTAGGAAGATAGTCAGTCCGGTCTGTGGAACGACTACTCCGGGATACACCACGGGGTGCAGACTGCCAGTCAGCCAACGTATGGTTCCCACCACAACCAGCCCCCCGCACAAGAGAATAAAGGCATAGGTGGGCGCAGCGAAGATCCTTCCGGATTCTCGTAGCCCCCGCAGGTTGGCGAGAGCAACAATGGCTATGACAACTACAGAGATCACCGACTCGATAGGGATAGAGCGATGGGAAGGCTGAGTCCACGGCGGCCACCCCGGAAGCCACACTCACGGCCACCGTCATCACGTAGTCGATCATGAGCGAGGCGGCGGCGGTCATGCCTGGGTACCTTCCGAGGTTCGCGGTGCTGACGATGTACGATCCCCCGCCTGAAGGGTAGGCGTGGATGGTCTGCTGGTAGGACAGCGCGACGATCGCGAGCAATCCGGCTACCGCAAGACTTATGGGCAAGGCATAATGAAGAGCGACTGTGCCGGCCAGCTATCAGGACTATGAGAATCTCTTCCGTGGCATATGCCGTCGAAGATATGGCGTCTGACGAAAAGACGGGGAGGGCGATGAGCTTGGATAGCCGAGTGCGGTGCTCTTCGGAAGTCGGGATGGGCCGCCCAACCAATACCCGCTTGATCATCTGAGCCGTCGAAGCCAAGCCCGATCAGTCCCTTTCACGCACTCGCACGTCCCCACGGTGGCCGCGGCTCTTGAGCTACACCGCCCCGCGCCAAGAACGTCTAAGAATAACAACAACTTCCTCGATTGACAGCTAGTGTCACTCCTTCGACTGACAGCTGGTGTCACTCGCCCGTACTCATGGGCGGGGCCGCCTGCCGCGTTCGCGGCAGGCGGCCCCTGTCAGTCTCTTACCGCCGCGGTCCTAACTCAGAACCCCGGCCGGATCAGCAGGCGGCTAGATTAGGCTTCGACGGCCTCCCTCTTGATGCGCATCGAGTAGAACGAGCGCGCGACAAAAGTAACCGAGATCAGGAAGAACACCGCCGCAAGGATGTAAGTCAGAGTGTGACCTTGCTTGTCGGAGATGCTAACCGCCAATTCCACAGCCAGGAGGCCGAACAGGGTGGTGAACTTGATGATCGGGTTCATGGCTACAGACGAAGTGTCCTTGAACGGGTCGCCCACGGTGTCACCGACAACCGTGGCGGCATGGAGTTCGGTGCCCTTCTCTTTGAGATCGACTTCCACGATCTTCTTAGCATTGTCCCAGGCACCCCCGGCGTTAGCCATGAAGATCGCTTGGAACAAGCCGAAAGCGGCGATCGAGATCAGGTAACCGATAAAGAAGAACGGCTCCAGGAAAGCGAAGGCCAGCGTGCCGAAGAACACAGCAAGGAAGATGTTGATCATCCCGCGTTGTGCATACTGCGTGCAGATAGCCACCACTTTGCGGCTGTCCTCCACGGAGGCTTTGGTCTCGCCCTCGTCAAGCCGGATGTTGCGCTTGATGAACTCCACCGCGCGATACGCCCCGGTCGTGACCGCCTGGGTGGACGCGCCCGTGAACCAGTAGATCATTGCGCCGCCCATGATGATCCCCAAGAGGAACGGTGGGTGCAGGATCGACAGGTTCGAGAGGCCGGTCGTGAGACCGTTGGTGAGCGCCATAATGATAGAGAAGATCATGGTCGTCGCCCCGACGACGGCCGTGCCGATCAGCACCGGCTTGGCTGTCGCCTTGAACGTGTTCCCGGCGCCATCGTTCTCCTCGAGATTATCTTTGGCTACCGAGAAATCGGGATCGAAGCCGAAGTCGCCCTTTATCTCAGCCGCGACGTTCGGGATCGATTCGATGACCGAGAGCTCATACACGGACTGAGCGTTGTCGGTGACGGGTCCATAGGAGTCCACCGCGATGGTCACCGGACCCATGCCGAGAAAGCCGAAGGCCACGAGACCGAAGGCGAAGACGGCCGGAGCCAGCATGATGTTGCCGACTCCTTGCGTACTGACCAGATAGCCGATGCCCATAAGCACCATGATCGTGAAGCCGAGGTAGTAGGCGCTGAAGTTGCCGGCCACCAGACCGGAGAGGATATCGAGAGAAGACCCACCTTCCCTGGCCGAGGCAACGACCTCACGCACGTGGGCGGACTTGGTGGACGTGAAGACCTTGACGAGCTCGGGAATAATCGCGCCCGCCAGAGTACCCATAGTGATGATGATCGAGAGCTTCCACCACAGGCTGCCGTCCAACTTGCCGATCTGGGTGCTGCCGCCGATGAGGGCCCAGGAGACGACGAACGTGAAGGCCACCCCTATGAGCGACGTGAGCCAGACCAGAGAGGTCAGCGGGGCTTCGAAGTTCATCTTGTTGACGTTCTGGTACCGCGCCTTGGATATGGCGGCGTTAATGAAGTACGACAGACCGGCGGTGATGATCATCATGACCCGCATCGCGAAGATCCACACGAGTAGCGAGACCTGCACCATCAGTGCGGTCTGCGCTGCCACATCGGGCGCCATGCCTTTTCCGGTGAACACGGAGGGAATGATCGCCAGAATGATGAAGGTGATGAGCGCGACGCCCGTGACCCCATAGGTCTCGAAGCCGTCGGCGCTGGGACCGACCGAGTCGCCCGCGTTGTCACCCGTGCAGTCTGCGATCACGCCCGGGTTACGCGCATCGTCTTCTTTGATGTTGAAGACGATCTTCATGAGGTCGGACCCGATGTCGGCGATCTTGGTGAAGATACCGCCCGCGATCCGCAGTGCCGAGGCTCCAAGCGACTCACCGATGGCGAAGCCGATAAAGCATGCGCCCGCATAGTCCCGCGGGATGAACAGCAAGATGATCAGCATGATTATCAGTTCCACGCTGATCAGCATCATGCCGACGCTCATGCCCGAACGAAGTGGGATCGCGTGGAGTTTGTAAGGCTTGCCGCGCAGGCTGGCGAAAGCCGTACGGGAGTTGGCGAAGTTGTTCACCCGGATCCCGAACCAGGCCACGCCGTAGCTCCCGACGATGCCGATCACGCTGAACACGAGGATGATGAACACCTTGAGTCCGGGGTAGTGACTGAGCACGCCGAAATACACGCCGATGACGATTGCGATGAAGACCCACAAAAGGATCAAGAACTGGCCTTGCTTCAAGAGGTAGGTCTTGCAGGTCTGGTAGATGAGCTCGGAGATCTCTCGCATCGACCGGTGCACCGGCATTGCCTTCAGACTCCGGTAAATGACCATGCCGAAGATGAGGCCCAGTGCGCAGATAATGAGGCCAAGTGTGAGCAGCAGCTGGCCGGTGATACCGTGGAACTTGACCAGATTGAGCTTCGGGAGGACCAGGCTGGCCTCACCGGAGGTGGACGTAGCGGCGAGGGCCATCGGAGCAAAAGCGAGGGTCGAAAATGCAAGCGCACCAAAGAAGAGCGCGAACCTCTTCCAGCGGCGCGTGGATTTTCCGGGCGGTTTACCTTCCATTCAGCGAGCCTCCTTCTTGCTCCTCATACCAGTAGTGATTCTCACTCCCCCACCCTCTCTGGCCCGACCTACGACCAGGAGCTCGGAGCGGACCGAACCCACCCGAAGGCACGCGTACTCGCCTCTCAGGAGTGGCCGGCCGGCCTAAGGCACGACCAATCATCCCCAGTACGACCGCAGGGAGAAATCGGAATCCTTCCAACGACGCTCCAAGAACGTCACCAGCCCCTCCCCGGGGCGCAGACAGCACTGCTTTCGGCTTGCCCGGCAGCGCGTTCGACCAGGCTCAATCCAACGCCTCATGCTACAGAACGCCCCGCTATCAAGTCAAGAAGTCCAAAGGCCGCGGTCCGGGCATCAACCTTCGCGCGTCTACTTCATCGTCCGCCGCTTCCAGTGCGGCCCGGCGCTGGGGTCACGCGGGCAACATGCCGTGCCAGCGGCTTGGCGCTTGACCGTCGAGGCCGATATCATGCCTACACGAACCGATGACGAAAGGAGAAACCGTGGAAAGGTGGCAATGCCTTCTTTGTGGCTACATCTACGATCCGGCCGCGGGTGATCCGACCCAGCAGATCGCACCCGGCACGGCCTTCGAAGATCTTCCCGATGACTGGGAATGCCCGGACTGTGGTGCGAGCAAAGACGAATTCGAGAAGATGCCCGACTAGCAGGGCTGACTGATTGTTCGGACCGAGACTCTCAGGACCGACGCACTAGCAGGGCCGGCTCAGTAGACGCCGCATCAACAGATGGCCCGGAGCAATGACGAGTCCCATTGCTCGGGCCTCCGCCTCGGTGTACGCGTGCGCCCCATTCGGCTTGAAGCCCGCGCCCCAGAGGATGAACGGCACCGGCTCCGCCACGTGTGTCATCACCGCGAGTGGTGTAGGGTGATCCGGCATCGCCAACAGGCACAGGTCCTTACGAGCGATGGCCTGCGGCACCATCAACGCGTCGACCTGCTCGATAGCCTGCACCTTGGCAGCCGCATCACCCACGTGTGAGGCTTCATCGGGAGCCTCAACGTGAACGAAGACCGCGTCGTGAGTGCCCAAAGCCTCGATGCAACCGGTCATTTGGGCCTGGTAGTCATTGTCGTTCCCGTCGGTGACACCGGAAATATCAAGGAAGTCCACGCGGGCCTGCTTCGCCAGACCGCGCAGTAGATCCACAGCCGAGCTCATGGCCGCGGAGACGCCGTACAGTTCCGAGAAGGAGGGCATCGCTCCGGGACGCTCTCCCGGCCAGAAGAGCCATACCTGAGTGGCGGGCAGTTCTCCTCGCGCCACCCGTGCTCGATTCACCGGGTGATCGGCGAGGATCTCCGCCGAATCGTTCATGATCGCTTGGGCGACACTCGCCCCCCTCCCCCTGGGCAGCTCGCCTGCGACAGGCCGGCCCGTAATGTCATGGGGGGCCGTGAACTCGGTCGCCAGCAGATCGCCGCCATCGCGCACCGTGACGATGTGACGGAATCCCACCCCCGGATGGAAACGTATCCGCTCGTCGCCCAATCGTGCCTGAAGAGCCTCGACCAGCTCGCGAGATTCCGCGGACGTGATGTGTCCGGCCGCGTAGCTCTTCATGAGCCCGTCCTGGATCGTGACAAGGTTGCAGCGCATCGCGACTTGTCCCGGCTCGAGATCGACGCCCATAGCCATCGCTTCTACCGGCCCGCGGCCGGCGTAGTAGGCGACTGGGTCGAAGCCCATCACGCTCAAGCATGCAACGGCGCTGGATGCTTCCATCCCTTCGGGTACGTTGTGCGCCAAGCCCACCACACCCTCGCGAGCCAAGCGATCCAGGTTCGGGATATGAGCGGCCTCGAGAGAGGTCCATCCGTCCAAAGCCGGCGCCGGCCAGCCCGACGCGCCGTCGATGATGAGAATGAGATACTTCACCGCTCCTCCGAATCGTGGCCGTGTGGCCTAAGCCCGAGCGACATGTGCCACACGCACCAGGTCGCCAAGGCCAGGTCTCTCGCCGGCCCATTATATGCGCTAATGTTGCACCTCAGCACCAGGCGTGACCCCTCTTAGGCGGAGGACGGCTTTGGCGCACACGGAAGACAGCAGCGAGACTCCCCCACCCGGGCGTGTTCCGCACGCCGATAGTCCCCAACTGCCGGAATGGGCCGAGCGAGTGCTGCTCACAGCTCCAGTGGCATACGTAGGGATGGTCGACCAGGATGGGCCGTATGTAGTGCCCGTCAGTTTCACGTACGCCGGCGGCGAGATCCTCTTCCATGGCGGACCGGGGAAGAAGTCTCAGGCGCTAGAGCGCGACCCCAGGGTCTGCATTGCTGTCACCGCCGGGACGGCGTTCGTCCGTGGGAAAAGCGCATGCCAGGACACGTTTCATTACCGATCGATCCTCATCTTCGGAGAAGCACGGCGTTTGACCGTGCCCTCGGACGCCACGCGCGCGCTTCGTCTCATCGTTGAGAAGTACGAAGCGGCTGGTGCAGAGGTCCGAGTTGAGGACCGAACACTCGCGCGGACCTGGGTACATGCGGTGCGGATCCAAGCTTTCACCTGCAAGACCAAGCCCTAGCCAGAGGTGGCATAGTCGCATTCGAGCAAGAGCGGCCGCTACTCTTCGAAAGTCTCCTGGAACGCGGCCAGGTAAGCCGCCGACGTAGCGGGGTCGAAGAGGACAAAACGCACTTCCGACAAAGAACCCCGGCCGCTCTCGAGCGACCGTCTAACCGCATTCAAGGCAACGCGGGCGGCTTGGTCGACCGGATAGCCGTAGGCTCCCG
Source organism: uncultured Thermoleophilia bacterium (assembly GCA_963749535.1). Classification (GTDB taxonomy): domain Bacteria; phylum Actinomycetota; class Thermoleophilia; order RBG-16-64-13; family RBG-16-64-13; genus Chersky-299. The sequence goes on along the minus strand of CAVVNF010000026.1, from coordinate 129,951 downwards.
TGGAGATCGATGGGAAGGCCACGCTTCCCAGTCCCTCCTCCCGGGCCACCTGGAGACTCGAAGAGTATGCCCTGGCAAGAGCCGACTCTTCGCCTCGGCCACCGCCGCGCCACACCGGTCCCACCGCGTGGATCACTCGCCTGGCCGGCAGGCGTCCAGCGCTCGTCGACACAGCGTCTCCCGCGGCGAGAGGGCTACGCAGCCGGATGATCCGCTTGCCCTCTTCAAGGATGATGGCGCCGCCTGCTCGGTGGATCGCGCCGTCCACGCCGCCTCCGCCCACAAGTCCCGAGTTGGCCGCGTTCACTATGCCGTCCACCTCCTGGGCGGTGATGTCACCCTCGACCAGGGTGACGTGGACGCCGGCGAACCAAACCTCACGTGCAAGCGTGGGGTCAGCCACCGCCGACCGCCGGGAACAGCCCTAGCCGGTCGCCGTCAGCCAAGGGAGTGTCGATGTTCGCCCGCCTTCCGTTGACCAGGATCATCTGGATGTCCGCGAGCCTTATCTCTTCCTGCTCAGCGACGCCTCTCACGGTGAGACCCGGGCGCGCGATCACTTGGAGCTCGGTCCGATCGTGGTCCGCGCCAGCCGTAAGGTTAGCGAAAAGCCGCACGTCGATCATCCCTCTCCGACCTTTCGGGCAAATTGCCGAGCGCGTCGATGGCAGAAGCAGGATACGAAAAAAGTCTAGCATGCTGCCCCGTGTCGAGGACCCGACAGAGGCCTGAGTCGAACCAACACCGGACCCGAGTCAGACCGTGAGAGCGAGGCGGGATGGCTGGCTGCTATACTGAATTGCAACCATCATTCCGCATTCCCGGACCTGCTTGTGCGCACGTGTTTGGGCAGGAGGCATGAATCATGGCTTTCCCGAAAGACTCGTCTGCGGTCGAGGGTCGCTGCGAGATCTGCGGCGCGGACCTCATCGATGAGCTCGTGATCAAGGAGTTCGCGGACGGCCGCCAGGTCTGCATCTGCCGCGAATGCGCAGCGGGCGCCCAGGGAACCGCTCCCGCGGACAACAGCGAGCCCGCTTCCCGCACGCACGCAAACCAAGGGGCTTTCCCAGAAGCTGGCAGAAGCCGCGTTAAGTCGCCAGGTGAAGTAGTTGGCAGGGACTTGACGGAAGAGCTCCTGATGCCGGTGACCGACCTCATCGCACTCCAAAAGGACGTACAGTCGGCACTCGAGAGGCTGGCGTCTTCGTTGGAGCGCTTCGCTGCCGAAGTGCTGGTCCATTCGTCCGACGAGACGGGCAGGCTCGAGAATAGGCTCCACACCTTGGAACGCGAGCTTGAGCAAACACGCAAGCGGCTGCAGGACACCGAAGGACTGATGGTCAGTAGCGCGCCCCCGGCGGCAGTCGCCCAGCCGGTGTCCGGTGAAGCCGACCAAGAACAGCCCTCAGCGGTTGTGGCGCCGGCAGCCCCACTGTCGGCTGCCCCCGCGGGTCCGCCTCCACCGACCGCCGCAGTCTCGACGGGGCCCGCGCCAGTACCTCCGCCAGCTCCTGAAGAGACCCCCCACGGCTTCACCTTGGAGGCTGTTCAGCTTACCCAGCGCTACTTCAACGACAGCGCCTTCGTGGACAAGATCCGCGGGGTGAGGCGGAGTTTGGGCAAGCCACGCGCGAACCTATCCAGGATCGCCGGCCACGGGATCCGCGTCTTTGTGACGGTAGCCTGGGATATTGTCTGGTACCAATTTGTTGTGGATCTTGCGCGCGACCTACCCCAGGAACAGAGGGTCAGCCTCTTCAGAGAGGGGATGGACCTCGCCGAATTGGCAAGTCACTTCAAGGAGTCGAACACCATCGTCGACGAGGACGGCAGAATCGATGCCTCTGAGCTCGAGGTGGCACTATTGAGCGACCCCTCTGCGCTCATCACCGACATGACGCCGGAGGAGGAACAGGCTCTCGAGGACGCCACAGAAGAGATCTGGGACCAACACACCTCGCCCGAGTTCAAGTGGGACGACTGAGCGGACCGAGCATTAGAGAGCGACGGGAGCGTCAACATGTACAAAGCCGAAGCGACAGCCGGTCCCGTGCACATCCTGCGTCCGGCGGCAGAGAGTGACCTGCTTAAGGAACTCGAGAAATACGTCCGGGACGCCGGGATCAATCTGGCCTGGCTGTCGGGTATGGGCGCCGTGTCTCGAGCCACCCTCCGATACTACGATCAAGTAGACCACGAGTGGGACGATCTGCAACTGGAACAACATCTCGAGGTGGTGAACCTCGTGGGCAACGTGTCGCTTCTCAACGGGCAGCCGATGGTGCATGTGCATGTCACCCTCTCCGATGAGGAAGGCAAGTGCTGGGGTGGCCACCTGGCCTACGACACGCTCGTCTTCAACATGGAGATCATGCTTCAGACCCTCTCGGGAGCCGTTGTGAGCCGCGTGCCCGACCCCGCCACCGGGCTCTCACTCTGGCGGTAGCGGGAATGGCGGCCTAAGGAGAGCTAGTGGAAAGACTTTGGGCTCCCTGGCGGTTGGAGTACATCGCAGGGGAAAAATCTGGCGGGTGCATCTTCTGTGACAAACCTCTGGAGGAAAACGACCGCGCGAATCACATCCTCCGGCGCGGTGTCCATTCCTTCGTGCTACTCAATGCGTTCCCATATAACAACGGCCATCTAATGATCGCTCCATACGCACACCTTTCGGAACTGGACGAGTTACCCCTGGAGACCCTTGTGGAGATGATGGAGCTCTGCCAGGATGCCACTCGGGCTCTGAAGCTGGCGATGGGCCCTGATGGGTTCAATATGGGCTTTAACCTTGGGGCCGCGGCAGGAGCGGGGATCAAAGACCATCTACACTTGCATGTAGTGCCCCGCTGGGCAGGTGACACGAACTTCATGCCGGTACTGGCCGACGTCCGCGTAGTCCCTCAGTCTCTCGAACGCGCTTGGGAAGTGATAGGCCTCGCCTTCCGCAAGATCCAACAGGGCGACTCGACCTAGGCTCAGGTCGGCGGACAGCTGCCCCACTCCGCGGTACCAAGATGGACCGCAAGCAACATGTGGGCGGGAAGTCCGTCGGCACACGACAGGTCAACCACGCAGCCAGGAACGTGCTTCCCCGATCAAGAAACGGACGCCTCAAGCCGCAGCAACTCTCCCATCGCCTGCTGCCCCACTTCCATTTGAGCGGCAGTCGGTTCGACTGTCGTGATATGGCGTTGGACGAAGCGCCCGGGGGCCATGAGCATCCGTGAGACAGGAGAACCTTTGTGCCTGTTCGCCCAACGCAGAGCCTCCAGCGCAGTGCCAAGACTCACGACACCCGCGACCGCGGAGCCCGCAGCAGTGTGACCGCCGAGCGCGCGACGCGCAGCCCAGTTCGTGACGACGGTGGCCGTCAGATAAGGTCCGAGTAGGTTGGATCCGCAACGGTCGTGCTCCTTGGGCGCTTCTCCTCGCAGGGGGTCTTCGGGGTTGGCCTCACGGCCCCCGATAAGTCTATGCTCGGCACCGTGGTAGGCAGCTATCGGAGAATCCTTGAGCACTAGGATCGCGGGAACGAACGCCGCAAGGGCTGTGCCGGCCTCCTGCACGAAAGCTGACTTCGGAGCGACCGCTCGCACCACGGACGTGGCGACGAGCGAGCCCGCCAGGGCGGCGGCGATGCGGGTGGCCTCGAGCGGTAGCACCCCGGACCCCAGCCGCGCTCGCACCTGGGCCAGTGTGAAAAGGCCCTCGCCAAACCTGGCCAGGCCGCCGAGTACAGGCACACGCGCTGTGGCAGACCCCACGAGGCTACGTCTGCGACCGGAGGCGACCCGGGTCATTCCGTCTCGATCCCTGACCGCTGCAGCCCAGAACCGCTCCGTCTGAAGCACTAGCCCATTCTTGAGGGCGGTCCCGCCCACGCGTGTCGGCTCCACTAGTCCTCCTCCAAGCCTGGGACCTCTATAGCCCCTAGTTCCACTACGTCCGCGAGTGCTCGGCGGACTCTGACAGCATACGGTATGTAGATGAGACAGGTCAGACCTATGCTGAGAACGCCGATCAGCATGAAGACTCGCGGTATCCCAATGATCGAGCCCAAGGCCCCTCCCAGAAGAAAGCCGCCCGCGGCACCCATCTGGCCGAAACCAGCCCTCACAGCGATGAGGCGACCCTTGTCCGCTCTTTGGCCCAACTCCTGGAACATCGTGATCGAGGACACGAGAAGGCCGGCGTTGCCAAGCGCTCCCAATCCGATGAGCCCCACCTGTAGCCAGAAATAGTGAGTCAGGCTGACCCCGAGCAGACAGATCGCCATCCACAGCAGCGATACAGCAACGTATCGGTTCTTGTCGCCGCCGAGTTTCAGGCGGCTCACCACTAGCCCACCGACGATGAAGCCGGAGGCTGTGATCACCTCCAGAGCGCCTAAGCCCGGCCCTGGGTACCCTTTGAAAGCTGCCAAGGCAAGGAAGTAGCCGTTGGGTACATTCATCATGATCACGGCCGCAGGGAACACCGCTAAGAGAAGATTCGTCCTCAGACGACGGTCCCTCCACAGATGGGCGAGCACTGCCGGTGACTCGGCAATGAGAGTCCCAAGTCCGGTGCTCCGCTGCAAACGCGGCACGACCCGCGGCAAGCCGACCAGGAGGAGAGCCGACAGCAGGTAGCTGACTGCGTCTATGGCGAAACTCAATGTATAGCCAACTAGAGTCACCAAGGTCGCGCCCGCGAGATACCCGATAAGCTCAGCCCCATTTTGGGAGACACTAAGGTAGGAATTGGCTTGTACCAAACGGTCTCGCGCGATGAGTTCGCCGATCACTTTGACCTGGCTGGGGTTGAAGACCGCCGAGAACACCCCTATCAGGCCGGCGACCAGATATATGTCCACGGTGGAGTGCCGGGCCACAAAAGGCATCAACAAGATGAGCACCGCGCGGGCCAGATCGGCAGCGACCATGAGATTGCGCCCGCTGAAGCGATCGACGAACGCTCCACCGACGAAGCTCATTACAATCAGAGGAAACGTCGAGACCGCGAGGATGCCACCCATCTGGAGCACAGACCCGGTGATCTTATAAACCATGAACGCAATGGCCACGGTCGATATGGATGTACCCAGGCTGGAAAGCCCCTGGGCGGTCAGTATTCGGCCGAGCAGGCGGCTCTGCATGATTTCCCTAGCTGGCGTGCGTCCCTCCCAGATAAGCGCCACCGGACGTGAGCGCGGCTCAAGCCTAACATGAGAACATTCGGGTAGTCGCCATCATATCCTCGACGAGCAACCAGATTGATCGGCGCGGCCAGAAGCGCAGAGCTCAGGGTCGCTCGCCGGACCCAGTGATCAGGCAGCTAGTTCGCGAAGGAACTTGACTTTCTGGAATTGGACGCGGAAATCATCGAGCTCCGCACGGCGATATCGCTCGTCATGCTCTTCAAGCACCTTCACGAAGGCTGTCCCGATCTCCGGATCGAACTGGGTACCTCGCATCTTGGCCACCTCTGACTTCGCGAACTCTGTCGACAAGCGAGCCCTATACGGACGGTCGGAGACCATAGCCGAGTAGCTGTCCGCCACGCACACGATGCGACTTATGAGCGGGATCGCCTCGCCGGAGACGCCCAGCGGGTACCCCTTCCCGTCGAAACGCTCGTGGTGATGAAGAACGATCTGGGAGAGTTCGTCGAACTCCGTCATGTTGCCGAGTATCTTCTGGCCCGCTTGACAGTGAGTCTCGATGAGAGCCCACTCGCTTGCATCGAGTTTGCCAGTGGCATTCAGAACGTCGTCAGGAACGCTGATCTTGCCGAGGTCGTGGAGCAAGCCGGCGAGATGGGCAAGGTTGCAATCGCGATCGCTTAGCTTGAGAGCTCGCGCGATGTCGAGCGAGTACTGGGCAACGGCGGCGGAGTGTTGCGCGGTGTAATTGTCTTTTAGGTCCAGCGCGGTGATCATGCTCGCTGCCATTTGCAGCGAAAAGCGCTCAAGCCTGCGAGCGAGTTCCCGCTCGCTCGAGTAGTTACGGAACGCATAGACCAGGCCGATGACCGGCAGAAAGAAAAGCATGAACGCGAGCGTATTGCGAGACAGATTGAAGATGTATATAAGTCCAAGGCTGACAAACAAGAAGAAGAAGTGGAAGGGGAGAAATGGCTGAAAACCCTCCTTCCAGACGCCTGCAGCTCCCAAGCCCCTGCGGAGTCTCGCAACTGGCACGAATACCAGGAAGTTCACCAATTGGTATACGATTCCGGCGACCACCCCGCTCACGGCGAGATATGCGGCGGTATTCGCAAACAAGGAGGGGATGATCCAGTAGACTAGAGCGGCGATCCCAGAGGCAAGCCCCAGGGACGAGGCAAAGCAGAGATTCCTGGTCCATTGCCCGCGTCGGAAGAACATCACCTGTCCGACCACCGCGACGAGAAAGCTTGCTAGGGGACCAAGTAGGGCAGCACTGAGAAAATACGCCAAGAAGGTCGCGGACACCTCGGCGGAGGGTCCCACCTGGACCGTGTATTTCTCTGCAAATGCCGCCAAGACCACAAAGAAAACGAAACCAATGACCGACAAGCGTGGGAGGTAAAGCAAGTTCGAGAAGAACTGCAAATAGACGAGAGCTAGTAGCAGTGCGAAGCATATTGCTCCGAGAGCGGCAACATAGAGCCCGAGCCAACTCGCTCTCTTCGACAGAGTAGCTGCATGGCTCGGGCCAGAATAACCAGCGCTTTCACTCTTGCTCACGCGCCACCAACTCTTAGGTAGAAGTCAACTCTACCTATCGGCCACGCGCGACGGAGCTTTAGCGCCTTCCTAGCTTGGGGAGGCTAAAACGTCTTATACGACATCTCTCAATCTCCTCTCAGGTGGCGCAGACGGTGTCAAGCCCGCAACGCGGCTCGTGGACCAGCCTGGACGCGCCGAGTTTGCCCAGATTCTCCCTTCTCCTCTCAGGCCGACTCGCCGGCTCCCATTCACCCGCCGAATCGCCCAACTTGAATGCCAAGCCTCCCATTCAGGCTTGCCTCAAACGCCAGCGTATGGTTTACACGCTTGCTTTTACAGGGTAGCTTTAAGTCATATCCCTGTCAACACTTGTGAACTGAGCGCATACGTGTTTGAGTCATATGGGGTTGTCTACGCAAATAAGTCTTGCATCATACTTCTGCTCTGGTTTTCATTCATTGCGCAATAATTCTTCTAGCACGATCAGCCGTGCTGCGATGTTTAGGACGATAATCATTTTAGGAATGCAGCCTGTGTTGTCACAAGAGAATAATATGACAGTAATCTTGTAATAGAGTTTTTGTTTGAGTCGAACCGCACCGTGAGAGAGCGCAACCCGACGATGCGGATAGGCATGACGCTTCGTGATGGGGTGCTTTGTGACAGCGCGCCTTACACCGGTGAGTTTCCTTCTCTTCGAGGTAGAATCTGGGCGCGGGAAATCCGCACAGCAATCCTGCGGTCATACGGCGCGCTCCAGCAGGGAAAGAGAGGGCCATCGGGTGAACTTGAACGCGCTCCCCAAGGATTGCGGAGAAATCCTCCGCTTGGTCTGTAGCGTCTATAGGGTCAATGCCGAGGCCGAAGTGTCCGAGATCCAGTTGCAGAAGGAGTTGGACCTTCCACCATCGGTCCGCCGATCATGCTTGGCCCGACTCGTCTCGCATGGCCTTGTCGAAGCGGATCTTCTGTTGGCCCACCCTGGGTGCGGGCTACAGAGTCTGGACTAACGATGACTGAGCGGAGTTGAAACGGCAACGACACGGGGGCCGCATGTTCAAGACCCGGTTAGTTCAGGCGGGCGCCCACCTCCGAGACCCTGGCGTGAACGCAGTGCGACGCGCGTGGTTGGGTGAGCAAGTCCGCGCTGGTATGAACCTAGAACCGCCTTGGCCACGACTCGCCTGAGCACGAGCGGCCTAACCGGTTCCACCTCGCGGGAATCCCATCGATGGTCGACCGTCAAGACAAGCCCAACAGCGACAGTTCGAAAGTGGCCAGTGACTCTGTCTTTCCCTGTCGTCCACAAGCGGGGTGCTCGTCAGACAGCGAACGTCGACGCTCACTCCCAGGCGATAAGTGGCAACTCATTCGGTATGAGAACGTCATCGTGGCGAGGCAGCACCCTTACGGCGTAGCCATGCAGTCCAGAGGCTCGCCCGGGCACCTCGCCACGAAAGATGTGCTGGTCGCCGTCGCAACCGGTCCACGTCAGTGGGACTTCACGGCCCGAACTCAGCGCGCCATCCGCGCGGAGAGGGCCATAATACGCCTCGACTGCCACTTCAGAAGGATCGAGCGAACCCAGCCTGATCCTAGCAGTGAGCTGCAGCACATCTCCGACCGCCATATCTGTCCCGCCAGCGCTCTCTACCGAGACAACCGCGATCTGCGGCCAGGCGCCGCGCACCTTGGCTTTCCAGGCGGCCAATTCCCTTGCCTTGGCGAAATCGTCGGCAGCCAGGCGGTCGTAGTGATCGGCCGCCGGGACGTAGAAGCGTTCAACGTAGGCCTTTACCATGCGATCGCTGGAAAATGCGGCAGCCAGCGTCCGGATGGAGTTCTTCATCATTGTGATCCATCCGCGCGGGAGCCCGTCCGCGTCCCGCTCGTAGAAGAGCGGGACCACCTCCTGCTCTAACAGCGAGTAGAGAGCCTCCGAGTCGACCTCGTCCTGATAGTCCGCGTGGACGAACTCCTCTCCGTCCCCTATGGCCCAGCCCACACCCGGGCGATAGGCCTCCGCCCACCACCCGTCGAGGACCGACACGTTCAGGCCGCCATTCGGCAGAACCTTCATCCCACTTGTTCCACACGCCTCGTAGGGCCGACGAGGGTTGTTGAGCCACACGTCGACGCCCTGGACCAGCATGGAGGCCTTGCGAAGGTCGTAGTCCTCCAACATGACCACGTGATCTGCCAAGCCTTCACGTTGAGCAACGTCGACTATCTCCCGGATCAGCTCCTTGCCGGCGCCATCGCGCGGGTGTGCCTTCCCAGCGAAGATCACCTGCACCGGCCGTTTCTCGTCGAGCAAGAGCGAACGGAATCTCGGGAGATCCCGGAACAACAGTGTCGCGCGTTTGTACGTCGCAAAACGCCTGGCGAAACCGATGGTGAGGGTATCAGGCCGAAGCGGTTGGCTACGAGAAAGCCCCGACGGGACACCCATCCGCCGCTGTCGCGCCTGCAGCTGCACTTGCTCGCGCACATATGCCACAAGACGTTCCCGGAGACGTGAGTGCGTGTGCCAGAGCTCGACATCCGGGATCCGCTCCACACCCTGCCATGACTCCGGCTCGGCACAGTCTTCACGCCAGCGCGGCCCCAAGTAGTTGTCGAACAGAAAAGCCATCTCCGGCGCCACCCACGTCCGGGTATGGACCCCGTTGGTGATGGACTCGATGGGAAGGTCGGTCCGGGGAAACTCCGGCCAGGCGGACTGCATCATCCGGCCGGTGACCCGGCGGTGGAGCCGGCTGACGGAATTGCGACGCGGAGATTGGCGAAGCGCCAGGGCGGCAACGTTGAACTGCTCGTGCGCATCGTCAGGGTCCGCCTTTCCCATTCGCACGAATTCTTCGATGTCGAGCCCGAGTTGCTCCAGATAGATCGAGAAGTACTTGGACAGCAGGTCCTTGTCGAAGAGGTCGAAGCCCGCGGGCACCGGCGTGTGTGTAGTGAAGAGCGTCCCGGCTCCCGTGACCTGCCGTGCCTCGCGAAAACCGAGGCCCGCTGCTTCCCGAAGGCCCCGGATCCGCTCGAGCGTCGCGAAAACAGTGTGACCCTCGTTGAGATGGCACAGTTGAGGTTCGATCCCCAGCGCGTGGAGCGCCTTCATCCCGCCGATGCCAAGAACCATCTCTTGCGCCAGACGCTCCTCCGGACCGCCGCCATACAACTCGCTCGTGATCCGTTGTCCCGCGATGTCGTTATCGGGCAAGGACGTGTCCAGGAGGTAAAGATGAATGCGGCCGACCTGAGCCAACCACACGGCGGCCCAGACTGCGCGCCCCGCGATGTCCACGCTCACCTTGAGGGGCGAGCCGTCGGAGCCCGTTACCGCCGCGACGGGAAGTGTCGAAAAATCATGGAGGCGGTAGTCCTCGTACTGCCAGCCTTCAACGTTCAGGCGCTGCAAGAAGTAGCCCTTCTTGTAGAGCAGTCCCACCGCCACCAAAGGCAGATCCAATTCGCTGGCCGACTTTAGGTGATCGCCCGCCAGCACGCCCAAGCCACCCGAGTAGATCGGGAGGCAGGCGTCCAGTCCATATTCCATGCAGAAGTACGCGAACCGGAGATCGGTCCGCTCTGGGTACTTGCGCTTGAACCATCCCGGCTCGGTCATGTAGGCGTCGAGGTCTTCGACGGTACGGTCGAAATGCGCGAGAAAGGCCGAGTCGCGAACCGCGCGCTCCAGCCTCTCTCCCGACACACGCCGCAGCATCAGAACGGGGTTGTGACCCGACTTCTCCAGCATCTCGGGGTCCAAATGCTGAAAGAGCTTGAAGGCCCGGTTATCCCACGTCCAGCGCAGATTGTAAGCCAAGTCCTCGAGCCGGGAGAGTCTTGCTGGAATCTCAGGATGGACACTGAACTGGTGGATCTGACGCATGTAGCCTCTCTTGCGTGGCGCTTTTCCGATCGACCTGAACACTCACATATACAATGTCGTCCTTCCCCATTCTGCTAAACGCGCTTCCAAGAGTTAGGGCAACCCCAATAGTTTATGCACCTGGACGGAAAGTCTCCAGGCCGGATGCGACATCACGAGAGCGATCGCCCTCTCTCGAGCCTCCTGGCCCCCTCCCCACTCCGGCTGAACACTGACGATCGCGCCCGGGGCCAGGCACGAGAGCCGCTCAGCTTGCTCGCTGTCCAAATACTCGTCGGCGACCATCTTCAACTCGTCGATTGATGTGCTCCAGCCGAGGGAGATGGCGAAGCTGGGGGGCTTGGGACTCACTACGACCCAATCTGGCTCCGTATCCGGGTCCCCCGAAGCCAAGAGAGATTCTGGACCGATCGTCCCGTTGGTCTCCAGGTGGACTTTCCTCCCGCGGCGATGCAATTCACGAACCAAGTGCACCAGTCCACCGGGCTGGAGGAGCGGCTCTCCTCCGGTGACGCAGACCCTGGGGAGGGTGACACGTGCGGCTACCCCGGCCGCCGAGATCGCCTCGCCGCCCGCTTCGTCCCAGCTCATCGGGGTGTCGCACCAGCGCGCGCAGGAAAGACCGAGTTCCGGGGCGTTGCAACCCGCCAAGCGGACGAAAGTCATGGGAACCCCCGACCAATACCCCTCTCCCTGAATGGAGTCGAAGATCTCTATCACGCGGAGGATCGGCATGAGGGTCAGACCTTGGGAGCACCTAGGCGATGAGTCTCATCAACGCGGTGCCGACTATCTCGATGGAAGTTCGTCACGATCGGTAACGTGCGGAGGACTCGGGCCCTATGCGCTGACTTCGGCATAGCTGTTGGGCCCCTCATACAGGCGAACCCGGACTACCGGCAGCCCAGCCGACTCAAGACGGGCGAAGATCCAGCCGGCGATGGCTTCCACCGTCGGCACAAAATCGACGACCTCGTTGAGGAACTTGTGGTCCAAAGGCTCAAGAGCGAGCTTCGTCACCCGCTCGCGAAGATCGCTGAAGTCCATCACCATGCCCGCAGACGGGCCCTCCCGCTCCGGGACTCCGCTCACGCTCACCTCAAGCGTATATGTGTGACCGTGCAGATCACGGCATTTCCCCTCGTGGTCCGGAAGGCGATGGGCGGCGGCGAAGGTCGTCACAGAGGTCACTGAAGTCTTCATGCTCTTCCTCCGCTCGCGCTTCGCCGCCTGGTCGGCTCGGTGCTAAGTCGCACGAGAAGCGTAGGCGATCGGGTCATTGGCGTCCGCGGCCGCGAATGCGGCCAGCCGGGCCTGGCAGGTGTCGCAGACTCCACAGGCGGGACGACGGCCCTGGTAGCACGAATGAGTCAGCTCATAGGGCACGTGATGCTCGAGTCCCCAGCGAATGATCTCTGCTTTTGACCAGTGGACGAAGGGTGCCGCAACTCGCAAGCCATACCGGGTACCCAGTCGCACGGCCCCATCGGCCGCCTCCACGAACTCGGGTCGGCAGTCTGGATACCCGGTGTGATCGTCGTGGTGAACGCCGAGCCACAGGGTGCCGGGTCCGAACGCATCGCGGAGGCTGGCCATGCGGGCCAGGAAGAGGAGGTTGCGCGCGGGCACATACGACGGGGCCACGCCAGCGACCGCAGCCAAGTCGCGGTCTTCCGGCAAAGCGATCTCTGAGTCGGTGAGGGCCGATCCACGGATGGGTGCCAATTCCACGAGATGATGAGACATCCCGTAAACTGCAGCCACAGCGCGAGCCGCGTCCAACTCCACCGCGTGCTTCTGCCCGTAGAGGAACGTGAACGCTTCGACCGGCTCACCCGAATGCTGCTCCCTGAGCCACGCGGCCAAGGTGGTCGAGTCAAGGCCGCCGCTCAAGAGCAGGCAGTGCGTCGGCTCAGCGGATCCGCTCACCATCGGTGTCACGTCGGCAGTCATGCGCACTCCCTGGAGCCGTGCTCTGCCCTGACCACCGTCTTGATATTGCCTCGAACTGTGAAATCTGCGATCACCCTCATCCATCGCGGATCGAGCAGACTCACCAGATCGTCAAGGATCCGATTGGCCGCCGCCTCATGGGAGATGGGGCGATCGCGATACCCGTTGATGTACAACTTCAGCGATTTCAGCTCCACCACGAAATCGCGGGGCTGGTACCGGATCTTGATGAGGGCGAAATCCGGGTAGCCAGACCTTGGGCACAAGCATGTGAACTCCGGAATGTCCATTGAGATGAGGTATGGCCGTTCCGGCGCGGGATTGGGCCACCTCTCAAGACGGTTGTCCCGGATGGCCATCGTGCCGTACTTCTCGTGAACGTCGCCGTTTTCCATGCGCGAAGTATACCGCGCTATAGCCTGGGAGCCGGCGGCTCAGCCGTCCCACGCTTGCGGCAGGGTGTTGAGAATCGGAGGCCGGGAAGGCTATAGTGTGCGATGTGTCAGATGCCGGCATCGGAGGCGTGCATGGAAGAAGTGTTGTTCCGCAAGATCCTGCTCGGCTACGACGGGTCAGAGGGCGCACTGAAGGCGGCAGCTCTGGCCGCGAGCATCGCGGAGAAGTACGGGGCCACCATCGTCATCTGCCACGCTTTCGGCAACATGCCGGCCATGGCAAAACCGAGCGAGGTGCGCCGCATGATCGCGCCCGTACTCGACTCGTACGCGAAACTGGGTATCCCGACCCAGGTCGCCATCCCGGATGACGTGCCCGCCCAGGGTATCCTCTCCGCCGCCGACGAGCATCAGGCCGACCTGATCGTGATCGGTAGCCGTGGCCGGGGAACGTTCCCTAATCTTCTCCTCGGATCGACCGCCGAGCGAGTGCTCCGCTACGCGAAGGTGCCGGTGCTCCTCGCCCGCTGACGATTCCACGCACCAAACAATCCGGAACAAAGGTAGGCTGATCTGAGCCGTAGCGATAAACGCTGGCTGGGTATGATCGGTGCCGCTCTCTTGGGGACGTCCATCGTTCTGTACGCAGTCGACTATCTGGCTTTCGGCGACGCCCGGCAACTATTCCTGCTCTTAGTCAGCAACATAGCCTTCCTCCCTTTGGAAGTGCTGATCGTGGGCGTGGTCATTGAGCGAGTGCTGTCCCGCAGAGAAAAACAGGCTATCCGCCAGAAGCTCAACATGGTCGTCGGAGCGTTCTTCAGCGAGTTGGGAACACATCTGCTCGGGGAACTGCTGCCCGGCTTGGGAGCCGCGCCCGCCATCAAGTCACGACTCGCGTTGAACGCCCACTGGGGAAGACGTGAGTTCGCCGAGGCCGCTGCCTATGCGCGAGCGCTCGACTGCCAGGTCGACCTCGAGCACATCGATCTGGAGGGTCTCAAATCTTATCTGCTCGAAAAGCGTGGATTCCTGCTCAGACTTCTCGAGAACCCCAATCTCTTGGAGCATGACCGTTTCGCCGACCTCCTCTGGGCGATCTTCCATCTGCAGGAAGAGTTGGAGGCCCGGCGGTCGCTACTCGACCTGCCTCGCTCGGACAAGGCGCACCTGGCGAGCGACACGCAGAGAGCCTACACGCAGCTGGCCGCGGAGTGGCTGACTTACGCCGAACACCTCAAGGCCAACTACCCGTACCTGTACTCGCTCGTACTTCGGACGCATCCCTTCCAGGATGCCCCGTCGCCTGTGGTGACCGCCTAGCGGAGTCCTGGCGGCAGATAGCTGACCGGGCTGCTGGAAGGCCAAGGCGATGACGGCCTGCCCTAGCCAGCCGCGAGAAGCTTGACCGTCTCCTTCACCCTGGCCTCGTAGCTGGCGACGATCAGATCTCTAACATCGTCCAGTAATTGTTCATGGACCTCGAGGACATACCGCGGCACCTGTATCCGCGCCAGTTCCATGAATTGGGCCAACTCTTGCCCCATGGCGGCGCGCAGTTGCCTAGTGGGGTTGAACACCCGGTCGAGCACTCCTCCCAGCAGCAGCCCCGCCACGGCACCGACCGCGGGTCCGCCCAGGCCGACCGCAACGGCATCGCCGAGCATGAGCCCGGTCACGCCTAGACCGGCGGTCGCCTGACGTCCCCGGCGCAGAGCGATCTCTGCCTGGAACCGGGCGTCCCCCTTCAGGCCGAACGGAACCACGCTCAAAGGCTCGACCCTCTCCCGAACCTTCCGCTTACGCCTGCAATCCCGCCGATAGAGAAGAAAGGCCAGCACGGCCATCGCGATCACCAACGCCACCGCGATCCAAAGTCCTAACCCTCTCCCGTCGGTACCCAAGACAAAAGCGGGCACCGCCACGACGGCCCAAAGGATCAGCAGATACAAGTAGAACCTCGGCCGCCACATGAAGCTCCTTACTTCCTTCAGATACATCTGATCGAAGACCGCTTGAGTGCTCCTGCTATACCAGCTCTCGTAACTCTGGAGTATCTGATCGCAACGGTCGTTGCACCGAGCGAACAGATGAGAGATGGTCGCATTCCACGAAGCGCTGAAAGTGGAGCTGAATTGGCGGAGCTCTGCCCGGGTAGCTTTGGAGAGGTAATCCTGCATGTTCCTGTCCAGGCGGCCAAGGTGCGCGAGTGTCTCGTTCTCAGTCCATCGCATGTGCTCGCGGAAGTCGCCGACGATGCTGTCAATGACCTCGCGAAGCCCCGCGGGAACAGGGACATCCTCATCCCCAAGCCCGGCCTTGAGATAGCTGACGATGATCTCGTATGCAGCACGCACGCGGATGAACTCCGCGGCGTCACCACCCTTGTCCGGATGATTCAGCGCCACCGAGCGCCTGTAGGCGGCCTTGACCTCCGCTGCCGTGGCACCGTGCGCGACGCCCAGTATTCTGTAGGCCTCGTTTAGGGTCATTCCAACCAACAAGGTCGACAGCCGGCGGTAGAGCCGGCTTGCTTAGCGGATCCAGGCAAGGGTGCCTGAGGAGGGACCCAGATGGCGAAACCCTTGTTGGCAATCAACCGGCTGGACGGTCGCGACCGCACTTAGCGGAGATTTCCCCTGCTGGAGGCTGATTCTACTCCCCCGCGCCCCAGGCGGCCACGCTCGCCGCTACCACGGCGGAGCCCGGCCGCGGCGGAGCAGACGACTCCGAGAGATCCTTGAGCTCGGAAAGGAAGTCCCGATTCTCCCTCACATGTTCCCAGGCCCGGCTAATGAGGTACCCTTGCAGACGGTGCTTCCGGTACACGGGGGCGGTGGGACGGATGGCCGAAATGCGCCACGGAGCATAGAAACGCTTGTTGGCCTTCATCATCTCCTCTTGGAGCTCGTAGGGAGTCATCTGCTTGGGCCAGAAGACCACATGGAAACCATCGTAGAGGGTCCAATTGCGCGTGAGGATACGGCCCTCGGCCTCCAGCTGCGCCGTGTGGGGTGTGCCCGGAAGTGGAGTCAGCGCAGCGAACTGAGCACTGCTCAGGCCATGCTGTAACGCAAAATCTGTCGTCTTGGCAAGAGATTCTCGAGTGTCGGAGTCGGCTCCGAAGATGAACATGCCGTGAGTCTTGATCCCGGTCTCGGCCAAAGCCTCCAGCCCGCCGGCCATGTCATCCACACTCGATTCCTTGTGGTATTCCTTGAGCGCGGCCGGGTTGATGGATTCGAGTCCCAAATGGGCGAGACGCCAGCCGGCGCTCCACATGAGGCGCAGCAAGTCGCGATCGACCTTCCCGTCCTTACAGATCGAGTCCGCTCGGATCTGAGCGAAGAAGGGGACGCTCAGCTCCTGCCGGATCATCTCCTTGAGCAATTCGACTCCCCGCTTCTTACTGATAAAGAAGTTGTCGTCGTAGAAGAAGATCCTCTTGGGACTCGCCTTCTTCAGGGCTTTGACCACCTCTGTGGGCTCCGCTGTGCGCACGTTGCGTCCGAACATGAGTACTACTGAGCAGAACTCGCAGCCATAGGGGCAACCGCGCGAAGCAAGGACTGGAAACGGGGTGACTTTCTCCGCGCCTGCCACGAGACTCATGTCCGGCCAGGGAAGATCGCGGATCGACCTGAGCATGGGCCGAGAAGGGTTGTGAATGGTACGGCCATCGTCGGCCCGATACGACAGCCCTCGGATATTCTCCAGAGAGCCCTTCCCTTCCAGGCACTCGACCAGCTCGAGAAGAGTCCGCTCCCCCTCTCCCCGGACCACATAGTCGCAGAAGTCCAAAGCCTCATCCGCCAGAAAGGTCACATGCGGTCCGCCCATGACCGTCGGGATCCCCGTTTCTTTCACGTACCTTGCATAGCGATAGGCGTGCATCGCGGTGGGAGTGATGGTCGAGACGCCGACCAGGTCGGACGAGAGAACGCGGTTCCAGTCCACCTCCGTCAGGCTCTCCGAGAAGATGCGCACGTCGTGACCGCGCTCTTTGAGGAGCGCGCCGAGGAGGGGAAGGCCAAATCTGGGAAGCTTCATGAAGCTGTAGATGTGCAAGCCCGGCGCGACCGGTTCGATGAAGGTGATGCGCATCTCCACTCCCACAAGGTACGGATCTAGTAACCCGAATGACGCCCGCCCGTCAAGCTGGTGGCCGCGTGTTCCGTCATGCCCGTGTGCTCCGTGCGGTGCAAATCATCCATCCGTCGAGCCTGACGAGAAGCCTCTCCATCGGCCTGCGCCAGCTCATGGGCCGCCGTTCGCCGTGCAACACGTTTCTTATTGTATTCTGGCCCTTGGAGAGCCGCAACTCAGTGACAAGACGCTTGGCAGCCTTGGTACCGGCGTTGTACTTCCGTGTCGACCCCCTAGCGCACGATGACGACCGGACAACGGGCGTGGTGGACGACCTGCTGAGTCACTGAACCGAGCAAGAGACTGGCGAAACCTCCATGCCCTCTGCTTCCGACCACGATAATGTTCGCCGACTCTGCTGCCTTGAGGAGCTCCGCGGCCGGTTGACCTTCCACCGCTTTGCCCTCGCAGACGACTTTCGGCTGCATCTCGGCGACCCGGGCGACCGCGGCGCGCACAATGTTCTCCGAATTCTCTCCTAAGCTCTCGAACGCTTCCGCGGTGTAGACGCCGAGCGGGGCGATCGCCATAGGAGGTTCCCAGGCACAGACGATAAGGAGGCTAGCCCCACGGAGTGCGGCCTCCTCAGCCGCGAAGACAAGAGCGGCGTCTCCGTGTTCGGAACCGTCGACCCCGACGAGGATGGTGTTCACGAGACCTCCCTCCTTAGATGGTAGGCAGCGACAAGCCGGCGGAAGGAATCAAGTGGCTGGGCGCCCACGACTCGCGCACCGTCGGCGAAGATGTAGGTAGGGACACCTGTTATTCCGAGCCTACAAGCTTCCTCGTGGGCGGCCTGATGCCTGCCGGCGTACCGGCCGGCATCCAGTGCCTGCCTCAGAGAGGCGGTGTCGAGGCCGACCTCCTGCGCCAGCCCGGCCAGAACCTCGAGGTCGCCGATATCTCGACCGTGGGCAAAGTACGCGGCAAGTACGGCCCTATGGAACTCGGGGTGCTTGCCGGCATCGCGGGCGAACTCGGCGGCCTCGATCGCCAGCCGCGAATTCGAGAGGAGCGTTGGCGGCTCGAACGGTAGACCGAGCTCGGCACAACGGCGGCGCATGCCCTCGTGCCTCTCTGCTCTCGCCGGACCGAACAAGCGTTCAAGCAAGACGCCCCCGGGCGGCGTCTCCGGGTGGATCTCATAGCTCACCCATGTATCTTCTACGAGGAACTCCTCTTTGAGCTTATCGACAATACCCGTGCCGATGTAGCAGAAGGGTCAGATGTAATCGGAGAAGACGCGTACCTGGATGCTCATGTTCACCCCCTTCGAAAGTTGTCTTGAGATACGAGACTTACGAGAAGTATTCACCAGATTATGCTCTTCGGAGCAACGGTCGGTCGCGCTCACGAAAAGGGGGTGGCCAACCGATTCAATACGAAGAGGGAAACAAGGTCGCGGCCGCGCCTCCGTAGGAGGCCGTGGCCCGACGTCGAATGCGAGCAAAAGTGTGGATGAGGCGAGATGACTGACGAGAGCCCTGTCGGGGGCGGATGCTCCGGTGAAGAGCGCGAGCTCGCCGGCTACCTGGATGAGCTGATATCGGCCACCCGCGCCGAAAGAGCAGCGCCCGGGAAGTCTATCGAGGGCCCGGCAGCAAGCCAGGCGACGTCGGCGCATCCCCAGAGCCAGGAACCGGAAGAGTCCACCGCGCCCGAGCCTATCGCGCCTGAGCCCACGTCACCATCGGAGGCTCCCCCACGGAAGCCGCCCACGTCAGCGCGGCAAGCGAGAGGCACCGGGCGTGCGTCGATGCGCGAAGAGCTACTCGCGCTATTCCGGGATACGGATCGAGCCGCGCCTCTCCCTCCGAGCCTGCCCGCGCCGCTGCGTGAGCCCGCACTTCCTGCCCCCGAGCCGAGCGCGTTCTTGCGTCGGTTTCTGCAGCAAGCCGCCCGCTCACCCGAACTTGCTCCCTCCGGGCTGACCGAGCTGGATGCTCGTTTGGACGGGGGGTTCGGATCTGGGCTGCACGTGGTGCAGGGAGGGCCGGGGGTCGGCAAGACGGCCTTCCTCGAATCGGCAGCCTGGGAGGCGTTCTCCTCGGGACGTCCGGTTCTTTATTACGCCCTAAAGGAGGGGAGCGTTGGCGCCTGGGAGCGTCTGATCAGTACTCTCGGGAATATCCTCGGCACTGTGATCCCCCTTGGTGCCCTGCGCGCCTGCACCCTGGGTCCGGACGAACTCGAGACACTTTCCCGCCTCGACCGGGCCCTCCAAGCCTCCGTCCTGCCGTTCCTGTCACTCATCGAGACTATTCCGGCGCATACGGATGCCCTCGGCGCCCTGGTAGAGGATCTCCGTTCCAAGGTCCAAGACGCGAGGGAGCGGCACGGGAGAATCCCGCTGCTCTTGATCGACGATCTGGAGCGCCTATTGCTCCTCACCCGGACCCAGCCACCCATGGCGCTGCTGTCGCGACTGGACGACGCCCTGGCTGCCGACTCGATACCCGGCCTTCTCGCCTCGCAAGCGCCCGATCAATCCGACAACCGGCTACAGGGAATTCCCGCCCATACAGCGATGACTTTGGTGCCCGTCCCCGCTCCCGCAAACGACGATTATGGTGCGGTGAATCTCGAACTTCACACAAATGCCCGCACGGGTTGGACGGGGACGCTGCCGCTGCTTCTTGGACAGGCGTTCCGGCCTGTTCACCGTTCCGGCGACCGGCGGGGAGCAAGAGACGATCTGAGGATACTGGGATCGCCAAGCAGTGCGCCTTGCCACACCACACCCAGAGGTCACCTGGCCGTCTCCGGGCGGGAAAACCTTCGCCCTCGCGTGGAGTGGCAAGCGACGCGGCGGGTGATAGTCTGAAACGAGCTGTTAGCCTTCTGCCTCGTCCGTCCCTCCCGCCAACTGCTCGACCATGCGCAGCCTCCAGATCAGGAGGCCCGTCAGCACGGCGCAGATGGCTAGGTAGAAGGTCGGGTAGAACCAGCCGGGCAAGGTGAAGGTAGGCAACTGCACTCGCAGGAAGTTATTGCCGAGGCGGAAAAGCGTGAAACCCAGGGCAAACCCTAAGAACGGCACTCCCTCCGGGTGGCGCCTACGCATCGACCAGACCGCCAGAGCACCGAAGACGAGCGCAGCGGCAAGTTCGTAGAGCTGGGTGGGATGCACCGGTAGCACGGCTGCACTCCCGGTCAGAAGGCCGAGGAGGCCCGCTTTCCCCTGCAGGAGCTGCTCCGCCCAGGCCGGACTCCCTGGAGGGAACCTCACCCCCCATGGCAGGGAGGTCGTCCGACCAAAGCAGCACCCATTGAGGAAGCAACCGACCCTCATGAGCACGATTCCGGCCGCGAGCGCGGGGACGGCGCTGTCGGCGAGGCGCCACAGTGGAAGTCGCCACGCTCTGGCCAAGAGCGCAGCGACCAACGGACCCAGGAGCAGTCCCCCATAGAGCGAGAAACCCGTGAACTGAAAGGCGTAGATTCGTGAGTGGTCCGCCGCGTAGTAGCCCCAGTTGACGAGGACATCCAAGAGGCGACTCCCCACCACGCCTGCCGCCAGCGCGACGGCCAACGTGACAAGCACTCGCCACCAGGAAAAGCCGCGTCGCCAAGCCACCACGGTACCCAGCGCCAGAGCGACCACCCAGGCCAGCACCATGAAGGTGCTATACGAACGCAGTGTGACCTGCGCCCCGCCCAAGTGAAAGATAGCCAATACTGGGTGCATCCGTCGTGTCCCTTTTCGCTAGGCAGCGAAGCGTGTCGCCCGGCTACCTATGCCTTGCCAGCGTCCACGCTCGGTCATTGACCCTTGCTGACCGTCCACACCCCTTTGAACGAGTAGCCCGTGCCGGACCCGCTCAGCGTGCCTTTGATGACGTAGTTGTTGCCCTCCTTGGCCACCGTCCCGGTCATGCTGGTAGCCGCGCCGCCCGAGGAAGGTATCGTGAACACCAAGTCGTGGCCAGAATAGGTCAGAGGCCAGGTCTGGGGCTCACTACTCGCCGAGCTTTCAGAGCTACCCGTGCTGAGCGAGGAGACATCGATGAGAGTGACGGCCTGTCCCTTGCCGCTCTCATCCACAGTGATGTCCATGGTCATGGGAAGGGCCTTGCCCTTAAGAGCGTTCAATATGGCAAGGCTGCAGCCCTGATCCTGAGCGCTTTGAGCGGCGGCCTGATCGAGCGTGAGGTCGGTGAAGGTTAGAGTCCCCGCCCAGGAACCGCTGATGTCGTAGTTCTGGAAGGTAATCACGCTCGCCGCGCCACTGTCCTTGCGCGTCACAGTGATCGTGGCATCGTCGCCAGAGATAGTCACCGTAGGCCAGTCCACCTCTCCGGCTGCGGCCAGCGCTTGGCTCGTGTCACCCTCGACCTTGACGCCACCTGTCGTTGTGATGGTGACCTCGGTCCCCTTGTCCGGAACCGACTTGAGGATCCCTTTCAGGTCGTAGACGTTTGGCTGATCGGTGCTGGTCGCGACGGCGTCGATGACGCCCATGTTCTCAAGCTCCTCGGGGCTCAGCGCGGGGAGCTTCAGCTCGGCCCGCTGGTCGTTTATGACCTTCAAGACAGCCTCATCGACCGCCAGGATCCCGCCTCCCAGACCCTCCGGTCCCGGGCGGGCCGTGTCGACCAGAATCTTTTTGATCTGCTCGGCGGTCAGCTTCGGATTCAGGGAGATGAGCAGCGCAGCCGCGGCCGAGACTTGGGGGGTGGCCATGCTGGTGCCCCCCGCTACCCCGTATTTGCCGAATCTGTACTCGTCATTCACCGGCTTTCCATTCGCGTCGACGCTGCGGATGGCCTCGTCGCCAGGGGCGGCGATGGTGACTTCGCCGTCGGCGCCGGCCGTGTTCGTGCTCTCGGCCTGCCCGCCGTCGTTCATCACGTTGCCGACGGTTATCACATTGGCAAGCCCCGAGCCCGCGCCGGCCGGCCAGTAGTTGGTCTTGGAAAGCTCCCCGCTTTCGTTCCCCGCCGCGCACACGAAGGTGACGTCTGGATGGTCCTTGGCCATCTTCTCGAAGAACTTCCTGAAAGCATCCGCCACCAATACCTCGTTGGGATCGGGTTTTTCCGCCCCGAAGGAGCAGTTGATGACTCTCGAGCCCGCATTCACCTGCTTGAGCATCGCAGCAAGGTCGCCAAGCACGTAGGTACGACCGTTGGGCAAGGTGATCTTAGTGGGATCGTTCGGGTCGGCCGGGACTGGAGCCTTGGGCCCACCGTAGGGAGGCGCATACTGGTTGATCACAGATATGGTGAGGTTCTTGCCCAAAGCTGGGGATGCGATGCCGGTCACCCCACCGTTATCCGGGTTGGCTCCGATGATTGCGGCAACAGCCGTCCCGTGACTGCCGTCGGGGTTCGTGATAGGCGCCTGCCCCGGGAAGTTGTAGTCCTCGGGACTGGTCAGCTCCCCCGCGTTCGGATCGGGGAAGCTGGTTTTCACCGTTCCCCCGAACTCGTTTGTGCCCTTGTAGAGACCGTCGTCCACCACGCCCACCTGGACAGGGGAAAGCGAAAGTCCACTGCCCCTTATGTAGCTCCACGCCTTCTGCGCGCCGATCAGCTCGTAGTCCTTGCCATAGTTGCCACTGTAGGCCGGGTCGTTCAGAGGCGTCTGGCGGACCCCCCAGATCTCCTCGTCGGGGTAGCCCTGCTGATCGGGAAAGGCCAGTTCCACGCCTTTGAGGGCCTTTGCCTTCTCAAGCGCGGCTTCCAGATCGGCCTCGGTGCTCCCCGCCGTTTGGATCTGGTACGTGTTGATCGCCTCGAGCTCGCCCACCACCCTGCCGCCGAGCGCTTGGGCAACAGCATCTGCGTCGGCTCGCTTCAGACCGTCGGCCAGCATGACGCCCAGCTGATTTGCAGGCACCTCGCCCCAGTCGGCACTTTTGACCAGCTTGGCGCTGTCCGGCAGCGTTACCTGGATAGTCCCGAGATCAGTACTCTTTGCCGTCAATGGGGCGGACGACGAGGTTGTTGTGACCTCCGTGCCTGAACTCGCGGCGCTTCCGCTCTTGCCGCTGTCGTGCAGCGCGAAGAAAGCCGCCCAGAGCGCCACCAACGATGATCAGGGCGATGAGCGGAATGAGTACCGGCCATGGCCATTTGCGTTTCGGCGGCCGCGACGGCGGGGTCGGCCCTGCGCCCGGAGGCGTCACATGGACAGACATCGGGCTTGGGCCGGGCTGGGCCAAGGGACCGGTGGGCCCGCTGGGAGGTGCGGCCGCCATAGGCTCGGCGAGTATGGCCGCCGCGGCCACCAACCCTGGGATCTTAGCCGCGGGCAGCCAACCTGGCATCTGGGCGTTCCAAACCAAGTCGCCTGGCTGCACGGCGCCCGTCTGTGCCAGCTCGTAGAGTTGCTCCCAGGTGTAGGGACCGGCCTCCTGCCCAGCAGTCTCCCTCTGCTTGAGCATGTACCAGCCGGTGGCCATCGAACCAGTGGCTGACATCTTTCCCCCCTGTACTCCCCCTCGTTGCCGACCTTGCGTCGCCGCCCATCACCGGATCCTGGCGTCCCGGCAGACCATGGGTGTCCACCATCGCCGAGAGTATCCGAAAGCTGGGGGCGGGCGCAATGCCGAGTTTCCTCTTGGAGCTGCTCAGCCAGGATGGGTGGCGGCCCTTGACGGGATGGACTTGTCGAGTCTCTCGAGCCGGGACGAACGTCCTCGAATCCGCCGCCTCGCGCAAAGACCTCCGCCCACCAAAGTTGGCGGGCGGAGGTCTTTCGACTTTCTTCACGGGCGATTACGACTTCAATCCCCGGGTGCCAAATCCCTGCGCGTTCTTCGACTCTCCGTCTAGCGGAGGACTAGGCCTTCCAGATCCCGATATCCCCCACGTTCTGGTCCTTCTGGGTCGCGTCGATAGGCCCCAGCTTCTGGGTGAGGTAGCCGGCCTTCTCCACTACGATCGTGTAGAGGCCGTCGGGCAGGTCCTTCAGCCAGAAATCGCCGTAGTGATCGGTGACGGTGCTCACTTTCTCTCCGGTCTGGGTGTTGGTAGCCGTGACGGTCGCACCCTTGGTACATTCGTCGGCTTCCTTGTCGTACACCTCGCCGGCGATCCACTTCTTGGGCAGGTTCAGGTAGTAGACCCGGGGCCGGGTGGGAAGCTCGGGCTTAAGGAGCGCGGCTTTCGCGATCACGTCCTTGAGGTCCTCTTCGTCCCCGAAGGTGAAGGCGCCGGTGGGGCAGGCGTCCGAGCAACGGGTCTCCGTCCAGCCCTTATCCAGGAGGTGGGCGCAGAAGGTGCACTTCTGAGCGATATTGAGGTCGTCGTTGAAGTAGATGACGTTCTCGTAGGGGCAGGCTTCCAGGCAGAGCTGGTTACCCCGGCACTGGTCCGGGTCGATGATGACGATGCCGTCGGCGCGCTGGTAGATGGCCTTCTGCGGGCAAGCTTCCAGGCAGGGAGCCTCGTCGCAGTGCTGGCAGATGCTGTGATGGTAGGTGACCATCACCTTGGGCACCGTGCCTCGCTCCAGGTTGACCACCTTGTTCCAGAACTGGCCCGTGTCCGGCTGGGGACGGGCGATGGGTGACCAGTCGTTGGCCACGTGCTCGTCTTTACAGGACACCTGGCAGTTGTGGCAGCCGTTGCAGATGGCCAGATCTATGATCATGACCTTGCCCATCATTCACCTCCCTCCACAAAACCTTGACAGTACGGACCAGCATCGCGGTGGAAGGGGCGGGCGAAGGCCTCCGGGTACTTGCGCTTGAGCGCCTCCAGATCGGTCTTCTCCACTTCCACCAGGAAGCCGGAGACCGCGTGACCAACCGCGTTCTTCGAGGTCGTGTTGCGCGGCACGATGGTGTTGATGGCTCCGCCCCGGTCGATCTACGCCGGGATCGATGGGGATCCCACTTGGCGCCGTGGTCGATGCCGACCGCCCCCGGGATGATGCGCTCGGTGACGTAGGCCCCGGCGAGGACGCTGCCCCGGTCGTTGATAGATCGAGACCACGTCGCCGTTCTTGATGCCCCGCTTCGCCGCGTCTTTCGGATTGCATCCACAGGGGTGGTACTGATATCCGTCCGGGCCCTTTACCTTGCAGGTCTCGATCTCGCGGAGCCAGGTGATGTCGTCGTGCTGAGAGTGCACGCCCCAGCGCGGGTGGTTGCTCATGACCAGAAGCGGATACTTCTTGCTCCGCTCCGTCCCGATGGTCTCCTCGTGGCTGATGCCTTTCGGGATCCACTTGGGCACCGGCGGACGCTCAGGGTCGTCGGGGAAGTGCTCGAGAAGGCCGGTCGCCTCGAACTCGAGCAGACCGGTGGGCGTGGTGAGCGGATACTTTTCGGGATCGTTGTAGAAGTTGATCAGCCCGGCAGGGACCTTCTCCCAGTCCGGATCGGTGGGGATGACGTAGTAGCCCTTCTCGTTGAACTCCTCCCAGCTGATCAGCGGAGCGATCCGGGAATGCTCGTAGCCATACCGGATGAGATCCTTCACCGTCCTGCCCCCGGTGTACTCCTTGAAGCAGGCCCGAGGCGGTCGGCGATCTTGCAGACGATCTCGTAGTCGGTGAGCGACTCAGCCAGGGGCTCGATGCATTTCTCCTCGGGGAACACCATCTGGAACTGGCCGCTGAAGACGTCGTCGCCGATGTCCTCTTCCTCGAGCTTCGTGTTCACCGGCAGGATGATGTCTGCCAGCAGGGCGTCGTTCTCCAGCCACGGGTGCTGACAGAACATGAACTCGATGTCGGGATGCCGCATGGCACGCACGTAGTCGTTGCCCGAGTTCCAGCAGGTGATCCAGGACGGCGAGTCGGTCCACACCATGTGGATCTTGGAGCAGCCCTCGGCCGGATACTCGTAGTGGATGAACTGGTCCTCGCGGGGAGGCAGTTCCGACTCGTTGCCGTACCAGTCGCACTTGCCCTCGAGGATGGCCTTCGGCACGAAGGTCTTGGGAATGAACGACGGATGGTTGGTATCGGCTGGATGTCCTCCTGTGTAGGCGGGCATCAAGTCGGCCAGAACGAGGGGCTTGGGCTGGGAGAGCTGCTCTTCGTTGTCGAACACTCCCCATTCGATCATCTTGGCCTGGTTGCAGCCCGGTCTTCCCAGCCCCTGCATAGCCAAGCAGAGAACCATCAGCCTTGCCGGCTCCGAGGAATACGGTCCGCGGATGCCGGGGCCCCCATTGCCGATGCAGATAGTGGTGCGCTTTGAGGCCCAGTCGGAGGCCAGGGCTTTGATCGTGCGGGAAGGCACACCGGTGATAGGCGAAGCCCAATCCGGAGTCTTGGGGATCCCGTCCTCTCGTCCCATCACGTAGTCTTCGAACTTGTCGACGCCGTAGGCGTGGGTGGCGAGGTACTCCTTGTCGTACGTGCCGTCCTTGAACCATTGATAGGCGATGGCCAGATAAAGGGCGGCGTCGGTGTTCGGCAGGATGGGGATCCACTTGTCCGCGTGCACCGCGTTCGCGTAGTTCACGTCAGGGGAGATGTAGATCTGCTTGATGCCAAGGTCGCTCCACCAGTAGCTGATGCGGCTGGGCAACTGTCCGCCCCAGCCCCAGGGAGTGGTCTCCTGGTCGCACCCCCAGAACAGCAGTAGCTCCGCGTTCTTCGAGATGTCGTACAGGAGGTTGCTTTGCGGCACCTGCTGTCCCACCGGTTGGCAGCCCCATACGTGCTTGGCCCCCCACGTCCAGCCTTCCCAGCTATCCGGGTCGCGGATCTGCAACGTGTAGCCGCCGAACAGCTTCATGAGCTTCCTACCGCAGCCGTGAGGGCCGTGGACGGTCTTGTTCTCGCCGTGCTGATCGCACTCGTAAAGGATGGCGGTCGGGCCGTAGGTCTCCTTGATCCGTTGCATCTCACCGGTGATGATGTCGAGAGCCTCGTCCCAGGAGATGCGCACGAACTTGCTCTTGCCCCGGTTCTGGATATTGCGCTCTCCCTTGGGATCGAAATCCACGCGTCTCATCGGGTAGCGCAGACGGGCCGGCGAGTACACCCGCTTCTTGTAGCCGATGCTGAGCGGGGACAAGAGGAACTTCATCTTGGGCTCGAAGGTCTTGCCCCGCACCTGCATCTTCCAAGAGTTGAAGTCCTTGGGATCGTACTTCCAATCATAGTGGAAGGGTCGGATGCGGATGATCTTGCCGTCCTTCACGTCAACAGCGGATGTGCCGCACCCTACCGCGACCCCGGCCCAACTAAGGTCCTTGACGAAGGTCCGCTCCTCGCCGAGGTAACCGTCAGTGTTGTCACTTTCCGCCACGTCTCTCTCCTTTCCGGAAGTCGCGAGCGCCGTCGAAGCCTACCCGGCCGTCTATTAAGCCTAGCCCTCCCATTTCTCGACCTGGATGAGACACGAGTTGTTGGCCATGCCGAACGATGTGGGAGTGAGGTGCCGCTTGGGCGTAAGTAGGTTCACGCAGCCGCCCCGGTCCGCCGATTCGCCCGGTCGCCCGATGGGGTCGTATTCGGCGCACGACTCATAGGAATGCACCGTTCCCGGCGCCAGCCTTTCGGTGATCTGCGCCGCCAGGATGACCGAGCCCCGGTCGTTGAAGGCTCTCACCAAGTCGCCGTCCTCGATGCCTCGGGCTGCCGCATCCTTGGTGTTCAGGCGCATGAGCCAGTAGTAGCGCCCGTCTTCCTTCAGAACGCGGTGGTCTTTCACCTCGTTGGTCCAGCTGCCTTTCGAGTCGCCGATGGTGTGGAAGCTGAACTTGGGATGGGGCGAAACCATCTGCAGGGGGTACTTGTCGTACAGCTCGCTGGTGTGATGGCCTTCCCAGCTCTCGAAGTACTGCGGACCCATGACCGGGCGTTCGGGATCGACAGTGCCGGTAGCCTCGAGCCGCCCCAGACTGCTGGACACGAACTCGATCTTGCCCGTGGTGGTCTGCAGACCTTCCCCGCGCACGGTGTCCCACGGAGCCGGGCCCCAGTCGGGCGTGTCGCGCTTCCTGCCTTCGGCAAACCAGCGCATGGCCGGCGTGGACTCCCGGTCCTTGGGAGCCGGCACCACGTAGTAGCCCTTCTTCTCGAACTCCTCCCAGGTGATGTGCTTGGCGAGGTCTGTGGCGTAGAAGAAGTCCTTCACCCAGTCGTACTCGTCCTTGCCGCCCATGCTGAACGGCCCGTAGATGTCGAGGCGCTTGGCGAGCTCCGCGAAGATCTCGTAGTCCGACTTAGAATCGCCCAAGGGCTCGATGCACTTCTTCTGCAGGACGATCACCCGGTGGTTCAGCTGCACGTACGAGTCCGGCATGTAGCCCGAGCAGTTGGCCCACTCGCCGATATCCCAGCGCTCGAAGTTAGTGCAGGCGGGCAGGATGATATCCGCGAACTGAGCCTCCCCTTCCATCCACACCGACTGGTTGACCACGAACGGGACGGTGTCGCTCTGGTAGGCACGCACGTATCGGTTCGTATCCGTCATGGTGCCGATGAAGGAGCCACCGTAGCGGTAGTACATCTTGACGTGAGGGTAGCCCGAAGCCGGATATTGGTACGGCTGGAATTGTCCCTCGATGTGTGAGCCGGCGAATCCTTTGCCCCGCCACTCCAGATGCTCGTGGAGCATGGCCTCGGGGATGTGCAGGCGAGGCACCCTCTGACCTTCGGTGGAGGCGTGGGGGTTGGCTGTGGCCCCACCGTTCGGGAACATCCGGTACACGAAGCGAAAACCCGCCCCGGAGTTGATCAGGTCGCCGGAGATGCCGCCTTCCGAGTAGCCGGGGAACATGAAGGTGGTGTCTATCGGCGCGCCGGATGTCGTCCCCCAGATGTTGCTGCCCGGTTTTCCCATGCCCTGCATCGCGGCAAGGGCGATCATCATGCGGGCCCATTCGTTCCCGGCGGCGGACCGGCAGGCGCCGCCCATGCCGCCGGGTCCGCCCGCGGCCAGCATCGTCTTCTTGGAAGCCCATTCCCGCGCCAGGGCGCGGATCTCCCGGGCGGGGATGCCGCTCTCACCTTCGGCCCATTCCGGCGTCTTGGGCCGCCCGTCCTTGACGCCGAGAACGTAGTCCTTCCACGCGTCGAAGCCGGAGGTCCGAGAGGCCACGTATTCCTTGTCGTACGTGCCCTCAGTGAGCCAGGTGAATGCGATCCCAAGTCCGATGGCCACGTCGGTGCCCATGCGAGGAGCGAGCCACTTGTCGGAATGCAAGCCGGCCGTGTGATTGAAGTACGGGTCGATGAAGACCATCTTGACGCCCAGCTCCTTCAGCCAGAAGCGCCGGGAAGTGCTCTCGAAACCGGCATAAGCGCCGCTGGTGGCCTCCGGGTCGGCCGACCAGAACACGATCATCTCCGTGTTCTGAAGCGCGTCTTCCAGGAGGTCGTACTGCTCGGGGATGCCGAGGCGGTGGCTGTTGCCCCACATATGCATCGCCCCCCAGAGCCAGCCCTCCCAGCTGTCCGGGTTGTGCTCCGCGTAGGTGAATCCCAACAGGTTGATGAAGCGGAAATAGGCGCTGAACCGGTATCCGACATTGCCCCACAGGTGATGCGAGCTTGCCGTGGTCAGCATGCCGGCCGGGCCCACCTCACGCTTCACCTTGACGATCTCTTCGGCGACGAGATCGAGAGCCTCGTCCCAGCTGATGGGCACGTAGCCCGAGACGCCTCGATTCTGGCAGTTGCGCTTGCTCTTGGGGTCGAAGTCGGCCCGCTTGAGCGGGGTGAGGATGCGTTTGGGCGAGTAGATGGAGGACTTGTGCGCGACCGTCCACGGCGAACTCGTGGTCTTGCGTGGCGGCGCGAAGCGGCGGCCTCTCGCCTCGATGCTCCAGGACTCGGCGTCGGTGTCGTCCAGCTCGATGGGGGTGATACGCACGATCTTGCCGTCTCGTACATCGACGAACACCGGCCCACCGGTCGTGCAGTTGGTCAGTCTCTCGACTTGTCCCATGGCAGAGACGCCCCTTTCAATCACGGATTGTTGCCAGTGTGGAGCAACCACGGATCCGGACGGTTTGGAGACGACGGGATGCCGACCGTTCTCTGCGGGTCTCAGGGGTGAAAAGTGAAACCGACATCTCCGTCTCCAGTGCGCAGGAAAAAGCAAAGGGCCCCACCCGAGGCAGGCCTGGCCTTGCTGCATCAATCCGGTGCCCCAACTTGCCCCCCCTTACGGGTCGGAACAAAATAGGCTCAGCCGCCACCTGAGCTTGGCACACTGGACTAAGGGCTCCGCCGGTCCGGGTCTCCCTTGGTGTGGGAGTTGGTGGGCCTATGCCAGCTGGAGGACCCGCTCTAGGTGGAGGCGGGTCCCGACCTCATGTCGAAACGGCTCAAGAGCCGCTCCGCGCCCGATATTACACAGTCGCTCAGGTGCGCGCAAGCCGCTCGGACCGGGTCCAGGAGACGGTCACTCAGCCGTCCAGCCCCCGTCGATCACCAGCGTCTGACCGGTCATGTAGCTGGAGGCATCGGAGGCGAGAAAGACCAGGGGGCCCACCAGTTCTCCCACCTCGCCAAGCCTTCGCATGGGGGTCTTGCCGACGATGTGCTTGTAGATCCTCTCGTTCGCCACGATATCGGCCTCGTTCATCGCAGTCTTCACATATCCCGGGCAGAGGGCGTTCACCTGGATGTTGTGTTTCGCCCATTCCAAGGCAAGCGCCCTTGTCATCTGGACGACGCCGCCTTTGGCCACGCAATAGGGAAGCACCTGCTTGTCGCCCACCAGTCCCAGGATGGAGGCGATGTTGATGATCTTGCCCCCGCCCTGGGCGATCATCTGCCTGCCGAAGACCACGGAGCAGAAGAAGACGCCCTTCAGATCGACGTCGACCACCTTGTCCCAGTCCTCTTCGGTCAGCTCTTCGGCGGCCTTGGTGATGGCCGTGCCTGCATTGTTGACGAGAATGTCGACCCGCCCGAATTCGCGGACGGCCTCGTCGGCCAACTCCTCGACGCTCCGGCGGTTGGTCACGTCGCACGATTTCGCCAAAGCCTTGCGTCCCAACTCTCGGATCTTCGTGCAGACAGCCTCACAGTCCGGTTGGCTCCTGCTGGTCACCACCAGATCCGCGCCTCTGTCGGCCAGCCCAAGTGCGAGGCTGAGGCCGATTCCCTTGGTGGAGCCCGTCACGACAGCCACCTTGCCCGTGAGATCGAACTGAGTGATATCCATGCCGTCTCCACTGCCGCGTCGTGGTCGCCGGGTCGCACGCCTGCCGCGCATGTCGCGAGCGCGCCGGGCGTATTAACGAGACTAAGTCTCAGAGCGGCAATCTGCAATCTTTAACCGCCGTGCGATGCGTCCCTTGCTGCCCATTCCGCACGCCTCTATAATACGGCGACCGCACAGCTGGTGGATGTGCTCGGCACCCTGCCCCGGCACCCAGACCGCGCCAGCTGGTCCTACGGTTGGGGCCACGTCTTTGTTTGAACATGAGGCAGCCTCCGACTCAAATTCTTTCCTGTCTTCCGGGACGGTCGACTAAGATTCGAAAGAATACTAACGGCTGAACGACTTTCCATGAGTCCTAGTGCCGGTGGATCCGGCAAGAACACCGGGGGTCCATGATCATGATGACCGGAGAGGAATACATCCGCAGCCTGCGAGAGATGAAGACCGTGGTCTACTACCGCGGGGAAAGAGTGGAGAACTGGGTCGACCACCCGGCGATCAGACCGCACATCAATGCGGCAGCCGTCACCTACAACACCGCGTGTGGCGCCCAGAACAACGAAGGGATGCGCACGGCCACCTCGCACCTCACGGGCGATCAGATAAACCGGTTCACCCACATTCATCAGAGCCGGGAAGATCTTGTGGCCAAGGTGAAGGCGCTGCGGGGGATCGCCCGGAAGACGGGCTCGTGTTTTCAGCGGTGCGTCGGGTGGGACGCCCTCAACGCGCTGTACGGCGTCACGTATGAGATCGACGCCGCCAAGGGCACGGAGTACCACAAGCGCCTGACCGACTTCCTGCTGTACGTGCAGGAAACGGACAGGATGTGCGACGGGGCTATGACCGACCCGAAGGGCGACCGGAGCCTTGCCCCCAGCAAGCAGGCCGACCCCGATCAGTTCCTGCATATCGTGGAGCGTCGGGAAGACGGCGTGGTCGTGCGGGGAGCTAAGGCTCACCAGACCGGCGCGGTCAACTCTCACGAGATCATCGTCATGCCGACGGTCGCTCTGGGGCCAGAGGATGCGGACTACGCCATCGCCTTCGCCGTCCCGATGGACACTCCCGGCATCATCTGCATCTTCGGCCGGCAGAGCAACGATTCCCGCAAGGAAGAAGGCGAGATAGACCAGGGAAATTCGTGCTTCGGCGCGGTTGGGGGAGAGGCCCTCGTCGTGTTCGAGGACGTGTTCGTCCCCTGGGAACGGGTTTTCATGTGCGGTGAATACGAGTTCGCCGGTCAGTTGGTGGAGAGGTTCGCCTCCTACCATCGGCAGAATTACGGCGGCTGCAAGGCGGGCGTGGCCGACGTGCTCATCGGGGCGTGTGCCACTCTGGCGAAGTATCAGGGCACGGAGCGGGCGAGCCACGTCAAGGACAAGTTGACCGAGATGGCTCACCTGGCCGAGACCATGTATTGCTGCTCGCTGGCCTGCTCCACTGAAGGCTCGGAAGATCCTTCCGGGCAGTATTACGTGGACCCGCTCTTGGCGAACGTGACGAAGCTGAACGTCACCCGCAACGTGTTCGAGATCGCCCGCCTGGCTCAGGACCTCGCGGGCGGGCTGATAGCCACCTTGCCATCCGAGCAAGATCTGAGCAGTCCCGAGATCGGCAAGTATGTGGAGAAGTACTCCAAGGGAGTGGCCGGCGTGGCAAGCGAGGACCGCATCCGCATCGCGCGGCTCATCGAAAGCATGAGCAGCGGCACTGCCCTGGTGGAATCGATGCACGGCGCGGGGTCGCCCCAGGCGATGAAGGTGATGATCCAGCGTCAGGTGGATATCGGCGGCAAGATGCGCTTGGCTACGGACCTGGCTGGGATCACCGAATCGGAAGAGACCGCCGCCGCCAAGACCCAATGTTGATCACTACAGGCAAGGAGTTCGGACGTGGATGAAGTCGTCATCGTCAGCGCGACGAGGACTGCGATAGGCCGATTTGGGGGCGCCCTCTGCGACGTCCAGACGCCGGATCTAGCTGCGCTCGTCCTTCGCGAGGCGGTCCAGCGCGCCGGGCTCGAGCCGGCCCAGATCGACGACGTCGTGATAGGCCACACCGGGATGAACGGGGAGGCGCCCAACGTCGCCCGCCAGGCGGTGCTCCTCGCCGATTTCCCTGTCGAGGTGCCGGCCTACGGCGTCGAGCGGCAATGCGGCTCCGGTCTGCAGGCCATCTGCGACGCCACCATGCAGATCCAGACCGGCAACGCGCGCATCGTCGTGGCCGGCGGCGTGGAGAGTATGAGCAACATGGAGTTCTATCTTACCGGTGCCCGGTGGGGTATCAGACTGGGATCCGCGTCCCTGAACGACCGCTGGACCCGTGCCACCGAGACCATCTCCACGCACCGCTTCGGACGCATCCCCTCGATGCTCTACACCGCCGCGAACGTGGCCGAGAAGCTGGGCATATCCCGCGAGACGCAGGATGAGTTCTCTTTGCGCAGCCAGCGTAATGCGCACGCGGCCATCGAAGCCGGCAAGTTCGTGGACGAGATCGTTCCGGTCCCGGTGCCGCAGAAGAAGGGGCCGGACGTGATGTTCCAGCGCGACGAGCATCCTCGTCCTGAAGTAACGCTTGAGAGTCTGTCCAAATTGAAGCCGCTCGTTGGCGAAACCATCACCGCGGGCAACTCCTCCGGCATGAACGACGGCGCGGCGGCGTGTGTCTTGATGTCTGAGAGGACGGCGGACCGGTTGGGACTCGAGCCCATGGGCTACATCAGAGCTTGGGCGGTCGCGGGTGTGCATCCCGGGTATATGGGACTGGGGCCTGTGCCGGCGGTCAAGAAGGTTCTGGAAAAGACAGGGCTGAGCCTTGCAGACATCGATCTGATCGAGGTGAACGAAGCGTTCGCCGCCCAAGCCATCGGCGTCTTGATGGAACTGGGGATCACCGATTACAGCAATGTGAACGTCAACGGCTCCGGGATAGCTCTCGGGCACCCGGTGGCGGCCACTGGGGCCAGGATAATGGCCACGCTCCTGTATGAGATGAAACGGCGTGGGGCTCGGTATGGCCTGAACACAATGTGCATTGGTGGCGGCCAGGGCATCGCGGCACTCGTCGAGCGGAAGTAGTCGAAAAGGCTGGTTCGCCTGCCTGGATTCTCGCGGGATCGGGAGTCGGCCAGTTGAAGCGCGGGCTACCTGTGAGGCCGACTGCCGGCAGATGAGAAAAAGACCGCCGGCGAGGACAGCGCCCTCGCCGGCGGTCTTTTCTTAGTCTCTGATCGAGACGGTCTACTAGGCGATTGGCAGCGCCTTGGGCGCCGAAAGCAGATCAGCGGTCAGGAACGGAGCCGCGGCGTTGTTGACCGGCACTTCGGTAAACTTATACTTGCCACCTTGCTCGAGCCACTGGGCCGCTCCGAGGCCGCTGTCGTAAACGTTCTTGGTCTTGTGGCCCGGCCCAGGCGGGAAGTCCGAGTTGCCGGTGCCGGTGGGAGTCACCAGAGGAGCCGTGAAGTCGATGGGCCCCACGATGGAGTTGAAGTTCGCCGTGCGACGAAGCCTGGAGGATGGCGTCCTTGCTGGTGGGATCCGTGGCGGTCTTCAAAGCGTTTATGGCCATCTCGCCCACCACGTAGTGCAGGAGCGGGGCTGTCTGCTGGGTGTTGGTGGCCGCCTCGAACGCATCCGCCAACTGGGCGCAGGTCTCCCCGGAGAGCGAGGACTTCCACGGGAAGGTGCGGTGCCACCACAGCTCGGTCAGAAGACCGTTGGCGATGTCGCCCAGGGCATCGACCGACTGCGGGAACAGCAGTGCTTTGCCCACCAGAGCCAACTTGGGGACCCAGCCTTGCTGCTGCGCCTGCTTCCAGAAGTTGGTCATGTCGGGCGGGATCATGACACCGGTCAGGATCTCGGCCCCAGCGCTTTTGAACTTAGTGATGACGTTGGAGTAGTCTTCCGTGCCGTCCTGATAGGCCCCGCCGTCCACCGGCTTATATCCCGGCATTCGTAAGGAAGCCGGGGTAGACCGTGCGGTAGTAGTTGCCATCGGCGTCGTTGGGCAGCATGTAGCCCACGACCTTGTTGGTGGGGATGGCGTCGTAGGTCTTCACGTTCTCGGTCATCCAGTCTTCTCCGCCGAAGAAGACGTGATAGGACCACTTGTATCCGGTCGCGAAGTTGTTACCCAGGTAGGTCTGCCACGGGCAGTCAGTGGAGACCACCGGGCAGCCGGCGGCTTCGCACTGCTCCACCACCGGGGTCACGGTGTCCGGCGTGGAGGCCACCATCATCATGTCTATGTTGGTGTTGTTGATGAGGTCGCCCGCCACCTGCGCCGCCCGGTTGTCGTCGGACTGGCTGTCCGATACGGTGATGCTGATCGGGTGGTTCTGGCCGTCACCAAGGACCATACCGGTGCCGATGGCTTCCTTCCAGCGGTCCACGCAGTATTTGTCGGGGATACCGAAGGAGGCCAGGGCGCCTGTCTGCGGAGTAACAAAACCGAGTTTGATCTCCCGGCCGGTAGTGGCGGCAGAACTGACGGTAGTGGTTGCGCCGGCGGTTGTGGTCGGGCCGGCCGTGGTGGTGGGCCCGGCTGTAGTGGCAGTGGTAGCTGCAGTGGTGGTCGTGGTGGTGCCGCCGCAGGCAGCCACGAGGCCGCCAAGGCCGGCGCCCACGCCGATGGTTGCGCCTGCGATACCGGCGATCTTCAAGAAGTCACGCCTACTGACGGACTTTCCTTCCAAGAGGCCGGGCTCGTCTTGCTCGTTGCGGGTTTCGTTCGAACTGTCCGACATGTTTCCCCCTTGATCACTTAGACACGGGATTCGTTCACCTTGCAGAAGCCGAAAAGACCACTTCCGTCGGGGACAGTTGCTCCCTCTCGACCCTCCGTCGTAAGAATCGGTGTGCTTCGGGCCCTCCTTTCGCGCTCGCGGAGTAGTGGTCCTTGTCCGGTACTGACCCAGAGCCGACCGGCCCGGCTCGCTCCACGCGTCTCGCGCGCCCGAGAACAGGCACCGCGTTACCGAGACACGCGATCGTCGCGTTGTCGAACCTGATATTACGATTCCATTCTGGGCTATGTCAATGACACAAGCAGACGATTCCCGGCAGAACATCCATCGATCCCCTTCAGCCCCGGCCACTGCCTCGGCCGCACGATCATGGCCGTTTCCGCGAGGCGTAATGGTAAGCTAGCGAGCGCATCAAGATGGCTTGATCTTCGGTTCGACTTTGGACGAGCCGCCCTTCTCGATCACGCGGCGAGCGGGGCCACGAGGGTCGGTGACTCCGTCCGGTGCGGCTGGTAAGCTGAAACGGCCTGGCCCTCCTAGGATGTGAGCCGTTGGGCGCAGTTGGTCGGGACGTGAGCACTACCAAGGCGGTCTTTGATGAGTTACGAAGCGACGGAAGAGCAGCAACTGGTCCGGGCCAGCGTCCGGGAGTTCTGTGAGAAGTATGTTGACCCCATAGCGGAAGAAGTGGACGAGCAGTCCCGTTTCCCCGCTGAGAACATCAAGCGTATCGCCGAGCAGGATTGGTTCGGTATCCCTTACCCAGCCGAATATGGCGGAGCTGGTTCCGACCTCCTCACCTGCGTGATCGTGATCGAGGAACTTTCTCGTTCGTGCGCTTCCACCGGGGTCATCCTTGCAGGGCACACTCTTCTTGCTTGCTTTCCGCTGTTCAAGTACGGAACCGAGGAACAGAAGCAACGATGGCTCGCTCCTCTCTGCCGAGGCGAGATCCTCGGTTCCTTCGCGCTCACCGAGCCGGGAGCCGGCACCGATGTGGGCGCCATCAGCACGACGGCGGTCGTCGACGGAGACGGCTACGTGCTCAACGGGACCAAGACGTTCATCACGAGCGCTCCGGTGGCGGGGGCCTTCGTCGTCCTTGCCAGCACCGATCGTGCTAAGGGGGCCAGAGGCCTCAGTGCCTTCGTCGTTCCGGCCGACACCCCGGGCATCCGGGCGGGGAAGCATCTGGACAAGATGGGCATCCGGGCGGCGTTGACCTCCGAGGTGGTCATCAAGGATTGTCGGGTCCCGAAGGCAAACCTCCTTGGCGAGGAAGGTATGGGCTTCAAGATCGCCATGACGACCTTGGACGGGGGGAGGATATCGATCGCCGCCCAGGCCTTGGGGATCGCCCAAGCCGCGCTCGACGAATCCATCGGCTACTCCAAGGAACGAGTCCAGTTCGGCAAACCGATCGGGTCTTTCCAGGGTGTCCAGTGGATGATCTCCGACATGGCCGTCGACGTCGCAGCGGCCAGGCACCTTACGTATCAGGCGGCCTGGTGTTACGACCAGGGACTCCCATATGCCACCGAGGCGGCAATGGCCAAGTTGTTCGCCTCCGAGGCGGCCGCTCGCGACAGCAGCCGCGCGATCCAGATCCACGGCGGCATCGGGTTTATCAAGGGGCACAAAGTGGAGCGACTGTATCGTGATGCCAAGGCCACCGAGATCTACGAGGGCACGTCGGAAGTCATGAGGATGGTCATCGCGGGCAATTTGCTGCGTTGAGTGCGGCCGAGGGGCGACACATGTTAAAGATAATCACGTGTTTCAAATGGGTCGTGGACGAGGCCGACATCAAGATCGACGTGGGTTCACGCGCGTTGGTCCTCGACAGAGCCAGTTACAAGACCAGCGAGTACGACCGGAACGCCATCGAGGAGGCGGTGCGCCTCCGTGAGCTGCATGGAGCGAGCGTCACGGCGGTGACCGTGGCTTCTCCTTCGGCGAAGAACTGCATAAAAGACGTCCTGTCCCGCGGGCCGGACAAGCTCGTGTTCGTTAACGACCCGGCCTTTGTCGAGCTAGAGCCCAGTCAGACCAGCAGCATCCTGGCCGCCGCCATCAAGGCGCAGGGCGATTTCGACCTCATCATCTGCGGCGAGGGATCGAGCGATCTTTACGCGCAGCAGGTGGGGCCGGCCCTCGCGGAGAAGCTCGGGATCGCGTGCGCCACCTGCGCCCGCACTCTCTCGTACGACGAGGCGGCCAACAGTGTCTTAGCGGAGCGGAAGCTCGACGACGTCTTCGAGGTCGTCTCGGTGCCGCTACCGGGGCTGGTGACGGTGACCCCCGACATCAACACGCCCCGTATCCCAAGTTTGAAGCAGATCCTGGAAGCCGCCAGGAAGCCGGTGGACCAGATCGCCATGAGTGACCTTGGCCAAGACTTCACGGCGGATTTCGAGCCCTGCCTGGAGACCCTCAGCGTCTTGGGCGCGACTACCGATCGGAAGCGTTTGCGGTTCGGGGCAGAGGCGGAGGACATCCGTACGGTCGTGAATGCTCTTCTCAAGGAAGGCGTTATCGCCTAAAGGAGTGGTAGTCAATGGTGGCGATCTGGGTTTACTCCGAAGAACGGGATAAGACTCTAGAGCTTCTGAACGCCGGCTCGGAGCTGGCTCACGCGCTTGATGCCACGCTCGTTGCATTCGCGCCGGACCGCGTGTGGGCCGAGGACTGCCTCGACCATGGCGCCGACGAGGTCCTTCTGCTGCCCTCGCTCGCCGCCGGTCAGCCGATCGAGGCCTATGTGGATGTGTTTGTGAGCGCGGCCCGCGAATCGGATCCGGATGTCTTTCTCGTTGGAGCCAGTCAGCGCGGCAAAGAGATTGCCGCTCGGGTGGCGGCGCGGCTCGGCACCGGGCTCTGTGGAGGCTGCATCGGCTTTGAATTCGATGAGGAGAGGCAGCGTCTGGTCATGGAGCGGCTCCTCTACGGGGGGGCTGCAGTGCAGAAGGTGGTCTGCAAGACCCGCCCGCAGATGGCCACGATTCCGCCCCGTACCTTCGATCGGGCTCCAGCGGGGAAAGGCACGGGACGGGGGACCATCCGCGAGTTGACCTCTCTGCCGGTCTCCGGCGCAACGGTCATCAACCAGAAGCCGAGGACCCGGGAGGCCGTGGACATCACCGAGGCGAAGACGGTGGTATGCGTCGGCCGGGGAGTAGAGAAAGAGGAAGACCTGCGACTCGCGCGAGAACTGGCCGGCGTGCTCGGGGGAGAGGTGGGCTGCACACGGCCTATGGCGGAGGAGTTGCACTGGCTTCCGGAAGAGGTCTACCTTGGCATCTCCGGGAAGAAGATCAAGCCGGACCTCTACGTGGGTGTGGGGGTGTCTGGACAGATACAACACGTGACCGGCATCCGGGACAGCAAGGTCGTGGTCGCCGTCAACCGCGATGAGAATGCGCCGATCTTCGAAGCCGCCGATTACGGGATCGTGGGGGACCTCTACCAGGTGGTCCCCGAACTCGTGGCCGAACTCAAGAGGGCTCTGAACAAGTAGACTTCGGCCGGGAGAAAGGCGCAGGAGATGGCAGAGGACAAGGTCACGGCGATCGTAGTCGGCGCGGGTCCGGCGGGAAGCACGGCTGCTTACATCCTGGCCAAAGAGGGTTGCGACGTGGTCCTGGTGGAGAGGGGCACGTCGCCCGGCAGCAAGAACATGTTCGGCGGGCGGATGTATAGCCACGCTTTGAAAGGCATCATGCCTGAGTTCTGGGCTGATGCTCCGGTGGAGCGTCAGGTCACCCGGGAAGTGATCACCTTCCTGAGCGGGGAACGGAGCGTTTCGGTCAGCTCACAGGACATGCAGTGGGCCGAGCCTTCACATCATTCATTTACTCTTTTGCGGGCGGAGTTCGACAATTGGCTGGCCACCAAAGCCGAAGAGGCCGGAGCGCTTCTTGCGTGCGGTATCAGGGTGGACAACCTGTTGATCCGGGACGGCAGGGTCGCGGGGATACGGGCGGGCGATGACGAGATGCTGGCCGATGTCGTGATTGCCGCCGACGGCGTGAATTCGCTCATGGCTCAGGAAGCCGGATTGGCCAAGATGTTCGGCGCCGGCCAGGTGGCGGTGGGGGTCAAAGAGATCATCGAACTGCCTGCCGACGCCATTCGCCAGCGCTTTCAACTGGAAGGCGACAACGGCGCAGCCCAACTCTTCGTCGGCGACTGCTC
Source organism: uncultured Thermoleophilia bacterium (assembly GCA_963749535.1). Lineage (GTDB taxonomy): Bacteria > Actinomycetota > Thermoleophilia > RBG-16-64-13 > RBG-16-64-13 > Chersky-299. The sequence continues at coordinate 89,826 of CAVVNF010000026.1, read as the reverse complement.
CAGAGGGATACAGGGGGGCGGCTTTCTCTACACCAACAAGCGCAGCGTCTCGCTGGGCCTGGTCGTTTCCGCGGCGGAATTGGTGCGCCACGGGTCGAAGCTATCGGACGTCCTGGAGGACTTCAAGGCCAACAGCCGCGTCGCCCCGCTGCTCGACGGGGGAGAGGTGGCCGAATACTCGGCCCACCTGGTACCAGAGGCGGGGCTCCAGATGATGCCGCGCCTATTCGGCGATGGGATCCTGGTAATCGGGGACGCGGCCGGGTTTGCCCTCAATCTTGGCTACACGGTGCGCGGCATGGACTTTGCCATCGCCTCCGGCGAGGCCGCCGCGCGTGCTGTCGTGGAGGCCCGGGCGCGCGACGATTTCTCTCGGGACGGACTGCGTCGCTATCACGATCTCCTGCAACAAAGCTTCGTGCTTCGCGAACTCAAGGCCTACCGCAAAGCGCCCCATTTCCTCGAGAACAAGCGGATCTTCAACGCCTATCCAAAGCTCGTGACCGGTCTGGCCGGCGACCTCTTCACGGTCGACGGTAGGCCCCCGGCCAGTCTCTTCAGAAAGATCATGACCCAGACGAGGGCGAGTGGCGTCAGCGTCACCCAGGCGCTTCGTGACGGCTGGAAGGGAGCGCGATCTCTGTGAAACGTATGAAGATCGAGGAACTTCTTGGCGTGGACAAGTATGTGGTCGATGACCACGAGGCCCACATCGTCGTGCACAAGGAGACCTGCCTTGACTGCGACGTCAAGCCGTGCACCTTCTCGTGTCCCGCGGATCTCTACACCATCAAGGACGGTGAGCTCAGCTTCGACTACGCCGGTTGCCTGGAATGCGGGACGTGCCGGGTCGTGTGTCCCAACACCGGCCTGGCTATAGAGTGGCATTACCCCCGCGGAGGGTTTGGAGTCTCCTACCGATTCGGGTGAGCCACGTCACGCTTTCGAGGCGAGAAGGACCCGTTGCAGGATCACGGCAAGGACGATGAAGCCCAACGCTAGCGCCACCGCGCCCGACAGAGGCGAACCGGCTTGAGCAAGACGGCCTGCTGCGACGGCAAGCACCGCGATCACGAAGACGGCCCACGCGAATATCCATGCGACGATGCCCAGCACGCTCAGCCCGGTGCTGTCACCGGCGGTCATGAGCACCAGGTTCACGGGCACGCGCCCCCCGCGGCGGGCGGAGAGGGCCGCACCGAGCACCACCATGAGCGTCACGGGGATCACGGTCACCAGGAATGCCACCAAAGCTCCCGATGAGACATCCCCCGCGGCCCAGCCCGCGCTGACCGTCACGATGCCCGTCAGGGCCATGATCGCAGTCGGCAGCAGGCAGTGAAGCCAGAGGACCCGCCCGTACGGCCAGGGAAGCAGCAGGTGGGAAGCCGCCGGAGAATCCACCTCCAACCGGAGGGGCTCGAGGAGCGCGCCGGCGGCGAGATACAGGATGAGAGCGCCGCCCCAAACGGTCCCCCGGTGGCCGTGCCCAACCGCGATGAACAAGGCGCTGGCGCCGCTTAGCAGGATGCCCCACCCGAGCCGGAGCGGTGACCGGATGAGCCCCAGCGACCCTCGCCAACTGAGCACGAAGAACGGCCTCCGTGGCGGGGGGAGGCGGAGATGGATCCGGGGCAGCCTCGACCGCGATCGGCGGCTGGCGAGTACCACAAAACGCGTGTCAAAGGAGTAGAGGGCGGCGACCATCCGCGAGCGGGTCCGGGCCCGCCGCTCGAAGTTCTCGAGGGAGCACCGGTCCGCGGTGAGGGGCAGGCTGATCCAGCCGGCGACGGCCACCGCCCAGAGAAGGGCGACTCCGGCCAGGCCGTACGACCCGGCACGTCCGGCGGAGGGGAGGACGGCCCATCCCCAGGGCCCCGACCACAGAGCGATCCAATTCACGGTTCCACCTTGTCTCTTAGCCAAGGCTAGAAGGACGGCGACAGCGATCGCGGGCAGGGTTAGCCGGAGCACCCACAGTGAAGCTCTACCCAAGCGTTGCACGTGCCAACTTGCCGCGACCAGGAGCACACCCAGCGCGAAGCCGGCGGCCGTCTCTTCCCCGATCCGCACCCCCGACATCGTCGGCCCGCGAGACGCCAAACCGGCCAATGCGCCGACAACGGCTCCGCCGATTCCCAGGACGATCGCCGCGCTGCGCAGTCGCGGCCAGACGAGGCCCTTGCGGGGCACCGGCCCTCCGAGGAGGAACGCGCAATCGGGCTCGGAAAAAGAGACGAATCCCTGCATGGTGCTGTAGCGAAGCACCGCCAAGGTAAGCAGGAGAATGGCAGGCGGTCCCCAAACCAGATGGTACGGGCTCGCAACATCCAAGAAGAAGGAACCGACCTTCGCCCAGACTCCCCGGAGCACGATACCCACGATGCCGGCGGTAAGCAACGAGACATACACCAACTGCAGCTGAGCCAACCGGGACCGCCCGGGAAGAAGCGCTCGCCGCACCGCCAGCACGGAGCCTGGATCGACGAGAGGGAATGGATCTCCCGCTTGGTCGTCGAGCGACGGGAGATTGAACGTCCGGCTACCGGCCAACCACGAGTCCTTCTTCGATGCGCAACGTGCGAGTGGCGACCGAGGAGGCGAACTCTTCCGAATGGGTCATCAGAAGCACAGCACGGCCGGCCGCTCGGCTTTCCAACACTACCTGTCGCAAGACTTCGATGGAGGCCGTGTCCAGTCCCACGACCGGCTCATCCATGACAAGTACCGAAAAGGGACGGATAAGAGCGCAGGCGATAGCCGTCTTTTGGCGCATGCCGCGGGAGAGCTGTGGAGGCGAGAACTCGGCCCGTTCTGCGAGTCCGAGACGGCCGAGTAGTTCCTCGCAGCGCTCGCCCAGGTCGTCAGTGACCACCCCGTGCGCCGCCGCCACCAGGCGGAGATGGTCGAACACGGTCAGGTCGTCGTACAGGCGGGGAGTGTCGGGTACGTAGGCAAGGCGGGCGCGGGCGGCGATGGCTTCCGGCTCGTGATGGGTCGACATGCCTTCGATCTTCGCCCATCCCGCAGTGGGCTCGAGGAACCCGGTGATGAGCTCAGCCGCTGTGGTCTTGCCGCTCCCGTTCGGTCCCATTAGCGCAAGGCATTCTCCGGCCCGGATCACGAGGTCGAGCTCGTGTAGTGCGACCACGGGGCCGAAAGACCGGGTCAATCCACTGGTTTCGAGAAGGACCGGCTTGACCTGTTTGGTGCCTGTGGCTCGTGGCATCGCTCTGTGGAAGGGCCTTTTCTGTATCGGCGACTGGGACTCATGCCAGCTAACTGTACCAGTTGGTTCCTCGCAGGTCGCTCTGCGCTGCCTGGCGGGCGAGCGCCGTCTTCTTTACTGGCGATAATGCCGCATGAAAGCGTCGAATCGGAGCCGCGCGAACTCGAAATGCACGCCGATGGGCGGGGAACCACGAGGATGAAAGTCATCGACAGCGAGAACCACTTCGCCAGGGTGGCTTGGCTGGACGCTCTTCGAAACAGCAAGACGCGGTGCCCGAGGATGGCCGAGGACCCGGACGGCAAAGGCCAAGCTGTACTGGACGGAGGACATCTGGGTCTATGACATCGGCGAAAGGCTCCAGGACCTTGGCGACGCGCGTGTCAAGTGCCTGGATGAGGCCGGCATCGACATGGCCGTGCTTTCCTTAGCGGCCTCCGGAACTGAGCCGTTCAAGCCCGAGGTGGGTTCCGAAGTGGCTCCCCTACGATGGCATGACGTCGTGCATGAGCTTCTTGAAGGGACTGTAGGTTTCCGAACCCGAGCAGGAGATGCTGTTCGAGACGAACACCACGGGCTTGAGGCTGGCACACCAGCGAGACGGCTCTAACGGAGAAGTCGTCTGGCGTTGGAAGTGCGGCTCTCGCCCGGCCCCTTGCGCGTTCACGAACCCGGTGCGCGCCGCTTTGGCGGCGGCATGCCGGCCACAACAGAAGGGAAGCTTCGAACGGATGTACTATGCGATGGTCAATCCGGTCCGGCCGGTCGGACTCAGACGTTCCTGCCAAGGTCGTCGATTCCGCCGCTGCTCCGCCGGTACACCCACGAACAAGGACGAGAGCGATCGATGAGTGCCCCTCCGCTTTCAGGTGATCTGCCCCAGAGGGACCCTTCCCTTGCTGACGCGCTCCCCAGCGATCCTCCCCCTCTGAGCGCCTCGTGCCCGAGTGATCGGCCTCTCCCCGTCCCCGGCTCGGGCGCCGAAAGCCCCGAGGCCCTGCTTCTGGCGACCTTCGCCCAGGCCCTATCTGATGTCGCGCCCGAGCAAGTACTGGCGCGGGCCCTGCCCGCGCCGCCCCGGGGCCGCACGATCGTGGTGGGGGCCGGCAAAGCCGCCGCCTCCATGGCCCAAGCCCTTGAGCACGCCTGGCCGGGTGAGCTCTCCGGCCTGGTCGTCACTCGCTACGGTTATGGCCTGCCCTGCGAGCGCATCCAGGTGCTCGAAGCCGCGCACCCGGTCCCGGACGAGCTGGGTCTGGACGCCGCTAGGCAGGTCATGTCTCTGGTCGCAGGTCTCAGCCCGGACGACCTCGTCATCGCGCTCTTCTCCGGAGGCGGCTCCGCACTTCTGCCTTTGCCGGCCGAAGGGGTGACTATCGAAGACAAGCAGTCGCTCACGTCCCAGCTGCTGCGAGCCGGCGCCACTATCAGCGAGATCAACTGCCTGCGCAAGCACCTCTCCGCCATCAAGGGTGGTCGCCTAGCCCAGGCTTCTGCCCCGGCCCGTCTTCTCAACCTGCTCATCTCCGACGTGGCCGGAGACGACCCTTCGGCCATCGCCTCCGGGCCGGGGGTGCCCGATCCCTCCACGTTGGCGGATGCTCGCGAGGTTCTGGAGAAGTATGGTCTGGAGGCCTCGGACGCAGTGCTCGAGCATCTGTCTGATCCTTCCAGTGAAACACCCAAACCCGGTGATCCCTGTTTCGAGAGGGTCACCACTCGCATCATCTCGTGCTCGCAAGCTCTGCTTGAGTCCGCGGCCGCATTCCTCTCCTCGAAGGGGGTGCGTCCAGTCATCCTGAGCGATTCGATCGAAGGAGAGTCCAGAGACGTGGCTCTCGTACACGCCGCCATCGCGCGCCAGATCGCTCACCACGACCAGCCGGCAGTCGCCCCTTGCGTCATCCTAAGCGGAGGGGAGACCACGGTGACCCTGCGGGGCTCTGGGTCCGGAGGTCCCAACGCGGAGTTCCTGCTCGCTCTCGTGCTTGCCTTGGGCAAAGACGTCGATTATGCCGCCATCGCGTGCGACACCGACGGTGTCGATGGAGTGAGTGAGGTGGCTGGGGCCATCGCCTGTACCGACACGCTGGCCCGGGCCCGTGCCGCCGGCCTCGACGCCCGCCACTTCTTGCGCACCAACGACTCGCACTCCTTCTTTCACGCTCTGGGTGACCAGGTGGTCACCGGACCCACCTATAACAATGTCAACGATTTTCGCGCGGTCTTCGTGCTACCGTCGGCGGATCGCGGGTCGAGCGGGCACAAGAAGTAGCCCGGTGAACCGAAAAGGTGTCAGCTATGACGTCGGGCGCGTGATGGGCCTCAACTGGCGACCCGTCTTTGATCCGGCTGTCGTGCACCGTGAACTCCAGATAATCAAGGACGACTTGCATTGCAGCGCGGTCAGGATCTGCGGCCTCGATCTCGACCGGCTGATGATCGCCGCCGAGGACGCGCTTGCTCTGGGCCTCGAGGTCTGGCTCTCGCCGGAGATGTGGAACAAGAGCCAGGGCAAGACACTCGAGTACGTTGCGAAGGCCGCCGCGCGAGCCGAACTGCTCCACGAGCGCTGGCCGGGGCGTGTGGTATTCAGCGTGGGCTCGGAATTGACCCTGTTCATGCGGGGCGTCGTCCCTGGCCGCAGCCTGATGGCACGAATGAAGAGCCCGTCGTTCTGGGCAGATGCAAAAGCCGGCAAGCACAATGTGCCGCTCAATTCGTTCCTGGCGAAGGCGAACGACGCAACGCGGCGGGTGTTCCACGGCCCCGTCACCTACGCTTCCCTCATCTGGGAGGCGGTCGATTGGAGTCTGTTCGACTTTGTCGGCGTCGACCACTACAGGGACGTGCGTATCAAGGATCGCTATGTCGAAATGCTGGGGCCATTGCTCGCTTCCGGCAAGCCGGTGGTGGTGACGGAGTTGGGGATGCGCGCCTATCAAGGGGCGGAGAGCTCCGGCACACTCGGATTCGGAGTCGTTGACTCGAGAACACTGATCCTCCATCGGGTCCCGTTGGTCGGCCGGTTTGTGAAGCCGCGTCTGAAGGGCGACCACGTGCGTGATGAAGGATTGCAGGCCCGCGAGCTACTCGAGGTACTCGCGATACTGGAGGCCGCCGGGGTCGACGGCGCGTTCGTTTGCACCTTCGTGGAACAACTGGCGACCTACGATGCCGATCCCAAGCACGATCTCGACATGTCGGCTCTCAGCCTGGTAAAGAGTCTGGGTCCGGGACACGGTTCCACATACCCGGGTATGCCGTGGGAGCCGAAAGAGTCATTCAAGGCTGTCGCCGGGTACTTCAAGAGCCACTAGCCGGACGACCGCCGCAAGTTTTACGTCTTCGTCACAAGACTCATCCGGCGCCGCCGGCAAAGCTGCCGAGAGAGACTCCGAACCTGGCTGTTTCCGGCCGTCGGAAGAACAGCGTCGCCTGTTCGCGCCGCAGCGCAAGGCAATGTTGCTCGCTGCCGCCGCAGCGGACCACGTAGGACCAATGTTGGACCTAGGCGGCTCCCCACCGCCAATCGCGCACCAGCGGCATGTCTTCGCCATGCTCGCAGATGTAGTCCTTGTGGTCCATCAAAATGTCGCGAATGAGCTGCTTCACATGGGCGGCGTTGGCGCCGAGCTTCGGCACCCGGTCGATGACGTCCACGGCCAGGTGGAACCGGTCCATGTCGTTCCTCACCACCATGTCGAAGGGCGTGGTGGTCGTTCCCTCCTCTTTGTAGCCGCGCACGTGCAGGTTGTCGTGGTTGGTGCGCCGATAGGTCAAGCGGTGGATCAGCCACGGGTAGCCGTGATAGGCGAAGATGATCGGTTTGTCCGTGGTGAACAGGTCGTCGAAGTCCTTCGCAGATAGCCCGGTCGGGTGCTCTTCTTGAGGCTGAAGGGTCATGAGATCCACCACGTTCACCACGCGGATCTTTAGGTCTGGTATGTGTTTTCGCAGGAAATCGACCGCCGCCAACGTCTCGAGAGTGGGTACGTCTCCGGCGCACGCCATGACCACGTCTGGGCTGCCCCCTTGGTCGTTGCTGGCCCATTCCCACATGCCGATCCCTGCGGTGCAATGCTTGAGCGCAGATTCCATGTCCAGCCATTGAGGCTCCGGCTGCTTGCCGGCGACGATGACATTGACGAGATTGCGGCTCCGCAAGCACTTGTCGGCCACGAAGAGCAGAGTGTTGGCGTCCGGCGGTAGATAGACCCGGATGACGTCCGCTTTCTTGTTCACCACGTGATCGATGAACCCCGGGTCTTGATGCGAGAACCCGTTGTGGTCCTGTCGCCAGACATGCGACGTGAGCAGGTAGTTGAGCGAGGCGATCGGGCGCCGCCAGGGGATCTGCCTCGTCACCTTCAGCCACTTGGCGTGCTGGTTGAACATCGAGTCCACGATGTGGATGAACGCTTCGTAGCAGTTGAAGAAGCCGTGTCTGCCCGTCAGCAGATAACCCTCCAGCCAACCTTGACACGTCGTCTCGCTCAGGATCTCCATCACCCTGCCGTCCGGGGCGAGGTGGTCGTCGCCCGGCAGGCGCTCGCCGAGCCAGCACCGGTTCGTGACTTCCAGGAGGGCATCGAGACGATTGGACGCGGTCTCGTCAGGACCGACCACGCGAAAATTGCGCGCGTCGCCATTCAGCTTCATCACGTCCCGAAGGAAAGTGCCGAGCACCCTGGTGGACTCCGCCGTCGTGGCACCCGGCTCCACCGCGTCGACCGCATAGGCGCGGAAGTCTGGGAGAACCAGGTCTTTCAACAGAAGTCCGCCGTTAGCATGGGGATTGGCTCCCATGCGCCGCGTGCCTTTGGGGGCCAGCTCGGCCAGTTCCTCGATCAGCCGCCCGCTCTCGTCGAACAGCTCCTCCGGCCGGTAGCTCTTCATCCAGTTCTCGAGGATCGTGATGTGCTCCGGCTTAGTGGCCATGTCCGTCACCGGTACCTGATGCGCCCGCCATGTGCCTTCCACCGGAAGCCCATCCACCACCTTGGGGCCCGTCCACCCTTTGGGACTGATCAGCACGATCATGGGCCACGTCGGTCGTTCGACCACCGTTCGCGTCCGCGCTTTGGCTTGTATGGCCCGAATCTCCTCAAGAACGGTGTCCAAGGTCGCGGCCATCAGTTGGTGCATGGCCTCAGGATCGGACCCTTCCACGACGTAGGGCCGGTAGCCGTAGCCCCTCAGCAGCTCTTCCAGCTCCTCGCGGCTGATGCGGGCAAGCACGGTGGGGTTGGCGATCTTGTAACCGTTGAGGTGCAGGATCGGTAGGACCGCTCCGTCCCGAGCAGGATCCAAGAACTTGTTCGAGTGCCACGAGGTTGCCAGGGGTCCGGTTTCCGCCTCACCGTCGCCGATCACGCAGCACGCGATCAGGTCGGGGTTGTCGAAGACGGCCCCATGGGCGTGGGACAGCGAGTAACCGAGCTCGCCACCTTCGTTGATGGAGCCCGGAGTCTCGGGAGCGACGTGGCTGGGGATACCACCGGGAAAGGAGAACTGCCTGAAAAGCCTCCTCAGACCCTCCTCGCTTCGGGGGATCGCCGGGTAGAACTCGCTATAAGTGCCTTCCAGATACGTGTTCGCCACCAGACCCGGTCCGCCGTGGCCCGGCCCGGTGACGTAGATCACGTTGAGGTCCCGCTGCTTGATGGCCCGGTTGAGATGGACGTAGATGAAGTTGAGGCCGGGGGTGGTGCCCCAGTGACCGAGCAATCGCGGCTTGATGTGCTCCAATTTGAGCGGCTCTCGGAGCAGGGGATTCGCGAGCAGGTAGATCTGCCCCACCGACAGGTAGTTGGCCGCGCGCCAGTACGCGTTCAGCTTGTTGACTTCGGCCGCGGTCAACTTGTCTCGGCCGGTCGGGGTCGAGGCGCTCATGCCGGTCCTCCTCCGCTCGCGTGTGTGCCGCAAGTATGCCAGGTCAGTTCGACAGTGCCGATCACGTGCCGGCCAGGGATGCCCGAGCGCCTTCGAGATCCGCATAGACCTCGAAACCACGTTCATCCGTGAGTCGCACGAGCTGAAAAAGGTGAAGGATCTGAGCAGGAGGCCGCACTGCCGCCACGCGTCCTCCCTTCTGACGAGCCCTGCTGGTCAGGGCGAACAGAGCCGCCAGCCCGGCGCTGTCGATATACGTACAGTCCTCGAGGTCGATGATTACCTGGCTGCCGTCGTCTCCCAAGACGTCCCGCACCGCCTCCTGGAGGGAATTCGCGTTGTGCGGGTCCACTTCACCTTCTATCCTCACCACCGGCACATCCGAGAGAGGCCTTGCCGAGATCTTCAACACGTGTCCCGACTAAGAAGTCTCGTCAACTTCTTGACATCCTTCGTGCATCTCGTTCCTCCTCGTCCCTCTCATCGTTGGTGTCGCGAAAATGGGCGACCTGCGCCGCCGGCTGTAGAAGTATTGCCCCCGGGAGCGTCAGGCGGCCGAACGAACCGGTGAGTCAAGCGGTTTCGTCCGGTCCAGCAGGCTTCCAGTGGCGTCTTACCTCACGGAGAAGAGGTCACAGTCCCCTTCGCGCCGGATAGTCCGAAGGGGGCTGCCGGGCCGGCGGATAATCTGTCGGATGATTCCTCCTTGTCGATCCCGCACTATGTACCCAGGTCCCCGGTTTTCAAGCTCCGTCGGCCGGTCTGGCTCGGAGTCACGCCTCCACACCCGAGGGCTACACCCTCAGCGTGTCCCGTCGGTAAGCGCGAGCTGCGAGGGCCGCCAGGACGATCACCCAGACGATCACGACCGTCCAGCCGAAGCCCGTCCAACCACCACCACCCACCGCCGCTCTACGCCAGCACGTCGCGGAATAGGCGAGCCAAGTTGCGGTAACAGACCTTCTCGACCAGGGCCGGAGCGAAGCCGGCGTCCCGAAGGAGGTCTTCGATGCGCGGATAATCGGCGACGCTGTCCAGGCCGGCAGGCAGGCTGTCGATCCCGTCGAGATCGCCGCCAAGCCCCACGCAATCCTCGCCTCCCACGTTCGTGGCGTGTCGCACATGATCGACCAGCAGCGAGAGCGACGGCCTTGGGAGAGAGGCAACCACGTCCGAGATCGCCTTACCCGCCTCGTCGAAGGTCATCGCGCCGGCATCCACCGACCGGAACGAGTCATTTCGAGCTCGCATTTCGAGGGCCGCGAAATCCGGGGACAGAAATCCAGGATAGAGATTGATCCCCATTACCCCGCCGCGTTCGGCCAGCGCTCGGATCATCTCGTCGGTGAGATTGCGGGGATGGGGGCATACGGAACGACAGTTGCTGTGACTGGCCGTGAAAGGCTTGCGGCTGACCGAGCACACGTCCCAGAAGGCCGTGTCCGACGCGTGGGAGACATCGACCACCACGCCCAGCTCATTGCATGATTCAACAAGGTCTTGGCCTTTGGCTGCGAGTCCCGATCCGGATCCGAGAGCCGAACCCGAGAAGGCGTTGTCGTCCCAGGCGAGGGTCACGAGGCGGACTCCGGCGTCAAAGAAACGTTTGAGAGCCGACGGGTCGCCCTTCAAGGGATCGGCCCCTTCCAGACTCACGATGGCGGCGATCACCCCCTCGGGGGAAAAGGCTTGTTCGATCTCGGCGAAGGAACGCGCGAGCACCAGCTGGTCCGGATGCTCCGAGCACAGCGCCGCAACGGCTTCGACCATAAGCATCGCCGACTCGTCCACCTGGGCGCCCAACCGTGACTCCAGCGCCCAGACTGCGAAAACTTGCGCGCCGATCCCTGCCTCGACCATGCCCGGCAACGTGACATGCGTGTCGTGGCCGGCTGCGAAGTCGGCTCCTTCTTGGACGACCTTCAAGATGGTGTCGCAGTGAGCGTCAAAGAATCGCATCGGTGGCCTAAGCGATCTCGCGCACCGGGACACTGCTCTCCGCACGTGTGGCGCCCTTGTCCAAAGCCTGGACCTGTTGCGGCTGGCCGCCGACCACGAGGACGGCGGCGACGATGGCCGCCAACACCAAAACCCCACCCGCCACGATAAGGGCCAGATGCATGCCGGAGACGAACGACGACTTCAAGGCCTGACGACTCCCCCCAGATTGGACCCCGCTGGGAGTGTTCCCCCTGTTTGCTCCAGGCCGTGGCTTGCCTGCTGGAGGATGGCGGCCTTGATGGCGGGAGGCAGGCTCAGCCGACCGACTATCCTGTTCAGATCGCGCGGTGAAGACGTGAGTGACGATCGCGCCCAGACAGTGCGATGCCGAACACGCCGCCGATCTCTCGGCTGGCGCTGGTGGTGGCGGAAGCCATGCCTGCCCTCTGGGGCGGGACCGTGCTCATCACGGCCGCAGTCATCGGGCTCATGACCATGCCCATGCCCAGGCCGGCCAGGCTCAGAAGCGGCCAGATGTGCGCGTAGCGGAGTGTGCACCTGTACTTGGATGAAGAGGAACAGACTCACGGCGTTGATCGCCAGTCCCACCGCCATCGGCACCCGCGAACCGATGCGGCTGGCCAACCGACCGGCGAGTGGCGCGACGATGATGATCATCACCGTGAGAGGCAGGGCGCGCAAGCCCGGCTTGCAGGGGTGTGTAGCCCTGGACGTTCTGGAAGAAAAGGCTCATGAAGAAGAACATGCCGAACATGCCGAAACTGACGGCAGCTGAGCAACTGGCTCCGGCCGTAAACGTGCCCGTTGCGGAAGAAACCGAGCTGGAGCATGGGGCTCGTGCTGCGGCGCTCCACGAGAACGAAGGCGGTGAGTCCGACGACGGCCACGGCGAACAGCGTCAGGATGAGGGCAGACGTCCAGCCGTAGTTGTTCGCCTCGATAAGGGCGTAGGTGAGGGTGCCCAGAGCCGATGAAGGCCAGCACCTGCCCGGGCAGGTCGAGGTGACGGCCCTCTGGGCTCTTCGATTCGTGGACCGCGAAGATGCAGACCACGAAGGCGATCGACACCGATGGGCACGTTGAGGAAGAACACGCTCTGCCAGCCGAACCTGTCGACCAGGAGGCCCCCCACCACAGGACCGGCCGCCAGGGCCATGCCCGAGACGCCTGCCCAGATGCCTATGGCCTGAGCCCGCTCGCGAGGGTCGAGGAAGGTGTTGGTGAGGATCGAGAGCGTCCCCGGCATGAGCAGCGCGGCGCCCAGGCCTTGTACGCCCCTGCCGCCGATGAGCACGGACAGATTAGGCGCAAGTGCGCACAAGAGCGAACCGGCGGTGAATATGGAGAGTCCGGTCAGGAAGAAGCGCTTGCGGCCGAAGATGTCGCCCAGCGTGCCGCCGGTCAACATAAGGCTCGCGAAGACGAGGGTGTAGGCGTCGATGATCCACTGCAGCCCCGAGATGCCGGAGCCCAGGTCTTGCGAGATGCGCGGCAGCGCCACGTTGACGACCGTGTTGTCGAGCATGGCCATGAAGAGAGCGAAGCACATTGCCCCCAGGGTCAGCATCTTCGTCCGCCGGTCTACTTCGAACATCAGTCTTCTCCGACGCTCTTCAGTGAATGAGAGTCATCAGGACCAATCTTCAAGCCGTCGATGAACGTCTGGATGATCCGGCGATGGTGGGAACTCACCCGCACGGCGAACTCCGGCCTTTGCCGCCGCTCGAACTGAGCGAGGCCTTGTACGAGAGCCCAGGCTCCGAAGGCAATGATCCTCAGCCTCGTCGTCGTCCCGATAGAGCGAAAGACGCCCTAGCGCCGCTCCCTCGCGAAAGACTCCCACCACTGTGTCTTCCATAAGAGATGCTCGGGGAGGGCGGATTCGCGTGCACTGATCCGTGCAGGCCGATGATGTCCACGTCTTCCGGATTGGTGCGGGCGAAGTCCAAGTATGCCATGCCCAGTTCGACTGCTCTTTCGTCAGGCTGGCAGCGCTGTCGGGACGGCCGCGAACCTGGTGGCGAGCCGGCCCATCGCATCGTCTGCAAGGGCACTGAGCAGGTCGTCCTTGCTGTCGAAGTACTTGTAGAGCGCGCCGGGGCTGAACCCAGCCCTACGCGCGATCTCGCGCAAAGACAGCGGCCGCCCCTTGCTCGCGGAGTACCCTCGCGCGCAGCCTCGAGGATGTCCCCTCGTGTATCCTGGCGTAGCCGGTCCCGACGATGCACCCTACGCTCTCGGGCCTCATCAGGGTGGTGACGGTCGCGGTGGTTTTGCTGTATGCCCAACGAGGACTCCCTCAGAGAGACGGCGTCAGTGAACAGACAGTTCTACGGTGAACATCGTTTACCGGCAGTCACGATACGCCGGAGCGGGAACGCGTGTCAAGAGTGGCTCGATCGATTGCGGTGGCCCCAAGGACTGACAGCGCGCTGAACAGGACGACCCTGAAACCGAGGTCGACCCGAGGTACCAGCGCTCCGGCCAAGGATTTTACCTGCGTGCGAAATATTCTTGCAGATTAATGAACGTCGCGTGTGGGTAGAACCAAAGTGCCAGGGCCACAGGAACGGTGGTACGACGACTCCTGACGGGACCTGCACGCCGTCAAGTCGTGAAGGCCTCGAGCACAGACCGCGAAGGAAAGCTCTCCCCGCGCCGCTGAGACCAGCTCGCAGCCGCGGGCTCGCCGCTACCCAGCCAGCGCCAGCGCCAGCGCCGCCTCTCGGACGAGCGTAGGCTTTGCGCCTAAGCCGCCGATCCGTTACCCATCAACGGGGTCTCTCAGTAGTCGACATCCACAGATCTCAGCCGTCCAGGGACCTAGTAGTAGACGTCCACGGTGAGGCCCAGCGGAAGTTCAGGGTAAAGAACATTCATCTCGGCGACGGTCACCCGGATGCAGCCGTGGCTTGCCGGGTACGCCGGTACCGAGGTCGAGCCGTGGATCGCTATCCCGCGAACGATGTAGGAGGGCTTGTACAGCAGGCCCAGCGCGCTGCGGTGCCAGCCGGTATCTTCCGGTAGACGCTGAAGTGACCGGGTGGCGTTCTCCAACCTGGCTTACCCGTGGAGACAGCGAGCGTCTTCACTACCAGGTTATCCTTGATGAAGAGCAGCACCTGCCGGGTAAGGTCGATCTCCACACGGGTCCCCGCCGCCGTCAAACGAACCGAAGGCGTGTGGGCCGTCAGCAGTGCGGCCCATGTCGTGGGTCCGACCACTCCGTTGCGGCTGAGACCTTCCACCTTCTGAAAAGCAACGACCGCCTGACGGGTCTCATTGTCGAAGACCCCGTCCGTCCTGCCGGGTTGGTAGCTGAGAGCTGCGAGCTTCTGTTGGAGCGTGACCACTTCCGGCCCAGTTGAGCCCAACTTCAGCGGGATCGCGAGCGGAGGCGCGGTCGTCGGAGTGGTGGAGGTCGTCGGAGTGGTGGAGGTTGTCGTGGTCGTGCCCGATGGCTCGCTAAAGGTCGTAGTTGTCGTACTGCTGGAAACAGTGGTCGTGGACGAAGCGACGGTGGGTTGGGTGGAGGGCGGACCGAGTGTGGTGATCGTGGCTGCCGACGTCGATAGTGTGGTCGATTGGACGCCCGCAGCCGTGCCGTACGCGCAGCCCGCGAGAAGTGAGGTGGAAAGCAATAGCAGCGTGAGCAACGGGCCGATTGTTCGCCAGGAACCTTTCGCACGATCCGGAGCGACACCCCGAGCGCGGTCTCTTCTCGCCGTCATGGACCCCTCTTTCTTCCGTTGAATCTCAACCCATGGCGGTCGCTCGGGAGGTCTACGCCGAGCTTCCCCGCCGCTATTTCCACGGCAGGCTCGGTGAGACGCTGCCGAAACCTCTCTACCCGCTTTTCTTGGACACTAAGCCGCCGCAGACCCGGCATCTGGTGAGGGTGAGCCTGGCGTTTCTGTTGACGGCGCTTTGACGGCGACTTTACACGTTGTCTGCTAAAGTGCCCTGGGTCCTTCAGGGGACTGCCGAACAATCGGTACGGCTGTGCAAAGTAAGGGGCGGATCGGATGTTCTTCCTTCTTGGTGGCCTTCTCTACGGCTGGACTCTCCTCCTGCTTGTTCCTGCCCTCATCCTGGGCATCTACGCGCGCGCCAAGGTCAGCTCGACGTTCAATCGGTACTCGCAGATCCGATCAGTCCGAGGTCTGACTGGGGCGCAGGGCGCTCGGCTCTTGCTCGATTCTGCCGGTCTCAACGATGTGGGGATCTCGATCGGCGGCGGCCGTTTAAGCGACCACTACGACCCACGGAGCCGCACTCTCACGCTGAGCCCAGACGTAGGCAACAGCAACTCGCTGGCTGCGCTGGGTGTGGCTGCCCATGAGACAGGGCATGCGCTGCAACACCAGGCCGGTTATGTCCCGTTGAAGCTGCGGACTGCCATTGCGCCGGCGGCGTCATTTGGGAGCAACCTGGGCTTCATTCTCTTCTTCATCGGGCTCATCTTCACGCGCAACACGATCTTGATGAACGCCGGCATACTCCTGTTTTCGGCCGCGGTGCTGTTCACGGTCGTGACCTTGCCGGTGGAGATCAACGCTTCTCGGAGGGCCATGCGGGAGCTTTCCGACCACACCATCCTGGTGGCTACCGAACTCGATGGGGCACGCAAAGTACTGAGCGCGGCAGCTCTCACCTATGTGGCCGCGGCGCTTATGGCCATCCTCCAACTGGTGCGGCTCATCCTCATCAGCCGGTCACGCTAGTCATAATGAAATGGCCGGTCCAGCCGCGTATATCGTGGATTGACCGCGGGGAGTCCGCGGAGAGAGCCACACACGGAGAGGACCGGCATGGACAACATTACACACATCGGCCTGGACGTGCATAAGGAAACCATCGCAGTTGCCACCCTACGCCCGGGAGCCGTCACCTGCGAGGAGCGGATCATCCCGAACACGCCCGAGGCCGTCCGCAAGCTTGTCGTCCCGCCTGGGCGACTCCTCGCCAGGTCTTCGGGCCTGCTACGAGGCGGGGCCGACCGGCTATGACACCCATCGGCTGCTTAGCTCGCTGGGCGTGAGCTGCGACGTCATCGCCCCCGCCCTCATTCCCCGGCGCCCGGGGTGCGCACGAAGACCGACCGCTCCGACGCCCGCAACCTGGCCCGCCTTCACCGGGCGGGAGAACTCACCGCCATCCGGGTCCCCACCGCCGGCCGAAGAAGCCCTGCGGGAGCTCATCCGGGCCCGAGAGGACCTGAAGAACGACCGGCGCATCGCCCGCCAGCGCATCAAGAGCTTCCTCCTTCGTCATGGTCGCCGCTATCCCCGCCCGACGGCCCGCTGGGGCGGGCGCCTTCGAGGCCTGGACCCGCGGGTCAGGTGTTCGCCGAGCCGGCGGCCACCAAGCCGCCTTCCACCATCTCCTCGCCGCCGAGCGGACGCGCAACGCCCAGCTCGCCGCCATCGAGGCGGAGATCATGCCAGGCCGCCCAGCCCGGAGCTTGCTCCCGCGTGACTCGTCTGCGCTGTTTCCGGGGCATCGATACCCTCTCGGCCGTCACCATCCTGGCCGAGGTGGGGGACTTTCGCCGTTTCGGGTCGGCCGCCTCCTTCATGGCCTTCACCGGGCTTGTGCCAGCGAGCATTCAAGTGGGCTCTCGGTGCGCCACGGCTCCATCACCAAGACCGGCAACGCCCATCTGAGACGGGTGCTCGTCGAAGCCGCCTGGGCCTACCGTCACCGGCCCGCTGTCGGCCAGACCCTGGCCAAGCGCCTCGAGGGACAACCGCCCGAAATCGTCGCCTATGCCTGGGCGGGCGCAATGCCGGCTCTCGGCCCGATTCCGCACCCTCGCCCTAACGAAGGCGTCACAACAAGGCTGTCGTGGCCGTAGCCCGGGAGCTCGCCGGGTTTGTCTGGGGCATGATGACGGACAGGACCTAGAGGCAGAGATGCAGAAGCGGGCGGGCGAACAATCCGGAGAGATCCTCGAGCCTCCTATGCGCCTCACGATGCGCGTCGCTAGTGGGAGGCAGGTTCCGGCCCGACCAAGATGTGCGGTTCCGATCCGCGGATATCAGAGTGGTCGAGCGCCGATGCCACGTGCCCGCTCGCTTGTGCAGCTTCAACGTCATCGGCAACCGCCCTGAACCCAGGGCTTGACCGGCCGTTTCATATCAGCAGGGAGATCGGTCTGGGCAACCGGATCAGGCCGTCAAAGCAGGTCGCTCGGGAACGCCCATCTGGCGCTCGCGCTGGTGGACTCTAAGAAGGGCGTCCACCACCGCCGGGTCGAACTGCCAGCCTCGTTCATGCTGGATCTCGGCCAGGGCCTCGTGGGCCGACCAGGCTTCCTTGTAGGGACGAGCGTGGGTGAGGGCGTCGAAAGCGTCGGCCACCGCGACGATGCGGGCAGCGAGAGGAATCGCTGTCCCCTCGTAACCCTTAGGGGTATCCTTGCCCGTCCCAGCGCTCGTGATGGGAGGCCGCGATCGTTCCGCGCGATGCGCAGGAGCTCGGACCTCGCTCCCTCCAGAAGCTCTGCTCCCAGCGCGGCATGGCGCCGCATCGACTCTCTCTCCACCTCCTCGAAGCTGCCGTTCTTGAGCAAGATGCTGTCGGCGATGGCCACCTTGCCCAGGTCGTGCAAAGGAGCGGCGCGCATGATCAGCTCCACCTGCTCTGGAGGCAGGTGGAGTTCCTGGGCAATCAGACCGCTGAGGCGGCCCACTCGCTTAGTGTGCTGCCCGGTGGCGTCGTCGCGGACCTCGGCCACCCGGCCGAGAAGCTCGAGTGTTTCCAGTTGAGCTTGCTTTAGCTCGGACGTGCGCCGCTGGACGAGGTCTTCGAGAAGTACTCTCGTCTCCTGGAGTCTCAGGTGAGCGAAGCGCGTGTCAAGGAGCGCGTGGACGTGCAGCAGGAATTCTTCCACGTCGATAGGCTTGGGAAGGAAATCCTTGGCTCCCGCTCCAAAGGCACGCTCTCTGACCTCCGGGCGGACTGAGCGATCCCACCGCAAGAACGGGCAGAAATTGTCTTGGAAAGACCGGCGGGTGAGGTCGACCAGAAAGGCATAGCTGTCTATGCCCGGCATGCAGACGTCGAAGACGACGAGGTCCGGAGTTCCGCCTCTAAGCGACGCGAGGCTTGAGAGGGGTTGGTGATCTCCTCCGGGAGCGGGTAGCCGGCCGATTCCAGCGCCTTGCCCAGCGATCGCACGGTGGCGGGCTCATGATCGACGATCACTATGTGCGCTTCTCGCATAGGTGTGATGGCTCATATGGCTCATCACCTTGGTCGTAGGAGAGTGCACATCCTTCCAAAGACTCTTGTCCGGATAGTGCCCGATGTATTACACTCGTGGTCCAGTGCGCGTCGGCAATGACGGTCCGAGGCCGCCAGGGGGCTACTGATGTGGTCAGAGAGATGTGTACTCTCGGCCACATCATCGCTCGCCGCCGCCATCCATCGATAGGTACTTGAGGGAGCTGGGCCAACCTGGACGGCAGAAGCGCTAAGCTCGAGAAGCTGATGCGGGAGCATTCCGCTCGCGTCTTGTCCTACGCCTACAACCGAGGCGCCTCGCGCTCGGAAGCTGAGGACGTGGTGGCCGAGGTCTTTCTAGTTTGCTGGCGTCGCCTGGACGACGTCCCCGACCCGGCCTTTCCCTGGCTGCTGGGGGTGGCCCGCAAAGTTCTCGCCAACCAACGACGCTCGCGGAATCGCCGCGAGGCTCTGCAAGCGCGCATCGAGCAAACGGTGGACCTATCCGGCGGTGACTGGTGGTCTCCTTGCGACCGGCGGCTCGAGTACGGGTGTGCTCTATGCGCTGGGCCAGCTAAACCAAGCCGACCAGGAAGCACTCCTCCTCGTCGCGTGGGATGGCCTCAGTTATCAGGAAGCCGCGCAGGTGCTTGGCTGCACGAGGACTGCCTTTGGACTGCGGCTGTATCGGGCCAAGAGACGGCTCCTGAAATATCTTGAGACCACGCGGACATCTACCGAATCAGAGAGCGACGCCGACCGAAGGGACGCGCTATTAACAGAAGAGACGACAAACTGATCGAGGAGCTGAAGGCCGCCAGACCTCCGCTCCCGCCGGGTACTGAAAGGTGGGCCGAGGGCGAGAGCGCAAAGGACATTCTGGCGCAGATCCTCGCGACCGAAGTGGCGCCCCAAAGGCCGGCGCGGCGCAAGAGATCCCTGGCGACGACCAGGCTCGTCTGGGGAGCCCTCGCCGTGGTCATCCTGGGCGTCGCCGTCTTCCTCGGCGTGCATTTCCTGGCTAGAAGTGGGAGCGATCAGGTTGTGTCCCATCCAACCGTGACGACGTCGGTGACGCCGGGTGGCGAGGTGGTGACCACGCAGCAGGCTTTGCAGCAGATTGTCGCTCTGGCGCGGGCAACCGTTCGGCCCGGACAACAGATCCCCGGGCTTGGATCAGAGCCGAGCTTGCTGGACGAGGCCATCGCCTTCAGTCTCATCCGTGCCTCGGAGAGATCAGGCGTTCGCCTGTCACAGCCAGCGACGAGAGCACAGTTTTGTCTCTGGCTCTGGCGCTGTTTCGGCCCAGTTCTTCCCGTGAGTTCGACGGCAATCAGGATATCTGATGCGAGCCTCTTGACGCCCGACGAACAGCAAGCTGTCGAGGGTCTCATCAGGGATGGGGTGGTAGAGCTTCCGGTGAATGGCGCTTTTGGAGGAGACCTACCCCTGACGGCGGCTGCAGAATCTGCCGTCTTGACACGAGTCGAAAGCCTCGTTGAGCACCCAGCGTCGTCGTGACCGTCCGCAGCTGGAGGAACTGATCGCTCTCAAATACTCCACGTCTGGTGGAGCGTAGTTGTTCGCCCCGCGCACTTCCAAGCCCGCCCCGCCGAAGGTCTGACGACAATCCTGAAGCCGCTTTCCTAGCAGCGGATTCGGCTCTCTTTTCGACACTTCACTCCGCCCCAGTGTAATAGACCAGAGTCACTTGGACACTACTGGGGCGAGGGGAGAAATCACGGAGAGGAATCAGGCCTATGGGATAGACGCGCAACCAGACAGGAAGCACCTGTATTTCTTGGAGAAGGGGAGACAGTACGATGGGAATGAAAGCTCGTTACAAACTGCTGCTTATGCTGACCATAGCCGTGGTCGGCGTGCTTGTGTTTGGCGGTCAGGCATGGGCCGCAGCCTATTACGCCGGCAACTTTCGCAATCCGGGGTACGGGGTGAAGGCTGACATAAGTACGCC
Source organism: uncultured Thermoleophilia bacterium (assembly GCA_963749535.1). GTDB lineage: Bacteria > Actinomycetota > Thermoleophilia > RBG-16-64-13 > RBG-16-64-13 > Chersky-299. The sequence continues at coordinate 69,538 of CAVVNF010000026.1, read as the reverse complement.
CGCCTCGCTTCCAGTCGTAAGCGGTGGGGTAGCGTTCAATTTCGTGGGTAACTACGACTCCGGTCGTGGTTAGGGGTCGGCTGGTGCCAAGGCGATGGGTCCAGCAGGGCTCCGGATGGGACGTACTGGCCAACCCTCCCCACCTCGTACGAAGAAAGCAATTGTGGCGGCTATTACTTCGAGTACCAATACAGCGCCCAGCCGGTCAATTACACGCGCAGCTACGAGGTGGTATACACGGGTTCCTCCGGCACATGGCAAGGGATAATTGCCGGTACGCGGCGCTATTCCTTCGGCCCCTACACGACTCCGACCTGGGTTGAGGCACTAACCGAACTCTCGGGCAGCACCCAACCCCAAACCCGTGCGCTCTTCAACAACGTGCAATACAAAGGTCTGAGCTCGTACATGAACTTCGACCAGAACCAAGAGCGGGCGGACAGCCCTCCGTACGCGACGTTCAACTCGTACTACAAATACACCTGCTACAACGGCATGTAGGGGAAGGTGACGGACAAGATGAAAAGGCATAACAAGATCATCCTGCTGGTGAGCGCCGCTTTCCTCGTCGTGGCTGCCGCCACGTTGGGCACATTTCTCGGCAGCGGCCGCGCGGACTCGGCTGGTGTAGCAGCCACCATACAGAGCGCGTTGCGGGCTCAGGGCCTCCCGGTCGCTAGCGTGAAGCAAGATCCTGTCGCCGGCACGCTTAACGTGGTCATACAAAGCAAGGCCGGCGGGAGTCCCGACGACGCGTGGGCAAACACCGTCGTCCAAAGGGAAGCTGGCTTTCTGGCGCAGTCTGGGGCCCTTGCCGCCGGGACGATGACCGTTGCCATCGTCGACGGCCAAGGAAGAACGATCTACCAGATGTCTGGACCGGTGGATCCACGCCCTCGCCCCAGCGGCAAGCAGGTGGACCCGACCGCACTGGACGGTCTCAAAACCGGCCTGGCCAACCAAGCCCAGGAGCAGGGCGTGACTCTGCAGAGCGTGTCCATCTCCGCGGATGACAGCCAGGGCGTGGTCGTTGAGGCGACGGTGACGGCGCCGGCGCCCGCAGGCGACGCGCGGGATGCGCAGATCAAGTGGGCCACCCTGGAGCTGCTCGGCCAACTGAGAGACTACGCTGATGGACCTGGCGCTCTCGACGTCGATCTGTACAAGATCTCGATAGCGGACGCAAATGGCGCGCCGTTGGTCGAGTACGTGGTCGATCCCTCGGCGAAGACCGTCCACGCATGGATGGCCCCTGGCCTCACGCCGGTCTGGGCTACGGGACAGCCCTCGCCGGGTCCGGTGGCGACCACGGCACCGGTGCCGGCGACCCCGTGATCTCTGGAGCAGTCGCAGCATAGCTGGAGCATCAAAGAACGTGCGCCTTATCAAACGGCCGCCGGGAGGCTTGCTCTCCCGGCGGCCGTCGTGTTCGGTGCTCAGAACTGGCTCGATTCGTCTGGCTCGATGACTTGCCAGAACACCTGGTCATCCTTCATCATCACCTGTGACCTTCAGGCAGGCGGAACTCCCAAGGAAGACGCGCACACATGTGTGACTACTGCTCGCAACATGGAGCCGGCGGCAAGTGGTATCTCAACGCCAGCCACTACTCCAACGAGATCGCGGAGAAATACAACCTCCGCGAATTCCTACTGGAGCAATACAAGAATTTTGAGCAGATATCCGTCCGGAAGGTGGGAGGCATCAGCCCCGTCGGCATGGACTACACGCTGCGCATGCCTATCATCGGTCGGGTAGTGAAGGCCCTCGCGGAACGCATGCTTCACAGTCGCAAGCCGCCCACCAACCCCTTCCGGGCGGAAGGGCACATCGGACAGGTGGTGCCACTCGAGGACGCGGAGGAGATCCTGAGGCGTTGCGCCGCCGAGCCGATTATCGAAAAGAACTGCATGTGCCGCTACATGAGCCGGGGAGTCAAAGAAGCCTGCTGTATCAACTTCGGAGTCATGTCGGAGATCATCGACAAGCTACCGCGTTTCATTCCGGAAAAGGAGAAGTACCACCTTACCCGGGAGGAGGCGATCGCCCGTTTCCGGGAGCACAACAGCAAGGGTTACATCGGGACGATCTGGTTCGGGCCATACCCCTACATCAACAACCTCTGCTCCTGCGAAAACCCGGAATGCGCCGGGCTGAGGCCGCGGCTGGACTTTGGGATCATGTCCATCTACAAGGGCGAGTACCTCGTGGAGCTCAATGACGCGGCATGCCGGGGATGCGGCGAGTGCGTGGCCATGTGCTCGTTCGGGGCCCTGCGGATGGACAGGACTCTCGGGCGGCCGGTGGTCGACCATGACCGCTGCTATGGGTGTGGAGTCTGTCGCCATGCCTGTGCGGCGGGGGCGCTTTTCCTGGTTCCTCGGAGACAGCGTCGTGGCCCTCGCGGGGAAATACTAGCGGCATGCGGTGGGCATGAAGCGCACCCGTATCGCCATCGACTACAGCCTTTGCGGCGATGGAGTGGGGGCCGACCCGCGGCAGTGCGGGCTGTGCCTCCGGGCCTGCGACCCGGCCGTCTTCCTTCTCCACGAGACCATCGGCGCGCGGGAAGAAGACCCATTCGACCCGCGTGCATGGCGCATCACCGCGATGTGGCCGTCGCTGTGCTCTCGCTGCGGCAAATGCGTAGCGTCCTGCCCATGCGGGGCGATTACCGTGAGACCCTAGGACATTCTGGATGCGAGCGGACGAAGATACCGCGAGCCCTGCCTCGGCTGGGACGAGCGCACTCCCGACGATGGGCTATCAGCGCTGCTTGGTGATCGGGGGGGCGGGGATGCTCGGCTACGAGATCGCCCGGCAACTGGTCGGGGCGGGCAAGCGGGTTCGCATCCTCGACCTACAGCCCGTCGATGATCCGGACTGCGACGCCCGGGTGGGCGATATCCGATGCCGGGAGGACGTGGTCGCCGCGTGCGAAGGTATGGATGTCGTCTTTCAAACCGCAGCCGCGGTGTGGGACGTGCGCACCCCGGCACGAGTCTACGAAGAAGTGAACGTCGCCGGAAACCGGACGGTGGTCGAGGTCTGCCGGGAGCTCGGCGTTCAGCGGCTGGTATACACGAGCACGATCGACGTGGTGGTCGACGGCCGCCGGCCGATCGTCGACGGCGACGAGTCGCTCCCGTACCCGAACCGGCTGCCTCGGGACCCGTACTGCCGCACCAAGACTCTGGCGGAGCAGCTGGTCTTGGCGGCAAACGGGCCGGAACTGGCCGCGTGTGCCTTGCGACCGGTGGGGATGTACGGTCCCCGGGATCGGTACCATTTGGGCAACATCCTGGCCATGGCCCGGCGGGGGAAGTACATCCGGCTCGGCAGCGGCAAGGCCCGCTTCAGTCACGTGTATTCGGAGAATGCGGCTCACGCCCACATTCTAGCCGCCGAGCATCTGTTTCCCGGCTCCCAGGTGGCCGGCCGGGCGTATTTCGTCGGGGACCATTATCCCGCGGGCAATCTCTTCGATTTCATGGAGCCATACCTAGAAGCGTGGGGCTGCCGGTCCCCCGCCGCAGCATCCCATACGCTGTGGCCTACGGGCTGGCCTGCATCGCTGAAGTCGTGGCCCCGCACTCCAACTTCAACCGTTTCGCGGTCATCCAGACCTGCGTGGACCATACGTATCGCCACGACCGCGCCGAACAGGACTTCGGCTACCGCCCGATCGTATCCCGAGACGAGGCCTTCCGCCGCACCTTGGAGTACGTGAGTCAAGCCACGGAATAGATTGTGGGGTCGCGCGGGCCGGTCCTGGCGCTGCGCCGGCAAGAAGATCGCTCCGCCCCGGAAACCGCCGGCGTCTGACATTGCGCCTGCCGGTATCGCGGGGAGAGGCGCCTGCCCGAGATAGCCGGCAGGCCGTCGCGGCCTACTCGGCTATGGCTTCCACGGATGGAGCCTTGCCGCGCCAAACGACCTCCCACCGCTTGGCCCAGAGGACCTTGTCCGCGCCCGCTGAGCCGTTGGCGATGACTTCCACGGCAAACCGTTCGCGGGCGCGGAACAGTTCCTGAGGGATGCGAAAGCGCAAGGTGGTGTGGCCGCCGGTCCCCACGGTCAGCGGTGTATCTCTGCCCGCGAAGGCGCCGATGCTGTAGTGAAAAGTGGCCATGCTTCCCTCGTCCTCGCCCAAGACGCGAATGGGGACTCGGACGAGAACAAAGCTGCTGTTGGGCGACAGCTCGCACGTCTCCGACCCATATTGCTCTACCTTGAAAATCCCGCCTCCTTAGCGCTCTGCTGTCGGACGCATCCTAGCAGGCGTCGGCAGCCGCGGGTAGGGTGGGGATGATGAGAATGTAGGCCGCTTGTACCCACAACGCCTCGCTGTAGGTGAGCCGCAGCTGAGGGCCGATCACCGGCAAAGCCACGGCCACGATGCTCGAGTCGAGAGTGGCCATGAACACGCCCACGGAGGCGATGACAAGCACGCGCCAGCGCCGTTGCTGGAGCTCAGACGTGATCTGGTTCTCTGCCGGGGAGATACCCCTCAAGAGCAATGCCTCCGATGGGGGAAAGCGCGACGGGCCTGGCCATCACGACGGCCATTGTATCCCTGAGGAGCCGAGAGCTGGGCAAGGTCAGGCGCCGCTGTTCTTGCTAGAGTAACCGGGTGACGCGAAAGGCAACACAGACGTGATTGGGCACAGGCCGTTTCGGATCCTGGTCCCCCTCGTGGTCGCGCTGATCATTATCGCGGCCGCCCTGGCGTTGGGGCACAAGCCCAACTCGTCTCCGTCGGGCACGACGGCGGTTGCGGGGGCGGCCGGGCGACCGGGAACGACGGCGACGACAGTGCCAGTGACTTCGGGGACGACAAACGCCTCGGCGGGGTCGACGACCACCGGATCGTCCAGCAAGGTCGTCGACGTCGACGTTCTCATCTACGGTACCCAGACCTCCGGATTGGCCGCGCTGCACGAGCTGGAGGTCATCTCGCCTTCGCTGAAGGTGGCACTGGTCTCCGGTGAGGATGCACTCGAAAGTCCGCTGGCCGAGGGTCTGTGCGTCGAGGACCGGTATCCCGCCACCCCGCTGATGGGTTTCTACAAGGAATGGCGCGACGGCGTCATAGCCGAATATCAGACGGAGGGCAAGAAGATCCTCGACCCCGGAGGAAGGCTTTCCTACGAGCCTGAGATAGCGAAACAGGTGCTGAGCACCCTCATCCACAGTGGCGGGTCGCAGCCTCTCATGATAGTCGGGCAGCTGGTCTCGGCCACGGACAAGGGTGACACGCGCTACGCGGTGGTCAGATCCGAGAATGGCGGCCTGGTGCGGGTCAACACCAAGTACTTCATCGATGCGAGTGTCGAAGCCGACCTGGCTAGGAAGTTGGGTGCCGACTATCGCATAGGCAGCGCCGAGACCGTCTACAACGATGTAGCCCACCGCGTGCCGGCGCCACCCAGCGCCGCGAACGGTTTTGTGACCGCGCCCCAGAAGATGGCGACCTTGCTCACGCTCCAGGTCTTTCCTAACGGGGCTCCGCCTATCTCCGCTTTGAAAGACGCGGACTACGATCCCGCGACGTACGACCCTGCCGCAATGAAGGCGACAGGCCTTGCGGCTCGATTCGCCAAAAGCTGGACGATGCAGGTGGGAGTGCTCCCCGGCTCGAAGCGCGAGTTGAACGAATCCTGGAACGACTGGCCCGACGACCAGGCCGCCTTCGCCTGGGTGTTCCATCCTCAGGAGCGGAAGGCCATCTACGCAAGAGTGCTGACCCGCTCGTTGAATTTCGTCCGGTATCTCCAGGACCATGGGTATCCGGATATCGGCCTCGACCAGGTGCCGGATCTGCCGTATGTCCGGGAAGGCCCCCGAGTGGTGGGCATAGACACGTACACCTCCGCGGAAGTAGTGGACGGAACCTCCAACCAAAGCATCGCCTTAGGCTTCTATGCCTTGTTCGATCGCCACCAGAATGTCTCGCCCGCCCACCATAATGTCGCGACAACCTTCATAGAGACGCCTACCATGGTGCACGTACCGATGGGGGCGATCATGCCGATGGGCCATCCCTGGCTGCTGGTGACCACGGCCATCTCCACCGACTACAAAGCCTACTGCTCAGCGGTCCGTATGGAGCCCACCCGGGCGAACATCGGCGGAGCCGCCGGGGTCATCATGGCCCTTGCCGCCGCGCGCGGCATTCCTCCTGCACGACTTACCTACGCCGACGTGCGTCCTGCGCTAAGGGATCACGGGTACGCCGTCAACTAGGGGTGGGTGGAGGTCGATGGGTCGGGTCACCTGGGCGAGAGGCCGTCTACAGGCCACGGTGTGATACGGTGTTTTTGGGGTTGCCCGCGAAGATCGCGGTTGCTCTTAACGCCCAACTCCAGCACCGAAGGAATGCCATGCAGGACTATCGGAACAAGTTACAGCAGAAGTACTGGGTAGATAGGATCGACGGACGGGATCTGCCCGGGGGAGACAGAGTCGATTCCAAATACTTCGTGCTCGATTACGTTCACGACCCGTACGCGATCGCGGCTCTCGAAGCCCACGCGTTCGCCTGCTACAAAGATCTTCCGAATCTATCGGAAGAGATAGGGCCACTCGTCAACAAGCTCAAGAATCAATAGCGCAAGAATTACGGATACGTTCCTAGAGGGGTGGCGACAGGTCTTCGCTCTCGAATTCCGGCGGATGATGTTCATCTCTCTCTGCCTGCCCGTATCGCTGACTCATCCCACTCTGCCCAAGCCATCGTCTGCAGTCGGCCGCCTCATGGCTGACTGTCCGGGCGCGCCCGGCGTTATGGGCACGGGTATCCGGGGAACACTACCGCAGGAGAATCGGACCGGGAAGGCGGTGGCAGCTACCATGAGCAGGGTGATCCGCACTCGCGGCCAGAGCCCCCGCGGCCTCCATGCCGGTGGGCTCAGCCCCGGCGGCCTCCATCCCGACGTCCGCCGGCCTCGCAGCCTTCATGCCCGCCTCGTCCCGCGGGCCTCGGTCGCGCTATGTGGCGCGGCGCTTGTGTTCGCACTTGCGGCCTGCGGAAGTGGTGGCTCTTCGACCACCGCCCTTCCGGCGTCCTCTAGCTCGACGGCGACTTCGGTATCGCCCTTGACGACCTCGATTTCGACTTCCACGTCTGTCACGACTCCGACTTCCGTCTCGCCTTCGACGACGTCCCCCGCGACCGCCGACGACTGGCCCACCTATCACCATGACGCGTCGCGCAGCGGTGTGTCCTCCGACCAGGTCGCTCTGGGCAGCGTCAAGCAGGCCTGGGTATCGACCGCCCTAGACGGCGCTCTGTACGCGGAACCTCTCGTGGTGGCAGGCCATGTGCTCGTGGCCACTGAATCGAACTCGGTGTACTCGCTCGATGCGTCCTCCGGTGCGGTGCTCTGGCACGTGAATTTAGGGGCACCCGTGCCGCTCAGCATGCTCCAGTGCGGCAACATCGACCCGTCGGGGATCACTGGGACGCCAGTTGTAGACGTGTCCAGCGGAACGATCTACGTGGCGGCCTTCCTCCGGACCGGGCCTCACCACGAACTCTTCGCCCTGGACCTGGGGACCGGGGCCGTACGCTGGCATCGCGCGATCGACCCGCCGGGGCTGTCCCCGCTGGTGGAACAGGAGCGCGGCGCTCTCGCCCTCACCGGAGGGCGCGTCTACGTCCCGTTTGGCGGCCTGTATGGCGACTGCGGGCAATATCAGGGCGCAGTGGTATCGGCGGCGACTGACGGGAGCGGGGCCCTCGTCAGCTACGAGGTGCCCACGAAACGCATGGCTGGCATATGGAATCCCGGGGGGCCGGTCGTGGACGCGAACGGCGACATCTGGGTCACCACGGGGAACAGCGCGTCGCAGAGCACGTTCGACTTCGGGAACGCGGTCATCCGTCTGAGCCCTCAGCTCAAGGTGCTGGACTACTTCGCTCCCACGGATTGGGCCTCGCTCAACGCAGGCGATCTGGACCTCGGTTCGCTGGGACCGGTCCTGCTCCCGAACGGGCGTGTCCTGGCGGTTGGGAAGACGGGCACGGCCTACCTTCTGGATGCCGGAAGACTCGGGCAGGTGGGCGCACCGCTCGCATCGGCCCAGCTGAACTCCAGCGCCTTCGGAGCAGCGGCCACCCTTGGGTCGATGGCGTTCGTACCCTGTAGCGGCGCGTTGGTTGCGTTGCAGACGGCCGGGGACAAGATAACGATCGCCTGGCGCCTTTCCGGTGGGTCCGGACCACCGATCGTGGCAGGTGGGGCCGTGTGGTCCCTCGGATACAAGGGGCGTCTCTCCGCCGTCGACCCCGCCAGCGGTGCAGTCCGCTTCAGCACCCAGCTGACCGCACCGGCGTCGCGGTTCTTCTCACTTGCGGCTGCGGGGGGCCGTCTCTTCGTGGCGGACGGGACGAGCATCGCCGCTTTCAGCCTTCGGTAAAGCGGATGGTCTGCCGCGACCGCGCGGCCGGCTCCGAGGTCCTTCAACCTGCGCTTAAGTATGCGCCGCCCGCCAGCGGGAGTCGCGGTGGCTGGTTGAAAGCCCGGTCTTCAGTCATGGGCGGTCGCAGCCTGGGCGAGGCATGGCAAGTACGAGACGAGGCCGCTAAAATGTATAGTTCATGAAAATGGCTGTTTTCCAATCATGAACTACGGAAGTTAACAAGAGTGAATCAGAACATTCTGGTCTTCAATTGTGGCAGTTCTTCGTTGGGCTGCAAGGTATACGAGTCCGGAGAACGGCTGAACTCGGAGCCGGTCTTCGCAGCCAAGGCCCACCGAGTGGGTGTCACCGGCAGCGAGGCTTCGTTCCTCCAGTGCCGGGCGGGGGAGACGTCCGAGAGGATCGAAGCATGTCTTCCCGATCACCGCACGGCCGCGCGCCAGATTTTGGCGTATATCGATTCGAAGGGACTGACCGTGGATTGGATCGGGCATCGCTTTGTCCACGGGGGAGAGATCTTCAAAGAGTCCGTCACGATCGACGCCGAGGTCTTGGAGAAACTAGCAGAATGCAGGCCCTTGGCGCCCATCCACAATCCCTTGTCTCTCTCGGTGATCTACGAATGCAGAAGAGCGCTTCCTGACTTGGTGCAATATGTCGCTTTCGACAACGCGTTTCACTCGACCATCCCTGAGTGGGCTTACACGTATCCCGTTCCGAAGAGTCTCAGGGAGCGTTTTCACTACCGGCGCTACGGTTTCCACGGCTTGTCTTACTCATACGTCGCACAGGCTGCGCCGGTCGCCCTCGGGCTCCCCGCGGACAATCTCAAGATGGTGGCCTGTCACCTGGGCACGGGCGGCTCCAGCGTCTGTGCCATCAAGAATGGACGGTCGCAAGATTCGTCCATGGGCTATTCTCCGTTGACCGGCCTGATGATGAGCACCCGCAGCGGCGACATCGACCCGATGCTCGCGCTTCAACTGATCGTCACATACGACATGCGGCCGGACGACACCCTGAGCATGCTCACGGACCGGAGCGGACTGCTGGGCGTGGCAGGTTTTTCCAGCGACCTTCGCGACATCCTGCATGACACCGACCCGGAGAAGAAAGCGCGGGCCGACCTCGCTTTCCAGATGTACGTCAACCGGCTGAGGAAATACATCGGCAGTTACGTGGTGGCCTTGGAGGGGATAGACGCGCTTGTCTTCACCGACGACATCGGGGTCAGCAACTGGCAGGTGCGCGAGCAAGCGTGCGCGAACATGGAGTGGTGCGGGCTGAAGTTGGATCGGGAAGTCAACCGCCAGCCGTCGACCGGTTCCGCTGTTCTGATCAGTTCCGAGGATTCACGCGTGAAGGCCCTTGCGATGCCCACAGAAGAGGAGCTGGTCATCGCGCGGGAGGGGATGAGGCTCATCCAAAGGAGGAGGTCCCCATGATCCTGCTCCTCGACCCAGCTCCGCCTCGTCTCCAGTGGTGTCTCGTCCCGGAAGGCTCGACACCCACTTCGGCGTCCGCTCGCTCCCTGGACATGAGAGGCGATTGGCGAACGGCCATGGCGGATTGTCTCCCTGAAGATCACCAGGTGAAGGCGATCGGTTGCTTTCTGCACAACGGCGGGGACGAGATCACCGTGCCTGTCAGCGTGATCGGGCCGGACACGATCGCGAGTCTGGAGAGGATTGTGCGGCTTCTACCGGAGCACAATGAGATCACACTCGAAGTGGCCAAGTTCTGGACGGACCGGCGGCCGGAGGCGACCCACCTGCTCTTCTGCGACACCGCATTCTTCGCTGGGCTAGCCTCGTCGGTGCGAGACTACGGCTTGCCGTACGAGGTCACGCAAAGTGGTGTGCACCGATATGGCGGCTTCGGCCTATGCCACGAGCGGGCGTGGCGACAGACCCAGGCCCTGACTGGTGGCCAAGCCAGCAAGGTCATAAGCGTCTATCTGGGCGACCGCTCGAACCTAACGGCCATCAGGGATGGGGTCCCTCTTGATACGTCCGTTGGGCTGACCCACCTGGAAGGCATCGTGTCGTCTCAGGGTTGTGGCGACATCGACCCCACGATCATCTTTCAGTTAGGGGCCGCGGGTTTCTCGTATCCCGCGATCAATCGCCTGCTGTCGGTCGAGAGCGGCCTCACGGCGCTGGCTGGCAGACCCTGCACGTTCGCGGACATCCTGGGCGGACTGTCGGGCCTAGGGCCGGCTGGCACAGGACCGACGGATCCGGGGCTGGCGGCGGCATATCGCATCCTCCGCTACCAGATATTGAAATACATCGGCGCGATGCTGGCAGCCCTCGGCAGGGCTGATGCGCTAATCTTCGTCGGGGCTGATCCCACCACGATCATGCCCCTTGTCTGGGATCTCTGCGATTCACTGGCCTTTCTCGGGGTCCGGTGTCAAGGGGGAACCGCGGGCGTGCCATGTCCGCACCAGATTTCCACACCGGACTCCGCGGTGAAAGTCTTTGTTTCAGGTTACGATCCGTGGGAGATGATGAGCGAGGAGGCTCGAGAAGTGATCGACAACAGCGAGGCTTTACCGCGATGAAGACTGAAAAACGGTTCCTTGTCGACGTGGGCATGCGGGAGTTGCCGTTCCCGATCAACGTGCTGTCGCGGAGCGCGCCGGATGGTCAGCCGACGGTGGCGAATATCTCGATATCGGCACGGATCATGCACGACTTCGAAGCGCGTTGGATCGACACGTTCATCCATATCGTCCACCAGCACCGCGAGCGCATCGGCACGGCGACGCTCGTCGAGAATATCGCGGACTACGTGAAGGAGCTGAAGGCTTCCGCGGTCACGATAACGTTCGACTTCCCCTTCTTCTATGAGAAAAGGACGCCCGTGTCCGACGAGAAATGCCTCGTGCGGTACATGTGCGCGTACACGGTCAAGGCCAACGCCATCGCCGGAAAGCCCAGGGCCACACTGAGGGTCAACGTCCCGGTGCTCACCACGTATCCGGCGTCGGCGCCCGAGAAGATCGGTGGGCTATTCAGCCAGTTGAGCATCATCACGCTCGAGGTGGAGCCGAAGACAGAGGTCTTCCCCGAGGATCTCATCGACCTCGCCGACCACCATGCCCTGGCCCCCGTGTATTCGTTCCTGACGGAAGAGGATCAGGCTTATCTCATTCAGAAGGCCCATACCGACTACAAGCCCAGCGTGGTCGTGGTCGACGAGATCAAGGGTAATCTCGCGCACGACGGGCGCATCGCCTGGTACTCGGTGAGAAGCGCGAACTACGGCATGCTGCATTCGTATAACACGGTCATCGGCACCGAGAAAAGCATGTGGGTGCCGTTCAGCGGCTACGAGTCCGACGAGATCTGACCTCCGATCGTATCGCGGGGGCCGATCCCTGGGACGCGCTTGTCCTTCGCGACTAATCGAGGAGCTGGACTCTCACCGGCTTGCAGCGGCGGCCGTTCTGTAAAGAAACGTCGTCTGGGCACGCCGATAAAGCGACCAGGACGTCCATCTCCGCGAGAAAGTCGACATGGTCGCCTTTCACGGCGGTGGGAGGCGACATCGTGAGCCGGCCGTCACCGACGGACTCGATGTGCGGATTGGCGAAGAGGTTGATCGAGGCCGGGCTGTAGAACGTCGTCCAGCGCCAGCCCGAATTCGGCGAGCGCGTCCCGGTAGTTGTCGGTGCAACTGCGGTGCCCGGGCGCTCCCCACAGCTCCATCATCTTGCCGGTGCAATGCGGGCCCAGGAAGTGATGACCCACGCTATCCTCCGTCACGGTGAGCATGGGCTGTTCGTACGGCACCTTCGAGAAGACCGTTCCAAGCCGGTAATGGTTGCCGGTCTTCAGCATCTCGCTCAGGTTACCCGAGAACCTCGCCATGCCCTGCTCTTTGTAGTCGTCGGCATTGAAGACTAGGAGACCAGCCACCTGTCCGCCCTCCTCCTGGATCACCCGAAGGGTCTGTCCCTCGGCCACGCGGAAGGCTTTCCCTGAGTTCTCCCGCACCAGAAACTCCTCGACCACCACGCCGCTCACCGCGTATCCCCCGCGATCCGCGGTTCCGACCGGTCCAGCACCTGGAACCGCAGACCCTTGGGCTCGAAGTCGTTGCAGGGGCCGTGCTTAAGTGGACACACGGAGAAGACCGCAACCAAGTCCATCTCGGCGAGGAAGTCGATGTGGTCCCCTTTCTCCACCAAGGGCCGATCGAACTGCATGTCGCCGTGAGCGTCGGTCCAGGAGTTCATCCACACGTTGAAGATGGTGGTTTCGAAGGTGTCTTCCTGGCGCAGATCCACCTGCGCGAAGGCTTCCGCGAAGTTGTCGCTGCATGTGCGGTCGCCGGGGAAGCCCATGAATTCCAGCAGGCGCTTGGTGCAATGGCCGTCGTCGATGTAGTGGCCGCCGCGTTCGCCGCCGCGGCCCCCACTGCCGACGATGTCGTCGATCACGGTCGCGAGCAGGTTTTCGTAGGGTGGCTTCGAGTAGAGCTTCGTGAGTCGGTAGTAGCCTCCCAGCCCTTCCAGGCAGTTCAGCACGGCCGACAGCTCGGCGGAGAAGTGCTCCCGGTAGTTTTGGGCGTTCAGAAAGTTCAGGTCTAGTACCTGTTTGCCCTCATGCGCGATCACGCGGAGCACCTGCCCCCGCTTCAGCCTGATGCTCGCCCCGCGGCACTTGGGCATCACCAGATCCTGGACTACTCGCTCGCTCATTCGGCCCCCAACGTCCCACGCTCGCCGGCCGCCGGCCCGTCATCCAAGCCCATAGCCGCACCTCTGGCCGGCCTTGGCTCCGAGTGTACGGATGCCTCGATTCCGAATCAAGCAGAAAGAATTACGTGACAAGACCGTTACCGAGTCGATACGGGACCTCCAGGAAATGCGCCCAAAATGAAAAAAGGCCCGTCGTGCTGCGCTATGGGCTCACGAACACTTCTTCGGAGGGAGGAGATAGTGGACGCGAGGGGCATGAATCGTTCGGAGCGGGACTATCTGCGAGTCGTCTACGAACTGGCGGAACGGAAGGCGAAGGAGAGTATCGCCTTCTTCGATGTCCGCGATCAACTACGTTGCACTTCCGAAGAAGCCGATGGGGCGTGTGAGTTCTGGGTCTCCCGAGGTGTGCTCGAGTGGTCGGCACGCGGTCACGTGGCCCTTACTCACCTCGGTCTGAGGAAGGCCGAACTTCTCGCTCAGAAGAGCTGGTCGCTCGCGGCTTCGTAACGTCCGGCTTTCACGAGCTCCGCTCCCCCTAATGGCCGATTCTCCGCATCGATACCCGCCGCCCCGCCGCATGGGCAGGACTCATGTTTCCCATTCCGTGGTCTGGTTCATCCCGCCGTTCGCCGATTTTCTCGACGGACCACTACCCATGGGCGCGAAAGGCCGCCTACGCGGGCCTGCTTACGGGACTGCAGGGGATCGGGCCGAGCTGCCAGTTCTTCGAGCTGGCCAGCCGGGGCGAAGTCTGTCTGGTCTTATACAACCTGTTGAACCCGTCCGGCGCATAAGTTAGAGGCGCGACTGACCGTCGTCTCCGAGGTCAGTGGTCGGTGACCTCCACTGAGGATGCCGCATCGCGCCGACTAGCGCGAACCCGGCAGTCAAAGCTTTATTTTGAAACGAGCTCTTAGCCGTTGAGACAGGCGATGACCTCGATCTCTATCAGCATGCTGGGCCGGGACAGCGACATCGGCTGGATGAAGGTGCTGGCCGGAGGCTCGTCGACCAGACCGGGAGCGTACTTCTGGTAGTACTCCTGCTCGGTGGCCCGCATCGATGTCGTAGTCTTCGAGTCGCTTGAGGTAGATCATGGTCCTCACGATGTTCTCCATCGAACTGCCGCATTCCTCCAGACGGCGCGGATCTTGTCCAGAGCCACGATCATCTGCTCTTTGACGTCGTCCGACGACACGTCGCCCGTTTCCATGGTGCGGCCGCTGGAGCCGGACAGGAACACCAGGTCGCCCACCACCACCGAGCGCGCGAACTTCTGTTTTTGGCCCCCGTAGACCAGGGGATACGTCTTCTTCTTCATGCTTCCCTTCTCCAGTCTGGTTGTCTTGGCCCGACCGCGCGGGGATACGCAAGCCGCCGCCCGGGGTTAGGATATCTGCTCGTCACGGCGCACGATACGGAACGGCCTGCGCGCGAAGGGCTGCGTCATCTGGTCGATGAAAATCTGGTCGCGTCTCCACTCTTTCTTGAGAGCCTCGCGGTTGAGTCCAGTCGCCTGCCGGTCTAGTCTGCCCGTGTCCTCGTCGAGGACGGCGCCATAGTCGCGCCGGGCACTCTCCGCCGAAACCAGGCCGATGTCGAGGTCGTGCTGCAGATACTCCAGGTCGCGGTCGAGGGGGTCGCCGTAGCCGCCGCCCCCCGGCGCCCGCCAGTAAAGTATCTCCCCCGCGCGGGCGATCTCGCCCCCGGCGCGGTCGATGGGTGTCTCGCTGCCGTCCGCATGGATGATCTTGTTCTCGCCGTGCAATCCGGGCATGCCGCCGAAGATGCCGTAGGGCGGGATGACGCAGCGGTCGTTGGCGCCGCCTATCTCGCAATCGTGTCCGACCGGCCGCAGGCGCTCACGCCGGACATGCCGCCCCGGAACCGTCCTGGCCCTCCGGAATCCGGGTTGAACGCATACTCGTCCACGATGAATGGATATCTCGTCTCGAAGACCTCCATGGGGATCTGCGACACGCTGTCCGCCGATCCTCGGGCCGCCGGAGGCCTCGAAGCCATCTTTTGTTGCCCTGGCGCCCCACGCTGTCGGGTCGGACCCCAGGTACCAGGCGTAGTACTCACCCGTTCGGGGATCGAAACCGCCGGCGATATGGGCGGTGGCCGTCCCCGAGTCGGCGGCGATCACTCTCTCCGGCATCACCCGGGCGAGCGCCCCGCAGACGGTGTCCATGATCCTCAGCGATGTCTCGGTGTTGCCGCTCACCACGGGCGAGGGGAACTTCGCGTTCACCACCAGCCCCTCCGGCGCGATGATGGTCACCGGCCGGTAGCAGCCGTGGTTCTTGGGCATGGCCGGGTCGGTGAGGCTGAAAAGGGCGCAGTAAGTGGCCGAGTGGGCCACACCCAGCACGCAGTTCGCCGGGCCTTTCACCTGCGGGTCCGAGCCGCTGAAATCCACCACGATCTCGCTGCCTTTCACGGTCACCTTGCGCGTGGATCTTCACCGGCCGCTCCTTGTCGATACCGTCGTTGTCCAGGTAGTCCTCGAAGGTGTAGGTGCCGTCCGGGATCCGCTCGATCTCCGCGCGCATGAGCTGCTCCGAATAGTCCAAGGCCCAGGCCATGGCGTCGCTGATCGTTGCTGCGCCGTGCTTTTCCGTAAGTTCCCTCATCCGTCTTTCCCCCAGCCGGCATCCGGCCACCTGGGCCTGAAGGTCGCCCCAGCTGAACTGGGGCACGCGCACGTTGGCCAGGAAGAGGTCTTTCACGCCCTCGTTGAGCACCCCTTCCTCATAGAGCTTGATGGTGGGAATGATCACGCCTTCCTGGAAGATGCTTGTTGAATCCCCGGCGAAACTGCCAGGATGCGCGCCTCCGATATCTCCGTGATGGCCGCGGGCCACCGAAAATGCCACCAGCTGCGCTTGGTGGAAGACGGGCATGAGCACGTCCACATCGGGGAGGTGGGTGCCGCCCGGGAACGGGTTGTTGTGGATGAGCACATCGCCGCTTTTGAGCCCGTCCCTGCCGAACCGCTGGATCATCGCCTGGGCGCTCATCTCCAGGGCGCCGAGATGCACCGGGACTCCCATGGAGGACGCGACAAGCTGGCCATCTGCGTCCAGTAACGCGGTGGAGAAGTCGAGCACCTCGTTGAAGATGGGGTGATACGAGGTCCGCTTGAGGACTTCCGCCATCTCCGAGGGGATGGACTCCATCAAGCTGCGCAAGACGCCGCGAGTAAAGGCGTCGGTCTCTGTCGTCTGGCGCAAAACTATACCTCTACTTTAGGTGGAGATATCGACGATGATGTTGCCAACCGTGTCCACCGTGCCGGCTTGGCCGGGAGGGAAGACGATAGTCGTATCCATCTGCTCCACGATAGACGGCCCGGCGATCACGTTACCTGCTTTCAGCCGCGATCGCTCGTAGGTGGGGACATCCGTATAACCGCCGAGCTCGGCGAAATATGCCTTCCGGATGCCCTTGAAGGCTTCGCGCGGGTCCAATGTGCCCTGGGCGATCTCCGCCGTCTTGCTCCGGGCCAGCGGGCCCACGGCTGTCACGGTGAGCGTGATGATCTCCACGTCCGCGTCGCGGGAAGAATGCCCGAAAAGTCGCTCGTGCTTCTGGTGGAACAGATCCTCAAGGAGGCGGAGCGCCGTTTGGTCCCGCCCGGAGACGAGTTCGCTGGGGACTTCGACAGGCACCTCGTGAGCCTGGCCAAGATATCGCATGTCCGCCTCGTAGCGCACTACGATCTGGTCTCTCGCAAAGCCAAGCTCCTCGATCCTGGTGACCGCCTCCTCCGCGATATCGGCGTAGGTACTCCTGATACGCGCGGGATCGGCCTGGGAGGAGCGAGCGACATATGACCGATGAACGTCGTACCTGGCGTCCGCCGTGACGAGTCCCACTGCGGAGAACGTACCCGGCGTCAAGGGGATGATCACCCGGGGGATGCGCAGTTCTTGCGCCATGGGGATGGCATGGATCGCGGCCGTCCCGCCAGATACCACCAGCGTGAAGTCTCGCGGATCGTGTCCTCGCTGGACGGTGACCACCCTCATGGCGCCCATCATGTTGGCGTTTACCAGCCGATAGATGCCGTGTGCGGCCTCGGCCACGGTCATGCCCAACCTGCCGGCGACGTTCTTCTTCGATGGCCGCCCGGGCTGCTTCCGCATCCACCTTCATCTCGCCGCCGAGGAAGTAGTCGCTATTGATGTATCCGAGCACCAGGTCGGCGTCGGTGACGGTGGGGTCGGTGCCGCCTTGCCCGTAGCAGACCGGGCCCGGTACCGCACCGGCGCTCTGCGGACCCACGTGGACAGCCCCGGCCCGGTCGATGGAGACGATACTTCCGCCTCCCGCCCCGATCTCCACCATGTCCATCACCGGGGCGCCTATGAAGTACTTGCCGCCCACCCAGAAGCGGTTGGTGACCTCCGGCCTGCCATCGCGCACCACGCACACCTTGGCGGTGGTGCCGCCCATGTCGAAGGAGATGACATCGGGATAGCCGAGGGTCGTTCCGAGCTGGGCCGCGGCGGTCACGCCGGCCGCAGGCCCAGAGTCTATGGTGTACACGGGTCGCCGCCCGGCCACTTCGGACGACATGATGCCGCCGCTCGATTGCATGAGGTAGTACTCGGCCTGGAAGCCGCCCGCCTTCAGCTTCTTGCGCAGGCTCGCCAGGTAGCGCTGCATGATCGGCATGATGTAGGCGTTGACGGTGGCCGTGCTGAGCCTCTCGTACTCGCGGATGACCGGCAGCACCTCACTCGACACCGAGATGCTCACGCCCGGGAGGAGCTCGCGGACGATCTCCGCAGTCCGCTGCTCGTGGGCCGGGTTCATAAACGAGAACAGGTAGCAGATCACCACGGCTTCTACGTCCAGGGCGCGTATCGTCTCGGCCACACGCCGGACGGCGTTCTCGTCGAGCGGCTTGAGCACCTCGCCGCGATAGTCCAGCCTCTCCTCGACCTCGAAGCGCAGAGGCCGCCTTACCAGCGGGTCGTAGCCGCCTACGTAATCCTGAGGGAGGTCCATCTGGAGGTTGTACATGTCGTCGGGATTGTCGATGACCCGCTGGCCGCGTCTGCAGCTCGAGGATGTCCCGGAAGCCCTTGGTGGTGATTATCGCGACCCGGGCTCCCTTGTTCTCGATGACAGTGTTGGCTCCGACAGTGGCGCCGTGGGAGAAGAAAGAGATGTCTTCAAGGGCGACGCCGGCTTTTTCTATGGCCTTGACTACCCCGATGGATTGGTCGCCCGGGGTGGACGAGGTCTTCGCCACCCTGAGGAGCCCGTCTTCGTCGATAGAGACCAAGTCCGTGAACGTACCGCCAACGTCGACCCCGACCTTGTATCTCACCTGCGGTCACCCATGTCGCCTCCGTGCGCACCTTGCCCTGTCGCTCGCCCACTCCTCGCCGGTCCCGTCCCCGAGTAGACCTCGCTTTCGATACGGGTCTCGCTCCCGGCAGCGCGTTTGCGCCTCATCTGGCAACTCCCGATTATTCCGTCCTCGGCGAAAGAAGGCAACGCTCTTGAGCGAGAGAATCCCCCATTTGTGGCACTGGAGATAATGTCCCGCTAAAGTGGGTTTTCAGAGTTCGAGCGATTCTTTTGAATTCGAGTAATCGTCACGACACGCGGCAAAAGACAGGTGGAGGCATGAACCGTGCAATATGACCGTGTAGTTCGATCCACTGCCTGGTCGCCGGGCCCCGGTTGCCACGGTGGCTGCGGCATCAAGCTCTATGTACAGGACGGCCGCCTTGCGAAAGTGGAGGGTGACGAAGAGCACCCGTATAGCCAGGGCCGGCTCTGCCCGCGGATGCTCGCACTCACCCAGTACGTCTATCATCCCGAGCGTTTCACCCATCCCCTCAAACGTGTTGGGGAGCGCGGCGACGGCACGTTCGAGCGGATAAGCTGGGACGAGGCGCTTGGCACAGTGGAGGAACGCTTCAACAAGATCAAGGCCGAACACGGGGCGGAGTCGGTGCTGTTCGTGCAAGGCACAGGCCGGGACGTCGGCGGCCCTATCTCTTTTCTTTGCTACTCGTTCGGCAGCCCCAACTGGGTGCAACTCGGGCTGGCAGGGCATTCGTGCTACACGCCCCGGCTCGGTGCGATGATGGCCACTCATGGCGACTACGCTGTGCTCGACGCGGGCCAGTTCCTCCCCGACGGCATGGCCGACCCAGAGTACGAGGTGCCCAAGGTCATCGTGGTGTGGGCGCAGAACCCGGCGGCCGGGTGTCAGGACGGTTTCTACGGCCATTGGGTAGTGGACTGCATGAAGCGGGGCTCGAAGCTCATCGTGATCGACCCTCGCTGGACTTGGTTCTCCTCGCGGGCGGAGAAGTTCCTCCAGCTGCGGCCCGGTACGGACGCGGCTCTCGCCATGGGCATGATCAACGTCATCATCTCCGAGGGCCTCTACGACAAAGAGTTTGTGGCCGAATGGACGTCAGGGTTTGAGGAGCTGAAGGCGCGCGCGGCCGAGTATCCGCTCGACCGCGTCTCGGCCATCACCTGGGTGCCCGCCGAGGACATCGCCGCCGCCGCCCGGATGTACGCGGCTGCCAAGCCCGCGGCCATCCAGTGGGGCGTGCCTGTGGATATGGCCCCCGAAGGCACCACCGTGGCCCAAGCCATCACCCACCTGTGGTGTCTCACCGGCAACCTGGACGTGCCGGGCGGGAACGTCATCGCGAAACCGGCGTTCGATGTGACCACCTACCCGTTCTCCACGCAGGAGCTCTACTCGCTCTACGGCGAAGAGTTCGTCCATCGCCTGAATGAGAAACGGATAGGGGCCGAAGAGTTTGCGATGCTCAAGAATTTCCGGGGTTGGGCCCAGCCCGACCGCGCGGTGGAGCAGATGCTCTCCGGGGAGCCCTACCCCATCAAAGCATGCTGGATCCAGACCACCAACATGCTGGGCGGCCAAGCCGCAGACACGAGGATGCACTACGACGCGCTGAAGGCCATGGAGTTCAACGTGGTGGCGGATCTGTTCCCAAATCCCACGACCATGGCAGTGGCCGATCTCATCCTGCCCGTAGCCACCATCGCGGAGAAGGAGACCTTCCGTTCCTGGTGGAGTCCGCTGCAGGTGATGACGCCGGCCGTGAGCGTGGGCGAATGCCGGTCCGACTGGGAGATCAATTTAGAGTTGGCCAAGCGCTTCAACCCTGAGCTGCGGCGCCGCTACGAAACAGTGAAAGACCTTATCAACGACCGCTTGAAGCCCTCCGGCTATACCTACGACGAACTCAAGGAAGGCAACTGGAAGTTCCCGCCAAAGGACACCCCCAGCCGGCCCTATCGTCGCCACGAAAAGGGGCTCCTGAGGCCGGACGGTCAACCCGGTTTTCGTACGCCCTCGGGAAAGATCGAGCTCTATTGCACGAGTTTCGAGGAGTGGAACATGGATCCGCTCCCCTTCTACACGGAACCTCCTGAGAGCGAGGTGCGCACGCCCGAGCTCTTTGCCAAGTACCCCTTGGTCATGGTGACCGGCCGCCGCTCTCCCGTCTTCTTTCACGCCGAGCATCGGAACATACCGTGGCTGAGAGAAGCCGATCCTTACCCGGTGGTGGAGATCCACCCCAGTTTGGCGGCAGAGCTCGGCATCGACGAGGGGGAGTGGGTGCATATCGAGAACGACCGCGGGCGCATCCGGCGCAAGGCCAAGGTCACTCCCATCGTCCATCCCAAGGTGGTGAGCGTGCCTCATGGATGGTGGCTGCCGGAAACCGAAGGCCGAGAGCCCAACTTGTTCGGTATCTGGGATATCAACTGCAACCTGCTTACTCACATAGGACCGGGAGCTGCCTCAGGCTATGGCGGCGGCGCCTATAAGACCGCACTCGTCACAGTCAAGAAGATCCGCGAAGGAGAGGAGTGACCGGTGGGCAAGAAAGGCCTCCTCATCGCCTACGACTATTGCACCGGCTGCCATACCTGCGAGGTGGCGTGCAAGCAGGAGCACGGCTACCCCGCCGGGCGTTGGGGGATCATGGTGAAAGACTGCACCCGCGAGTCGGCGGACCGCGTGCAGGTGGACTTTCTGCCGTTTCCCACCGACCTGTGCGATCTCTGCGCCAAGCGTACCGGAGCCGGGGAGAAGCCGGCATGCGTCAAGCACTGCATGGCCGCGTGCATCAGCTACGGCGAGGTCAGCGAACTCGCGCAGACGATGGAGATCACGCCCAAGAGCGTGTTGTTCTCGCCGCGTTAGCGGTGCTTTTGCGGGTACGCCGCGAGCGGTCCACCGACGGGACCGCATGGACTCCGATCGATCAGATCGAGCCAGGCGCCGGCTAGGAAGCAGCCGGGCTCGACTGTCTATCGACGCGCTCGACGCGCCGGCGGCAGGACTAACGTCCGGTAAGGGTCTTGGCCACGGTCGCCACGGTGTCCGCCGGGATCGCGAAGCCGATGTCCACCGCCCCGGTGCTGCCGGGCGGAAGGTAGAGTTCGGGCATCCCGATGAAATTGCCACTTGCATCGAACAAGCCGCCGCCGGAGTTGCCGGGGCTGATGGCCGCGTCGGTCTGGAGCAGTCCGGATATGGTCGGGATGGTGGGGTCACCTGTCTGGATGCTGCGGTCGACACCACTGACGATGCCGAGCGTCACCGTATTGCGAAAGTCGAGGGGACTCCCGTGGCGATGGCCCACTGGCCCAACTTGATGCTGCTCGACTTGGCGAAGACCACGGGTTTCAAACCGGTCTTGGCGACCTTGATCGCCGCGAGGTCATGCTGCGTATCGCGACCAACGATCGTGGCCGCCACGGTTTCGCCCGTATTGAACGTCACCTGCACCGAGTTTACCGGCACACCGTTGGATGAGACCACGTGGTTGTTCGTGAGTATGTAGTCATCGGACGTGTAGACGACGCCCGAGCCGATACCCTCGTATGGGGCTGCGCATTCGCCCCAGTCCCGCTGACTCCCAGTGCCGCCACGTTGACCACGCT
Source organism: uncultured Thermoleophilia bacterium (assembly GCA_963749535.1). Classification (GTDB taxonomy): domain Bacteria; phylum Actinomycetota; class Thermoleophilia; order RBG-16-64-13; family RBG-16-64-13; genus Chersky-299. The sequence continues at coordinate 47,433 of CAVVNF010000026.1, read as the reverse complement.
CTGGTTGATGGCGTCGAGAACGGTCTGAGCCGGGCTGGCAAGGTCTCGCAGAAGGTCCGCGTCGCCCACGCCCGGCAGGGTTTCGGTGGTGCTCGCCGAGGGTGTGCTGGTGGTCCGCCCGCGCTGGTGGTCGCGCCCCCGCAGGTAGTCTGGTGGCGCTTCCGCCGCACCCTTACATGACCAGTGCCATGGCCAAGACGATGAGTATCAACCCAGGTAGTGTTATCTGCGTGAAACCGCGCTTGGTGCGGAGACTTCGCGGCCTCAGGCGAACAAGGCTGTGTGTGATGGTGACCTCCGGATCCCCTCGAAAGTTTGGTACAGACGGGTTGTACCCGTGAAGCGGTAAACCACGCGGTACATGCGCGAGAGATGTCTTCACGGGCTCACAAGATCCGCCCGCGTCCGATGTTGGTCGCGGCCGCGACGACGACGAACCAGAAGATAAACGTAGCTATGCGCACGCCGACGGCTGCCAGGTACGTGTTGGCCGCGGCCCTTAGCACCCGCTGCACATGGTCGGACTCAGAGCCGGTGATGACGCGTCGTCCACGCAGCAACTGCAGGGCCCGTTTGCTCGCGTTGCGCTCGAGCGGCAGCGTGACCAGGGCGAAAATCACCTGGAGGGCGACGATGCCCAGTGCTACGAACATGAGGAGGATGTTCAGAAGACCGTAGAGAATGAGAGGCAGGTCGATCATGTGCCCTCCTCGCGCATCAAGTCCTCTTCCTCGCGGACGCGCGATGTTGCCCCTCCGCTGACTAGTCCCTCGTTTTAACGGGAAGTAATCCCGGAGAGAGTCTGCTCAGGGGATAGGAGGACCGACGCATGGCGCTCTATGTGATGGCTACCCGGCTGGCCTGCGGCACGCTCACGTCGCCTGAGACCTTGGAACGAGTGGAGCGCGAGGTCATGAGCCGGGTTCGCGAGCACAAGCTGGACATGCAATGGCTGGGGAACTATGCGCGGCTGGAGCCGCTGAGCTCACCTGAGAACAAGGAGGGTCCATGCGACTCTTGACAGACCGGCGGGAGGCCGGACGTCTCCTGGCTGAGCAGTTGGCGAATTACGCGGGGCGCGACGACGTCGTGGTGCTTGGGCTTCCACGGGGCGGTGTGGTGGTGGCGTTCGAAGTGGCAAAAGCGCTGGACGTTCCGCTGGACATCTTCTTGGTGAGGAAGTTGGGCGCCCCGGGACAGGAGGAACTGGCGATTGGGGCGATAGCGAGCGGTGGGGTCCGCGTTATGAACGAGGACGTGGTTGGCGCTTTCGGCTTGAGCGATGCCCAGATCGAGGCGGTCGTGTCCCGGGAACAGGCCGAGCTGGGCCGCCGGGAGCGGGCCTACCGTGGAGATACGGAGCCCCTGGACTTGAGCGGAAAGACCGTCATCGTGATCGACGACGGGCTGGCCACAGGTGCGAGCATGCGCACCGCCCTCCTGTCGCTGAAGAGCCACCGGCCGGCCCGGATCGTGCTGGCCGTGCCTACCGCTCCCCGCTCGACATGTGTCACATTGGAGCGAGAAGTGGACGAGGCGATCTGCCTCATGGCCCCGGAGCCCTTCTATGCGATCGGCCAGTGGTATGTCGACTTCTCGCAGACCTCGGACGAAGAGGTCGTGTCGCTCCTCCGGGCGGCCGCGGGCTTCGGCCGACACCGCGCTGCGACCACCGGCCCGGACGCGGCGACCCAGCAGCCGGGTGCGACAACTAACGAGCCGAGCGCGACGACCACACCCCCGGGCACATCATCCGAGCGACCGCCGTCTCCTGAAGTTAGTGCTGGCTCCCGGTCGGGCGCCGGCACGATGTGAGGCGATACCGATGAAACCAGATCTCGAAGTCCACGAGCGCGAGGTCCAGATGACGCTCGATTCGGTGTCGCTCAAAGGCACACTTGGGCTCGTACCCGGCGCTACCGGGTTGGTGCTTTTCGTGCACGGCAGCGGCAGCGGCCGTTTCAGCTCACGAAACCGCTTCGTGGCGCGGGAATTGCAGCTAGGCGGGTTGTCCACACTTTTGTTCGACCTTCTCTCTGAGGAAGAAGAAAGGGTGGACCAGTTCTCCGGCGAGCTGCGCTTCGACATCGAGCTGCTCACCCGGCGGGTCGTCGGGGTCACGGGTTGGTTGCAGCGGAATCCCGAGACGCAGAGTCTGGTAATAGGCTATTTCGGGGCCAGTACCGGAGCGGCGGCGGCGCTGGAAGCGGCCGCTCGCTTCTCCGATCAGCCCGACGTGGTCAAGGCCGTCGTCTCGCGCGGTGGTCGCCCCGACCTGGCCATGGACTCGCTAGCCTCGGTGGTGGCGCCGACTCTCCTGATCGTGGGGGGACACGACCACGTCGTCATCCAGATGAACAGACAGGCTTTCTCCCGTTTGACGGCACCCAAAGAGATCAAGATCATCCCGGGCGCCGGCCATCTCTTCGAGGAGCCCGGCGCCTTGGAGGAAGTGGCCCGCCTGGCTCGGGAGTGGTTCCTGCGCTACCTGGGCGCGGCCGACTGACGCCACGGTACCGCGCTGGGGCCGGCCCCCGGCCTGCGCGCGACCGCTCGGACGCGCTGCACTTCCGGCCTCAGCGCGTCGCCTACGGGCGTCGGCTGTGGACAGGTACCGCCAGATTCAAGCCCCGGAGCCCATCGCGGGCTGGGTCACCCACTGCGGTGATGTGCCCCGGACCTCTCCGGTGCCGTGCCCCTTCAGCTTCATCTCTTCACCACAGCAGCCAAAACCAGCCTCGTGGCACGACCCATCGTGTTTCATCTCGTCCTGGTGCACGCATTCCTTGAGCACCTGGAACTCGAACCCACATTGCTCACAAACATAGATCTCGCCAACCTTCATCTGATCGCAACGAGCCATGGTCACAGCCTCCTTTCGTATCACCAGGGAGATGTTTCCCATCGTCGGGCGGCGCCGAAACGAGCGCCGCGAATTGCTGGCGAGCTCGCACCGCCAGTGGCGGGATCACGCTTGGCGGATCGAGGGAAGAGAGCTCGACCCGATGTTGATGAGCCCGGTGGCTGCCTCTCACCTCACCCCGTGGGCCCATGGTGACAAGGATCTCTCGAACGTGCCGGCGGATGAGGCCCTTGCTGCTGGACGATCGTTCTCCTCAGGCCCGGATTTGCCGGTTCGCGTTGCTGGCAGAAGCCTGTCCTGCCGCTCTACCCTGCCGGGGGCCGGGGTAGGGGAACGTCCGTCGCGAGGATCCGGGGCGCAAAGGAAGCGGCCCGGGGGTTTTTGGCCGGTCCGGCTTGGGAACTCGGAAGAACGGGCATAGAAAACGCCTGTTGGGGCTGCCGGCACGATGGGCTAGAGAGAGGGGAGGGGCCGATGCTGTGTGTTCCACCGGCGGGTGACCCGGAGCCCGGTCCCCGAGATCCGGGGTGAGAGGTAAGCCGTGGCTCCAGCGGTGAGCACCTCAGGCAGCCTTTGGCCTCTCCTGGCATTTGTCGGGCTGGTCGTTATCCTTGTGGCGGTACTCGTCGGGCTGGGCTACCTTCTCGGCGAGCATCACCGCGACACGAAGACCGGCGAGCCCTTCGAGTCCGGAATAGCTCCTTCTGAGTACCCCTCGGGCGGCCTTTCCATAGAGTTCTACAGGGTGGCCGTCTTCTTCGTCATCTTCGACGTGGAGACGGTCTTCGTCTTCGCCTGGGCGGTCGCCCTGCGGGAAGCGGGATGGACGGGCTACCTGGAGATGCTCGTCTTCGTCGGGGTTCTCGTTGCGGCTTTGGTCTACCTCTGGCGCCTCCACTCTCTCGATTGGGGGACGGCGAGAAGGAAGTGGCTTGAGTCAAGGCGCCAGGGAGGCAGGGGATGAGGTCGCCCGAACATCCCGGGAGCCTGCTCGATTCACTGGAAGAGGCGGTGAGCGCGACTACCCTTCTCACCCGTCTCCAGGACGCCGTGGCCTGGGCTCGCTCGAACTCCATATGGCCGTTCAATTTCGGTCTGTCGTGCTGCTTTGTCGAGATGGCCACCAGCCTCACCCCGCGCTACGACATCGCTCGGTTCGGCGCGGAGGTCATCCGCGGGTCGCCACGGGAAGCGGACCTCATGGTCATCGCGGGAACGGTCTTCATAAAGATGGCGCCGGTGATCCAGCGGCTTTACGAACAGATGATGGAGCCTCGCTGGGTCATCTCCATGGGCTCGTGCGCGAACTCCGGCGGGATGTACGACGTATACAGCGTGGTGCAGGGGGTGGACACGTTCCTGCCGGTGGACGTCTACGTGCAGGGCTGCCCGCCCAGTCCTACCACGTTCATGCAGGGTCTCCTGCTGCTGCGTGAAGCCGTGGCGACCGAACGGCGTCCGCTCTCCTGGACGGTAGGGCCCCAAGGCGTGATCAAGCCAGAGCGACCTTCCCGGCGCGACCTCCTCCAGGCCGAACGAGGTTCCGTCACCGAACTTAAGGCTCCAGATGAGGTCTAGCTCTTTGGAACTAGGGACGACTGCGGCCATGCAGACCGAACTCTGGGAAAGATTCCCCGAGATCTCCCTGCTTGGGCAGAACACGAAGGATGGGATCCCCACCATCTGGGTGACCCGACAAGATCTGAGGCCGGTGCTCGGGTACCTGAGGCGGCAAGCGCCACATCCGTTCCGCACCCTCTATGATCTTACGGGCATCGACGAGCGGGCCCGGGCGCGGCGCACGGGCCAGCCACCGGCCGACTTCACTGTGGTCTACCACCTGCTTTCGTACGAGCGAAACGAGGACGTCCGGATCAAGGTCGCCCTCGAGGATGTTCCGCCGGCTATCCCGACGGTCACCGATCTGTGGCCAAGCGCCGACTGGTACGAGCGCGAGCTCTGGGACATGTTCGGCATCACCGTGGAAGGTCATCCGAACCTGCGCCGTATCCTGATGCCGCCCTGGTGGGAGGGCCATCCGCTCCGCAAGGAGCATCCGTCGCGGGCGACTGAGATGGGCATCTTCTCCATGCCGGCCGCGGATGATGCGCGTTTCCAGGAAGCCCTGCGCTTGCGCCCCGAAGAATGGGGCTTCTCTCCCGCCCGGGAAGGCGTAGAGACGGTCTTTCTCAACGTGGGACCCCAGCACCCGGGCACGCACGGTCTGCTGCGCGTCATCCTGCAACTCCGCGACGAGCACATCGTGGATGCCGCCCTGGACATCGGTTACCACCACCGTGGCGCGGAGAAGATGGGCGAACGGCAGACCTGGCATACGTTCATCCCTTATACCGATCGCGTGGACTACCTAGGCGGGGTGATGAACAACCTGGCGTACGTCCTGGCCGTGGAGCGGTTGGCCGGCATAGAAGTTCCGGACCGGGCGAAGGTGGTGCGCGTGATGCTGTGCGAGCTGTTCCGGATCGCCAGCCATCTGGTCTGGTACGGCACGTTCGCGCAGGATCTCGGGGCGATGTCGCCGGTTTTCTACATGTTCAGCGATCGCGAGCGGCTGCTCGAGATAGTGGAGGCGGTGACCGGGGGAAGGATGCACCCGAGCTGGTTCCGGATCGGGGGAGTGGCCGCAGACCTTCCTCAGGGATGGGAAAAGCTCGTGGGCGAATTCTTGCGCTATCTCCCTGCGCGTCTCCGCGACTACGACCATCTCGTGATGGGTAGCCGCATCCTCAAAGCGCGCACGGTAGGAGTGGGGGAGGTATCTCTGGACGACGCGATCGAGTGGGGAGCAACGGGACCGAATCTCCGCGCCTGCGGATTCGAGTGGGACTTTCGGAAGAAGCGTCCCTACTCCGGATACGAACAGTTCTCCTTCGATATCCCCACCGCGAAACGCGGGGACTGCTACGGCCGGGCCCAGGTGAGGGTTGAGGAGATCCGGCAGAGCCTGCGGATCGTCGAACAATGTCTCGAGAACATGCCTCCCGGCCCTTACAAGGCCGACCATCCTCTCGTCTCGCCGCCGCGCAAGGAGCGCACTATGCACGATATCGAGACGCTCATCACGCATTTCCTCTCGGTGAGCTGGGGGCCGGTGGTCCCGGAGGGCGAAGCGTTCGTCGGCATCGAGGCGACCAAGGGGAACAACGGCTATTACCTCGTCAGCGACGGCGGGATCAGGTCGTATAGGACGCGGATCCGCACTCCGTCGTTCGCACACCTGCAGATGCTCCCGCTCATGTGTCGGGGCTTGGAGCTAGCCGACCTGATCGCGATCTTGGGAAGCCTGGACTTCGTCTTGGCCGACGTGGACAGATGACAGCGAGTGCGAAGACCAGGAGCCTGCGACCGACATCCGTATTGACGGACGGAGAATCATGCTGACCGGCGGAAAACCATGTTGACGGACGAAGAAAGGGGCCTCATCGAGGCGACGTTCGCGTTCTATGAGACGAAATCGGCCTCCGCCGTGGAGGGCATGAGGATCCTCCAGGACAGCCGGGGGTGGGTGTCCGACGAGGCCATGGCCGACCTGGCCGAATTACTCGACGTGTCGGTGGATCGGCTGGACAGCCTCGCCACCTTCTACAGCATGATCTTCCGCAGGCCGGTGGGACGGCACGTGATCATGGTCTGCGGCAGCGTCTGCTGTTGGATGCTGGGCTACGAACAGGTGGTGGGGTACCTGCGTGACCGCCTCGAGGTCGACCTTGGCGGCACGACCTCCGATGGCCGCTTCACCTTGCTGCCGGTGGTGTGCGTCGGCGCCTGCGACCACGCGCCCGCCATGTTGGTCGATTGGCAGCTACACGGCGATCTCACCCCTGACAAGATCGATTCTGCGCTGGCCGAATACCCATGAGCCCGGTCGTCACAGCGGAGCCCGCCCATGACTGAGTCCTCGGAAAGACCGCTCACCCGGCATTTTCGGGCCGACGGCCGCCCGCTCACCCTCAAGGAGTACGTGGCCAGGGGCGGCTACTCCGCCCTGCGCAAAGCGCTGACGGGCATGGAGCCACACGAGGTGATCCAGGTCTTGGTCGACTCAAAGCTGGCCGGTCGCGGCGGGGCGGGTTTCCCCGCCGGGCGCAAGTGGAGCTTCGTGCCCACGGAGCCGGATTGGCCGCGCCCGATGTTCCTCGTGTGCAACGCCGACGAGATGGAGCCGGGCACCTTCAAGGACAGGATCTTGATGCAGGGCAACCCGCACCAACTGCTCGAAGGCATGGCCATCTCCGCATACGCCGTGGGTGCGGCAGTGGCGTACCTGTTCATCCGCGCGGAGTACAGCATGCCGGCAGCCGATATGCGAAAGGCCATCGCCGAAGCCCAAGCCGCCGGGTATCTGGGCACGAACATCCTGGGCTCAGGGTTCGACCTCGACTTTCGCCTGCATATGAGCGCCGGCCGCTATATCTGCGGCGAGGCCTCCGCCCTGCTGAACGCTCTTGAGGGTGAGCGCCCCATTCCCCGTCACAAACCTCCGCATCAGACGGGATCGGGGCTGTGGGGCAAGCCCACCGTGGTGAACAACGTGGAGACCCTCTGCTGTGTGCCGTCGATTGTGTCGAATGGGGCCGAGTGGTTCCAGCAGCTGGCTTTGTCCGGCGAAGGGGGCACCAAGCTCTACACGGTCAGCGGCCGGGTCAGACGGCCGGGAGCATGGGAACTGCCTTTGGGCACTCCCTTACGCGAGTTGATCGAAGAACACGCGGGCGGGATGCACCACGGATACGGGCTACGCGCTGTGCTCCCCGGGGGTGCCTCCACGGGCTTCGTGCTCGAAGAAGATCTCGATGTCCGCATGGATGACGTTTCCCTCGCCAAGGTGGGGAGTCGACTCGGCACGGGGACGGTCATAGTCCTCGATGACAAGACGTGCCCGGTGGGGATGCTGCGCAACCTCGAGCAGTTCTATGCGCAGGAGTCATGCGGCTGGTGCACGCCTTGCTGGCAGGGTCTCCACTGGGTGCAGCTGCTTCTGGGGGCCATCGAGGAAGGACGGGGCACCACCGGTGACCTGAACCTTCTGCAGTGGCATACCGAGCTCATCAAGCCGGGGCACACGTTCTGCGACCTTGCCACCGGCGCGATGGAGCCTTTGGAGAGCGGGCTGAGGTATTTCCACGACGACCTCGTGGAGCACATAAACGACAAGCACTGCCCGTACGCGCGCAGCGCGGCGGACGCGAGCTGAGGGAGAGCAGTGCCGACCATCTACGTGGACAATCAGGCGTACGAGGTGGCTCCCGACCAGAACTTGTTGGCCGCGTGCCTGACCCTCGGGTTCGACCTCCCCTTTTTCTGCTGGCACCCAGCTATGGGATCGGTGGGGGCGTGCCGCCAGTGTGCCGTCAAGCAGTTCAAAGACGAGACCGACACCAAGGGCCAGATCGTGATGGCCTGCCTTACGCCGGCGGACGACGGCGTCCGCATCTCCATCGAGGACCCCGAGGCGAAGGCCTTCCGCAAAGGCGTGGCAGAGTGGTTGATGGCCAGCCACCCCCATGACTGCCCGGTCTGCGACGAGGGTGGCGAGTGCCACCTTCAGGACATGACGGTGATGACCGGCCATGTCTACCGCCGGTACGACTTCCCCAAGCGCACCTTCCGCAATCAGGACTTGGGCCCCTTCGTCAACCATGAGATGAATCGCTGCATCCAGTGCTATCGCTGCGTGCGCTTCTACGAGGATTACGCCGGCGGACACGACCTGGTGGCTCTCGGCACGCGGAACGAGGTCTATTTCGGACGTCACGAGGACGGGAAGCTCGAGAGCGAATTCAGTGGGAATCTCGTGGAGGTGTGTCCCACCGGGGTGTTCACGGACAAGACCTTCAAGACCCACTACACCCGCAAATGGGACCTGCAGACCGCGCCTTCCGTGTGCGTCCATTGCGGACTCGGGTGCAACACGATACCGGGCGAGCGCTACGGGATTCTCCGCCGGGTGCGCAGCCGCTACAACGGCCACGTCAACGGCTACTTCATCTGCGATCGGGGCCGCTTCGGGTACGAATTCGTGAACGCTGAGTCGCGCCCCCGCTCGGTGACGGTCGCGAAGCAGGCCGGCCCCGCGCTCGCGAGTACGCACACCGCCGCGCCCTGGCCGGCGACCGGGAGCGCTCGGACCGCCGCGCCCCCGCCGGCGATAGGCGGCTCTCAGACCGTCTCGCCCGAGGAGGCGGTCTCTCACGTCGCGGACTTGATCCGCTCGGCCGTTCAGTCCGGAGGGCGCGTGGTGGGCATAGGTTCGCCGCGGGCCTCACTCGAAGCCAACTTCGCTCTTCGCGCTCTTGTCGGTCCGGATAACTTCTTCTGCGGCATGTCGGATCAGGAGGCCCGTTTGGTCCGCCTCATGGTCGACATACTGCGCACGGGACCGTCGCGCAGCTCTTCGCTCCGCGAGCTTGAGCGCGCGGACGCCACACTCATTCTTGGTGAAGATGTCACCAACACCGCCCCGATGCTCGACTACTCCCTGCGCCAGTGGCTCCGCCGACGCCCCAACCTGGAACGGACCAGACTCAAGATCCCCGATTGGAACGATGCCGCGGTGGGGGAGATCGTTCACGAGGAGCCCAGTGCGCTGTATGTGGCCACGCGTAGCGGCGACCAAGCTCGACGAGTGCGCAGCCCAGGTCTATCGTGCCGCTCCCAGCGATCTCGCCCGGTTGGGCTTTGCCATCGCCCACCTGCTCGACGACGACGCTCCGAGCGTCCCCGATCTGCCCGGCGACATCTTCGCTCTGGCGCAGACCATCGCTCGGGCCCTAGAGCAGGCCAAGCGGCCCATCGTCGTAGCCGGCGCCAGCTACGGGAGCGAGGCGATGCTGAAAGCGGCGGCAAATGTCGCGTGGTCTTTGCGCGCACGGGGAGAGGCTGCCGAGCTCTGCTTCGTGGTGCCCGAGTGCAACAGCATGGGTTTGGGGATGATGGACGGGAGGCCGCTGAGCGAGGCCTTCCAGGCCGCCGACAACCCCGGCGTCGAGCTGGCCATCGTGCTCGAGAACGATCTCTTTCGGCGTGCAGGCGAAGCCGAGGTGGAGAGGTTCCTGGAACTTTGCGCGTCATCTGGTGGTGGTCGATCATACCGACACTCGTATGACCGCTGCCGCGGATGTCATCCTCCCCGCGGCCACCTTTGCGGAGAGCACCGGGACCATGATCAACAGCGAGCCTCGAGCACAACGCTTCTATCAGGTCTTTGTGCCGAGCGGCGATGTCCGCGAGAGCTGGCGATGGTTCCGCGACGTCATGCAGGCGCTGGGCGGTGGTGAGGGAGGCCAACAGTGGGTCGCGGCGGGGTGGGAGAACGTCGATGAGGTGGTGAACGACCTCTGCCGGGCATTCCCCATATTCGCGCCTGCCTTGGATGCCGCGCCGCCGGCAGGGTTCCGCATGCTGGGCATGAGAATCCCGCGCCAGCCCAACCGTTACAGTGGACGCACCGCCATGCATGCGGACAAGACGGTCTTCGAGCCGAAACCTCCCGACGACCCCGACTCGCCGCTCGCTTTCTCGATGGAGGGATTCGAGGGACAGCCTCCGCCGGCCCTGGTCAGCAATATCTGGGCTCCAGGCTGGAATTCGGCGCAGGCGCTCGATCGATTCCAGGAAGAGGTGGGCGGCGCGCTGCGCGGCGGGGATCCCGGTAAGCGGCTCTTCGAACCTCCGGTGGTCGAGCGGCCGGCTCATTTCCTGGACGTTCCCGTGGCCTACGGTCCAGACGGCGACCAATGGCTGGTTGTGCCGGTGCACCATATCTTCGGCTCGGAGGAGCTGAGCATGAAGGCGCCGGGCGTGCACGGGTGCGCACCGGAACCGTACCTGGGTCTCGGCTCCGGGCTGGCGGAGCGTCTGGGGGTCGAGGATGGCAGGGTCTTGACCATGGTGAGTGACGCTGGAGTGCGTCTGCTGAAGGCCAAGATGATGGACTCCCTCCCGGACGACGTCGCGGCGATCCCGGCGGGACTGCCCGGACTCGAGGGGCTGGGGGCACCGTTCTACGCCCGCCTCATCGTCCGAGAGGACGCAGATGCCTGAGGTAGTCCGGGACATCGTGCACGTTGTGGTGATGCTCTTGGTGCCTCTCATCATCGCCGGAGGGCTGGTGTGGGGAGAGCGCAAGCTCCTCGCGGTGTGGCAAGACCGGCACGGACCGAACCGGGTGGGGCCGCTCGGGCTCCTCCAGGTGATGGCAGACACGGTCAAGTTGCTCTTTAAGGAAGACTGGATCCCGCCGTTCGCCGACAAGCCGGTCTTCGTCCTTTCGCCCGCCATCATAGTCAGCAGCGTGCTTGTCAGCTTCACTGTCATTCCCCTTGCGCCGGGCTTCGTGGTGCAGGATCTCAACATCGGCCTCTTGTTCTTCCTGGCCATGTCGTCGCTGGGGGTCTATAGCGTCGCGCTCGCGGGCTGGTCTTCCCGGAGCAAATACCCCCTGTTGGGAGGACTTCGGGCGGCGGCGCAGATGCTCGGTTACGAGGTCTTCATGGGGCTGTCGGTGGTAGGGGTGGTCATGATGGCCGGCACGTTCGACCTGGGCGGCATCGTCGAGGCGCAACGAGGCCTTTGGTACATAGGACCTCAGTTCGTGGGTTTCGCGGGATTCCTGGTAGCCGGACTAGCCGAGACGCGACGCATACCCTTTGATCTGCCCGAGGCCGAAAGCGAGTTGGTGGCCGGATACCACTCCGAATACTCCGGCGATGAAGTTCGGCCTCTTCTTCATAGGCGAATACTTGGGGATAACTCTTATCTCCGCTTTGATCACGGTGCTCTTCTTGGGAGGGTGGATGGGTCCCGTGCTGCCGCCTGCGTTGTGGTTCTTGATCAAGACCCTGTTCTTTGTCGCCTTCTTCATCCTTGTGCGCGGGTCGCTTCCTCGGGTGCGCTACGACCAACTCATGGCTCTTGGCTGGAAGGTGATGCTTCCGCTGGGACTTGCCAACCTCATGGCCACCGCGGCGATCATCCTCGTCAGAAAGGGTGGCTAGGCAAGGATGTTCAGTGCACTCAGAGCGCTTTGGATCATCCTGCGGCACACCTTCAGACCGAGGGACACCGTCCTTTTCCCGGAAGAGATCCCGATCTTGCCGCCGAGGTATAGAGGCCGCATCATCCTCTCGCGCGATCCAGACGGGGAGGAGCGCTGCGTGGCCTGCTATCTGTGCGCGGTCGCATGCCCGGTGGACTGCATCGCTCTCGAAGCCACCGAGGACGAGACGGGTAGGCGCTATCCAAAGTGGTTCCGCATCAACTTCTCCCGCTGCATCTTCTGCGGGTTCTGCGAGGAGGCATGCCCCACCTACGCCATCCAGCTCAGCCCGGACTACGACATGGCCGAGTATCACCGCCCGAGTATGGTCTACGAGAAGGAGCATCTGCTCATCTCGGGCACCGGGAAGTACCACGACTACAACTTCTACCGAGTTGCCGGCGTGGCCATCGGCGGCAAGGGCAAGGGCGAGGCGGAAGATGAACAGCCGCCCGCAGACCTGAGGAGGCTGATGCCGTGACGAACGCGGTCGGCCGACCGGTGCATGCCCAGGAGAGCTTGGGAACCTGGCGTCGCAACGGCCGCCGCCACGGTCGCCACAACGGCTGACTCGCGTCGCGAATGGAGCCGTGACAGACTTCGCGAGTCAGGCCGGCCGATGAACGTCCTGTTCTATCTAGCCGCTCTGCTGGCCGTGTTCTCCACACTGATGGTGATCACGAGGGCGAAGGCCGTCCACGCCCTGCTCTACCTGGTCGTGTCACTGCTGGCCCTCGCGCTGGTCTTCTACGTCCTGGGGGCGCCCTTCATCGCCGCGCTCGAGGTGATCATCTACGCCGGGGCCATCATGGTGCTGTTCTTGTTCGCTGTGATGCTCCTCAATCTCGGTCCCGCCGCCGACCGGCAGGAGAAGGAATGGCTGCGATGGAAGGCCTGGGTGGGGCCGGCGCTGGTCTCGCTCGCCTTGCTGGTGGAACTGGTGGTCGTAGTGAGTCGGGGCGGGATCCCCGCCGCGGCTCCAGCCGCAATGACTCCAAAGCAGGTGGGCGTCTCGCTTTTCGGACCATACCTTCTCGGAGTTGAGCTGGCGTCCATGCTTCTGCTGGCCGGCCTCGTGGCGGCCCACCGCCTGACGCGCGAAGACGTCCCGCGAAGCCCCGCGGACTCAGCGGGCGTGAACGCGCCGGGCGCGAACGCAGGCGCGGGCGCAGCGACTTCGAATGCCGCCGAAGGTGGGGACTGATGGCCACAATCCCCGTTGAGCACGGACTGATCCTCGCTCTGGTCCTCTTCTTGCTGGGCCTGACCGGAGTGCTCGTGCGGCGGAACATCATCTTCGTGCTTGCTTCCATCGAGATCATGCTCAATGCCGCCGGGCTGGCTTTCGTGGTGGCCGGCTCGCACTGGGGACAGGCGGACGGGCAAGTGATGTTCATCTTCATCCTGGCTATGGCTGCCGCGGAGGTCGCCGTCGGACTGGCGCTCGCCCTCCGGTTCCGGCGGCGTTTCGGCAGCCTCGACATCGATTCCGCCAACAAGCTGAAGGATTGATCATGCTGCACCTGCTGTGGCTCATCCCCGGGCTTCCTCTCCTCAGTTTCCTGGCGCTGGCGCTGGGAGGCGGGCGCATGCGCGACAGGACTATCGCGTATGTTGGGGCCGTGCCGGCGGGCTGGCCGCCGCCGTTGCTATCGCCGTGTCGGTCAGCTTCATGGCGTCGCCACCCGCCGGCCACGCGTTTACCCAGGTGCTGTGGACCTGGTTCCAAGTCGGCGGGTTCGCGCCGCGAGTGGCCCTCTATCTCGACCCCTTTCGGTGGTCATGATGACCGTGGTCGCGGTCGTCGGCTTCCTGATCTTGATCTACTCGGCTGGAGTTCATGAAGGGCGAGGAGGGATACGGACGCTTCTTCGCCTATATGAACCTCTTCGTCGGGGCGATGCTGATCCTCCTGCTTGCGGACAATCTGCTCTTCCTTCTCGTGGGATGGGAAGGCGTGGGCCTCTCGAGCTATCTGCTGATCGGATTCTGGTATCGCGATCCGGCCAACGGCGCGGCCGCGCGCAAGGCGTTCATCGTCACGCGGATCGGCGACACGTCTCTCCTCGGTGGGTCTGCTCCTGATCTTCCGGAGTCTCGGCTCGCTGAACATCCAGCAGACCATGGGGCTGGCGCAGCAGCACTGGCAGCCCGGTTCGGGCGTGGCGGTGGCCGCCGCGCTTCTGATCCTCGGCGGAGCGCTGGGCAAGTCGGCCCAGTTGCCGCTGCAGACCTGGCTGCCCGACGCGATGGCCGGTCCCACCCCGGTGAGCGCTTTGATCCACGCCGCCACCATGGTCACAGCAGGCGTCTACCTCATAGCGCGCACGCACATCCTTTTCGACCTGGCTCCGGCCGCGAAGACCACGGTGGCCGTCATCGGCGCCGCCACGCTCATTTACGGAGGGTTGAGCGCCCTGGCCCAGCGCGACATCAAGCGAGTGCTGGCGTATTCCACCATCAGCCAGATCGGCTACATGTTCCTGGCCCTGGGAGTGGGGGCTTGGTCGGCGGCGATCTTCCACTTCATGACGCACGCGTTCTTCAAAGCCCTGCTGTTCCTGGCCGCCGGCCTCGTCATCAAGGCCATGGGCGGGGAGCACGACATATTCAAGATGGGGGGACTGCGCCGGAGCCTGCGCCCGGTCTTCTGGGTGTTCCTCATCGGCGCGGCCGTCCCTCTCCGCAGTGCCCGTTGTGACGGCCGGCTTCTACAGCAAGGACCTGATCCTCGGGCTCGCGCTCTCGGCCGGGCGGGGCGGGCCCTGGCTCTGGGCCGTCGGCGTTGTCGGGGCCTTTCTCACCTCGCTGTATGCCTTTCGCCTGGTGTTCTTGGTCTTCTTTGGAGAAGAGAGACAGGCTTTGCCCCGGCTAAGGTTCGGGAGGGCGAGCTGGGTCCCCGTGGGCGCGCTTGCAGCGCTTGCCGTTGTCGGAGGGTTCATCCAGCTCCCGCAAAACTGGAGCGGCGTGTCGCTCTTCACCGATTTCCTGGGGCCGGCGTTGCCGATGCCACAGGCTCGGCCCGGCGGTTTTGCCGGCAGTGCGGCTCCGCAGGTGATAGTGGCGGTCGCGTCGTTGGCCGGCATCTACCTCTCGTACCAGCTGTTCGCCCGCGGCTCGGGTGTGTTGCGGCGACTCGGTCTCCTGGTCGCCGATGCGGCGGCTGGAAGGGCTGGCGCTCGCCGGCTGGGGATTCGACCGACTCTATGATGTGGCTTTCGTCGGGCCCTTCCTTTGGGCGGCCCGGACGGGCAAGGACGATGTGATCGACTCCGGCTTCTCGACCGTCGCGTGGACGGCTAGGCAGCTCAGCGCGCTGCTGAGCCGCACGCAAACCGGCCGGCTCCGCTACTACGTCGCAGTGGCCGCCGGGGGAGTGCTGGTCTTCGTCGCGCTGGGGGTCCTCCGATGATGCTGGCTCTCCTGGTGATCGTCCCCTTGGCTGGGGGGTTCCTCGCCTGGTTCCTTGACCGCTGGGATCCACGGTGGTCTCGTTGGACGGCGCTGGCGGCGTCTCTGGGCGGGTTCGGCCTGACGCTCGGTATATGGGCGCGGCATTTCGCAGGGTCGACCGCGGTTCCGAGCGGGAGGTGGCTCGCGCAGATCGACGTGACGTGGATACCTCAGCTGAACATCCGCTTTCATCTGGCCGTGGACGGACTGAGTCTCATCATGCTCATGCTGACGTTCGTTCTGACGGCTCTGGCCGTGATGGCGTCCTGGAAGGGGATCACCGCCCGAGTGGGCTTCTTCCACTTTCACCTCATGTGGGCGGCCGCGGCACTTGCCGGCGTGTTCATGGCGCTCGATCTTGTTCTCTTCTACTTCTTCTTCGAGATGATGCTGGTGCCGCTGTATTTTCTCATCGCTCTTTGGGGCCACGAGCGGCGGGTGCGGGCGGCTGTCAAGTTCTTCATCTACACGCAGGCTGCCGGGCTGCTGATGCTCGTGGCGATCATCGGGCTCTACTTCATCCACGGCCGCGCCACGGGCACCTACACCTTCGACTACCTCCAGCTTCTTGGCACCAGCCTCTCCTCGCGGGCGGGTTTCTGGCTGATGCTGGGATTCTTCGTGGCCTTCGCGGTGAAGCTGCCGGCGATCCCGTTGCATAGCTGGCTGCCGGATGCACATACAGAGGCGCCGACCGCAGGGAGCGTGATCCTGGCCGGGCTGCTGATCAAGGTGGGAGCCTACGGGATGCTGCGCTTCATGTTCCCGCTCTTCCCACACGCGTCATTCCGTTTTGCGAGCGTCGGCATGGCCTTGGGCGTGGCGGGCATCCTGTACGGCGCGCTGTTGGCCTTCGCGCAGACAGACCTCAAACGACTCGTCGCCTACACGAGCATCAGCCACATGGGCTTCGTCCTCTTGGGGATATTCGCCTGGAACGAGCTGACTCTGCAGGGAGTCATCCTGCAGATCGTTTGTCACGCTTTCAGCACGGGCGGCCTCTTCATGATCGTGGGCGCCTTGGAGGAACGTCTCGGCACGCGGGACCTGACCAAGCATGGGCGGTCTCTGGACGCTGGTCCCCCGGTTCGGGGGCAGCACGATGATCCTGGCGATGGCCGCCCTCGGTCTGCCCGCGCTGGGGAATTTCGTGGCCGAGTTCTTGATCCTGCTGGGGATCTACCGGGTGAGCCCACCGGCCGCCATCATCGCGTCGGTCGGACTGGTCCTGGCGACCGTCTACGCGCTGTGGATGATCCAACGGGTCTTCCACGGCCGCCTCGCCCGGAGGCGGCGCGTTTGGTAGCCCCGAGTCGCGCGGACACGAGTCCGGCGTCCACCCGACAGCCGCGCGCGGCCGGACGCCCCTCGGGCGCAGCTTCGAAGACCTCCCCGGGCCGCCGAATTCCCGACCTGTCCGCGCGCGAGATAGCGATGATGGCAGTTTGCGTCATCGTCATACTTTGGTTGGGTTTGTATCCGCAGACCTTCATCCGCACCGCGAAACCGACGGTCGACTCGCTGCAGCAACTCGCCGTCCCCGCGACTTCGACGGCGGCTCCCATGACTGTGACGATCTCGGCCCAAGGGACGCGTGCCGTAGCGGTGCCGCTCGGGGGGGAGCAACGAACTTGACAAAAGTCGCCTCGGGCTCGGCTCCGGTCGAGGCGAAGCGATGACCGGTCTCCACGTGCTGGCGATGACCCCTTTCATCGTCCTGGGCGGCACGGCTGTGGTGACCATGCTCGTCTCCACCTTCTGGAGCTCACATCTGGCCGTCCTGGGCCTCACGTTGGCCGGCATCGCGGGGTCGCTCGTGGCCGTCGGGATCGTTGCCGCTTCGAACGACCGCCGGGCCACCATCCTTTTCCGCATGGACGACTATGCGCTATTCTTCATTGGTCTCGTCATCGTCACCGCCGGACTGGTGGTGCTCCTGTCCTATGGGTACCTCGAACGCACCGAGAGGGACCGGGCGGAGTACTACGTCCTTACGCTCATCGCCACACTGGGCGCGGGCACGCTCGTCGCCAGCGTTCACTTCGCGTCATTCTTCCTGGGTCTCGAAATCCTGAGCGTCGCCCTCTACGGCCTCATTGCATATCCCGCGCGGCGCCCGGGCGCGGTGGAGGCGGGGCTGAAGTACCTCGTCCTCGCCGCCACCACGGCGGCTTTCCTGGTGCTGGGCATGGCGCTGGTCTACTTCGTCACCGGGAGTCTGGCCCTCGGGAGCCTGGCGACATTCGCGGTGGGCGTCTCCGGGCTGCAAAAGGCGCTCTACACCACGGGTCTCGTGCTCATCTTCGCCGGAGTAGGGTTCAAACTGGCACTGGTCCCCTTTCACATGTGGACGCCGGACATCTACCAGGGGGCCCCGGCTCCCGTGGCGGCCTTCGTGGCTACGGTGTCGAAGGGAGCGCTATTCGCCTTGTTGCTTCGCTATGCCGCTCAGATGGACGCGGCCGGTAGTCGCCCGTTCTTCCTGATACTGACGGTGGTGGCGTTCGCCTCGATGGCCGTGGGCAACCTGCTGGCCCTGATGCAGCAGAATATCAAGAGGCTTCTGGCCTACTCGTCCATTTCTCATCTGGGCTACTTGCTGGTCGCCTTGCTGGCGGGAGGAGCCTTGGCGCGCACGGCCGTGGCCTTCTATCTAGTCGCCTATTCCCTGACCATGGTGGCGGCCTTCGGTGTCGTCGCGGCGCTCAGCGAGAGAGACCGCGAGCCCGAGTCCCTGGAAGACTACCGCGGTCTCGGCAGACGGAGGCCGTGGTTGGCGGGGGTCTTTACTTTGGCGTTACTCTCTCTTGCCGGGATCCCGATCACAGCCGGTTTCATCGGTAAATTCTTGCTGGTTGACGCCGGGGCGGGAGCATCCCGCTGGGCACTTGTGGTTGTGCTGGTGCTGACGAGCACCGTAGGCTTGTTCTACTACTTGCGAGTGATCGTGATCATGTACGGGAAGCCGTCGCCTTCACCGGCAGAAGTCCAGGGCGGTCCGGTCCCGCCCTCTCCCGGTCCCCCGATCGGGGCGTTAACGGCCACGGTCCTCGGCTTCCTGTCACTCGCGCTGCTGTTTCTGGGTCTTTATCCACGCCTTCTGCTCGACGTCATCGAACGCATAGCCGGAGGCCTCGGCTAGTCCTCGTCGGCGAGGGTGCACGTGCCCATGGGTAGCTTTTCGACTCCCGTGGGTGGAAGCCAGGTGCGCTCGTCGCGAGCTAGGAGAGCCACTGCAGCCTCGGGCCCCCAGGTGCCCGACTGGTAGTTGGGGAAGTCGAATGCCGGTTCACTCTGCCAGGCGTCCAGGACGGGCATCACGGCCGCCCAGGCGGCTTCCACCTGGTCCACCCGCATGAACAGGGCCGGGTCTGCGTTCAGGATGTCCAGAAGCAAGGTCTCATAGGCTTCCGGGGACGGCCTGCGGAACACTTCCTCGTACGAGTAGCGCAGTTCCACCGGACGGAGGACCATGCCTGGTCCGGGCTCCTTGGCCTCCGTGAATAGGGCGATGCCCTGCTCGGGCTCTATCTGGATCGTAAGGCGATTGGAGCGCAGGTTACTGCCGGTGGTGGTCGGGAAAGCCTGATGAGGCACGGACCGGAACTGTAGCGAGACCTCAGAGACATGGGTTCGGAGGCGCTTCCCGGTGCGCAAATAGAAAGGCACTCCTTCCCAACGCCAATTGTCGACGAGAAGCTTCACAGCGGCGAATGTCTCGGTGCTCGACTCGGGGGCGACTTCGGCTTCTTCACGGTATCCGCACACGCACTTGCCTTCGATCCAGCCGCGTCCGTATTGGCCGCGGACCGCCGAGCGATCCACGTCTGGCTCGCTGATCGGGCGGATGGCTTTCAAAACGTCCACCTTCTTGTTGCGGATCTCGTCACCCTGGAACGCCACCGGAGGCTCCATGGCCACGAGGCAGAGGAGCTGGAGCAGGTGGTTCTGGACCATATCCCGCAACGCGCCGGCCTGCTCGTAATAACCGGACCTGCGGCCCACGCCGTCGGGTTCCGCCACGGTGATCTGCACATGGTCGATGTACCGGCGGTCCCAGATCGGCTCCCAGATAGCGTTGGCGAATCTCAACGCCAGCATGTTCTGCACGGTCTCCTTACCGAGGTAATGATCGATGCGATAGATCTGAGACTCGTCGAAGTAGCGCAGCAGCGTGTGGTTGAGTGCCCTCGCCGAAGCAAGGTCGCGCCCGAACGGCTTCTCCACCACTATCCGAGATCGGCTGCGATCGCGGGTCAACCTGGCGTCGCCGAGACGTTCGGCGATCACCGGGAAGACGTCCGGTGGTGTCGCCAGGTAGTAGATGCGATCCGCCTGGCCGGGCCACTGCTGCTCGAGTTCGTGTAGCGGCCCCACATAGGTGGCCGGGTCCTCGTAGATCACCTGCAGGTACCGAAGATGGGCCGCGAACCGTTCCCAACCTTCCTTTTCCGCCGGGCCGCTGCGCGAAAACTGATCGATGGCTTGCTTCATCTGCTCTGCGAAACCCTTCTGCTTGAGTGAGCTACGCGCCGCTCCGACCACCAGGAAGGGCTCGGGCAGCAGGTCTTCGAGAAACAGGTTGTAGAGAGCCGGGACGATCTTACGTTTGGTGAGCTCGCCCGACGCGCCGAAGATGACGATCGTCGTGGGCCCGCGGCTTGTCTCGGTCATGAAGGCCTCCCTTGTCGCAGTTGACTGTTCCCTGTGCGGACCGGCGGCAAAACTCCCCGCAGCTTCTGCCTCAAGTCTTCTCGATGGTCGGGTACTGCGGCATATTCGGGCGACGAGCCGGGTAGACAAGAGATCACTGGCAGTGGCGCGGGTCACGCCGCAATCGAGCAGAAAGAGGACGGGATGCAGCTCGACGAACTTTGCGTGAATACGATCCGTTTCCTCGCGGTGGACGCAGTGCAGAAAGCCAACAGCGGTCACCCGGGCCTGCCGCTGGGAGCCGCGCCGATGACCTACGTGCTTTGGACGCGATATCTCAAGCACAACCCAGCCGACCCCGATTGGTTCGACCGGGACCGCTTCGTCCTGTCGGCCGGCCATGGGTCCATGCTTCTGTACAGCCTGCTGTACCTCACCGGGTACGATCTTTCGCTGGACGAGCTCAAACGGTTCCGGCAGTGGGGCAGCCGCACCCCGGGCCATCCTGAGAGAGGCCGCACCCCGGGGGTGGAAGTCACCACAGGTCCCCTGGGACAGGGGTTCGGCAACGGCGTGGGTATGGCTATCGCCGAGGCCCATCTCGCCGCCCGATACAACCGCCCAGGATTTGACCTTATCGATCATTACACCTACGCACTCGTGAGCGACGGCGATCTCATGGAAGGCGTAGCCTCTGAAGCCGCTTCGCTCGCCGGCCACCTCAAGCTCGGCAAGCTCATCTACCTCTACGACGACAACCGCGTCTCCCTTGCCGGCGCCACCGATCTCACTTTCACGGAAGACCGCGCCGAGCGATTCCGGGCTTACGGCTGGCACGCCGTCAACGTGGACGACGGGAACGACATCGACGCGATAGGCGAAGCTCTGTCGGCCGCACGGGTCGAACGCGACCGTCCTTCGCTTATTCTGGTGCGCACTCACCTCGGGTATGGGTCTCCGCACAAGCAGGACACCTTCGAGGCGCATGGGTCGCCACTCGGTGCGGAGGAGGTGCGCCTCACGAAGCAGAATCTGGGATGGCCCTTGGAGCCAGACTTTCTGGTGCCGCCCGAGGCACTGGCCCGTTTCCGCGAGGCCTTAGAACGGGGCAAAGCCGCCCAGATGGAATGGGAAGCTAAACTTCAGGCTTACGTCGATAGTTACCCGGAATTGGGCGGGCAGTTGCGCCAACTGATTGCAGGCGAGCTACCGCCGGGGTGGGAGACGGCCATACCTCAGTTCCCAGCCGATCCCAAGGGCATGGCCACGCGGGTGGCGTCGGGCAAGGTGATGGGGGCGTTGGCTGAGAGACTGCCCGGTTTGCTGGGCGGTTCGGCGGACCTGGATCCTTCCACGTTCACCGGGTTGGCCGGCCTGGGCGACTTCGAGAGTCCCCGGGCCTCGCAATTCGACCTTCAGGGATCGCTGGGTGGCGGTTGGGATTACGCCGGCCGGAATGTGCATTTCGGGGTGCGCGAGCATGGGATGGGCTCGGTCCTCAACGGTCTTGCCGCGCACAGGGGGACGATTCCTTACGGGGCGACCTTTCTCATCTTCTCCGACTACATGCGACCGCCCATTAGGCTGGCGGCGCTTACGGGCCTGGGGGTGATCTACGTCTTTACGCACGACAGCATCGGTCTGGGCGAGGACGGGCCCACGCATCAGTCGGTAGAGCAGCTCGCCAACCTGCGTGCCGTGCCCAACCTGGTGGTCATCAGGCCGTGCGACGCCAACGAGACTGCCGTCGCCTGGCAGGTGGCGATCGAGACGAGGGACCGCCCTATCGCCCTGGTGCTGACCAGGCAAAGCGTGCCGGTGCTTGACCGAGGAGATCAGCACTCATTGAGCGGGCTGGCTCCTGCCGTTGGAGTGCGGCGGGGGGCGTACGTGCTGACGAGGACACCCGGAGTCGCACTCGGCGCCCCGGCCGCCGTGGGGTTCGGAGCCGCCACCGCGCCCGCAGCCGCCACCGCGCCCGACCTCCTCCTGATCGCGTCCGGCAGCGAAGTGAGCTTGGTGCTTGCCGCCCACGAGCGACTCTCGGATTCAGGGGTACGGAGCCGGGTGGTTTCCATGCCGAGCTGGGAGCTCTTCGACGAACAGCCGAGGGACTACCAGGAGTCCGTGTTGCCGGCCGGCGTCCCGGCGCGACTCGCGGTGGAAGCCGGCGCTTCCCAGGGGTGGCACCGGTACGTTGGATCGATGGGGGCGGTCATCGCAGTCGATAGATTCGGCGCCTCTGCCCCCGGAGACGTGGTCATGCGGGAATACGGCTTCACCGTCGAGGCGGTGGTGGAGAAAGCCTTGTACGTGCTGCATAGCTGCCGTCCCTCGCGGACGCCGCCCGCCCCACAGGACTTTCCTGGCGGTCCTGTCATGGGTGCTTGATGCTGGAGGGGGAGGCTATGCAGTCGTCCGTGGGAGCCCGTCCTGTCGCCCTGTTCCTCGACATCGGCGGGGTGCTTCTCAACAATGGCTGGGACCGCGACATGCGACGTCGGGCCGCCGAGACCTTCGGGCTGGACCTCGAGGAGATGGACGAACGCCACCATCTGACCTCCGATACCTACGAAGAGGGGAGACTGAGTCTCGATCAGTACCTCGCGCGGGTGGTGTTCTTTGAGAAGCGGAGCTTTTCACCGGAAGAGTTCAAGGGGTTCATGTTCGCCCAGTCGCACGCAGCTCCAGAGATGATCCAATTGGTCGCTGAACTCAAGGCCAAGCATGGGCTCAAAGTCGCCACGGTGAGTAACGAAGGCCGCGAGCTGACCCTACACCGGATCAAGACCTTCGAACTGGCCGGCTTCGTCGATTGCTTCGTCTGCTCGTGCTTCGTTCATCATCGCAAGCCGGACGAAGAGATCTTTCGCATAGCCCTCGACTTGGTCCAGGTTTCCGCGGAAGAGACCGTCTACATCGACGATCGGCTGATGTTCACCGAGGTCGCCCAGAGCTTAGGCATAAGAAGCATCCATCACTCAGGTTACGAGGATAGTAGGGGCCGCTTGGCCGCAATTGGGCTGGGGTAGCTGGCTGTCAGAGTGCCCGGGATCGCGAGATTTCGGCGATTATTGCCTCATTGAACGCGGGGATATCCCTCGACGATCTCTCTACCACCGCCCCCGCTTCCTCAGGCGCTCGCCTTGGCTCAACGAGCTCGACTTGCTCGAAGCCCTCTTCGACGACCGCCGCCACTCTCACGCCTTCCAGCTTCCCGCTCACTCTCGCGGCCTCCCTTCTCGGCATCTTTCGCTGGCGGGGCCGCGGCGACTGATCGCCGCGGCCCCGGGCTCCGCTCACACACTAGTGCGCGCCGAAATCAGGCGCCTCCGCCCAGAGTCAGATCGCTCTTATTGAACTCCCTCTCCCGCTCGACCGTCCGCGCAGTAGTACCCATCGGAAAGGTCGAAATCCTTGAAGTTCTGGCACTCGGGGCAGACGCAGCCACGTCTTTTGATCTCCTTTGCGCTCTTTCCTTTGGCGCAGAAGAAGCCGCCTTCGCCCGGAAATGAGGGGCAATCGCCGCAGAGGCAGCGCGCCATGTTCTCCGGGGTGTCCGGCACTTTCGCCATGACATACCTCCTTGGATCGAGACTCGTGTGAGGGTGGTTAACAGCGGGCTCTCATGTCCCCGAAGAAGAGACCGGAAGGCCTCGTCTCACCGCGAGCTTTCCCTGCCCGTGGCGGTCCCAAACGGCAAGGGCGGCGACTGGCCGGGCTCACGCGGTCCCGACGCGGCGGCTGCTGAGGCTCCGCATCGGGGCGGGGCAGGGGGCTAGTAACCCCTGCCGGTCTCCCCACTGTCGTCCGTGGCAATGTGTGAGCGGCCCCGAAAGAGCCGGTAGACGACGGTGGTGTAGGTGAGCATCAACGGGATGCCGATGATCGCCAGCACAAGGAGCGCGGTCAGGGCCGAGTGAGTGGCGGCTGCACTTGAGGCCGTCAAGCTTCGACCAGCGAGGTTTCGTGCCGGAACGAGCACCGGGTAGTTACCCACCGCCCATAGGCCCACCAAGCCGGCGATGCTCACGCTCGACGCTATAAAGACGCCTCGGTCGCGGCGGCCGAGGGTGTCGTCGGGTCTGTGGGATACGACCAGCTGATAAGCGATCCCGATCGCAAACACGGTCATGGCCAGCCAGCCGAGCGACTGGTGGGCGTTATGAGACACGCTGCTTCGGGCCGCCCAGATACTCGCGATAGTCGCCGCGGTCACCACGGCCAGCAGCAGCCATCCGGTGACGGCACGGGTACTCCTCGCTCGTGCGTGGAGCGCGCCGCGATGGGTCTTCAGGGCGGCCCAGCAGGCCCCCTGGTTGGCGAACATCGTAAGGCTCATCAATCCTATGAGCACCGCGAACGGGTTGAATAGCTCTCCCAAGCCGCCGATGTGGTCACCAGCCGGTGACAGCGACACGCCTCGTATGAGATTCCCGGCGAACAGCCCAAAAAGGAATGACGGTAAAAGTGAGCCCACGAAGAACCCGGCCGTCCGCAAGCCTGCCCGCTCGGGCTCACCGTGGTGGAGGCCGAGGGATATCGCTCGGATGATCAATGCAAAGACGACCACCATGAAGGGGACGTAGAACCCGCTCAGTACGCTCGCATAGACCGGTGGAAACGCCGCGAAGAGCACGCCGCCGACGACTATGAGCCATACCTCGTTGCCGTCCCAGACCGGCGCAATGGCCGCCCGTGCAGCGCTCCGCTCGCCCTCGGTCCTCGCCAGCCAGGGGTACAGGACCCCTACCCCCAAGTCGAAACCGTCGAGGATCGCATATGCGATCAGCAGAAGAGCGGTGATATCGAACCAGGCTGCCTGGAGGCCCGTCACGACGACTCCTTCCGGCGCTCGCCCGGCCCCGACGCGGCGGTTTCGATCGCGACGGCGTCCACTGCCTCGGCCTGTTCGGTGGCCGGTACTTCCTCCGGTCCCCTGCGCACTATCCTGCGTACCACCGACAGCCAGAAGAGGAAGAGAACGGCGTACAGTACGACGAAGACGCCCAGGGTCGTCCCGACCTGACCCACCGATACCGTCGAGGACACCGCGTCGCTTGTACGCAACTGTCCTTCCACGACCCAGGGCTGTCTTCCGATCTCGGTGGTCATCCAGCCCAGGGTGGTGGCCACCATGGGGAGGGGCATGGCGAGCTGCAGGACTCGCAGATACCAGCTCGAGCGCTCCAGGGTCTTGCGCCACCACAGGTAAAGTCCTGCGATCATTATGAGGACGAGGATTATCCCCACGCCGATCATCAGGTGCCAGGTCTGGAACACGATCTGGACCGGAGGCCGGTCGGAGGGCGGAACGCTGTCCAGCCCGGTGATCACCTTGTTGGGCGTTAGACCCAAGATGAGGCTGAGTCCGTCGGGAAGCTTGAGGCCCACTGGTTTTTGCGCGTTTTGGTCCACGTATCCGATGATGCTCAAGGCCTTGTGCGAACCCGTTTGATACACGCCCTCCATGGCGGCCATCTTGATCGGCTGGTCGCGTGCCACCTCCAGAGCCTGCAGGTGACCTAGAAGAGGCATGGCGGCGGAGAACAGGAACCCTAGGACAAGCGCAAGCCGTATCGCGTGCTTGGCGAAGTCCACGTGGCGGCTTCGCAGCAAGTAGTAGGCCGACACGCCGGCGGTAAAGAAAGCGCCCGCCACCACGGTCGCTCCGAGGGTATGGGCCAGGGTGGGGAGGAAGGAGCGGGTGAACAGGGCGGCCCAGAAGTTGGTGAGCACTGCCCGGCCGTTCACCACCGTCGATCCCGCGGGAGTCTGCATCCAGGAGTTCGCCGCGAGTATCCAGAAGGCGGAGAACACGGCTGCGAATACGACGAGCCAGGCGGATGCGTAATAGAAGCGGCGGGAGACGCGCCTTCGCGCGAACAAGAGCACCCCGAGAAAGCTGGATTCCAGGAAGAAAGCGAACATGCCTTCGGCGGCCAGGGGCACCGCAAAGACGCCGCCCACAAAGCGGGAATAGTTGGCCCAGTTCGTGCCGAAGGCGAACTCCATGGTGATGCCTGGAGGCCACTCCCACCGCGAAGGTTGCGGCGAAGATCTTGATCCAGAAGTCGCTGGCCGCCCTGTCCACATCCGACCCGCTACGCCGGTAGCGGCGTTCCGCGAAGAGGATGATCACTCCCAGGCCGATGCTGATGGGCACATACAGGAAGTGGTAGCCGATGGTGAACGCGAACTGAATCCGCGACAGCAATACCGCGGTCAAGCTGACTCCCCCTCTTCTTCGGTTCGGCTGCCCTCGAGCCGCCGGGATCGGCTGAACGAGGCGTGTCGTGTGGTCGGCTGCCTCTGGCCTACCCCAAGCATTTGCCCGTGAAACCTGCGGCTATTTGACCGAGCCGGCAAGCAGTCCCTGCACGAAGTAACGCTGGAACGCAGACCACCCCAACCAGCAGGTCGTTCCAGACCCGCACGAACTGGATTGAGCGGCCCTGGTACGGCCATCCGGCATGCGGGCCACTACTCCTGCGTGAACCGGGCGAATGCGCTACCCGCTTGTGGGAGGCGCACGGCGCCTGTAGACTCAACTCCAACGTTTTTTGCCTGGAAAAGGGAGAGTGGTCGTGCTCAAGGAGTTCCCGAAGTTCACCGCCGCCGCCGTGCAGGCATCCCCTGAGTTCCGGGACAAGCCTGTCTATTTCGATTCACTCGCCACGCTCGCCAACGCCGTGGGCCAGATCAAGGAAGCGGCTGCAAATGGCGCCAAACTCATCGTCTTCCCCGAGCTCTACATTCCGGGGTACTGCCACTTCGCTCTCGACTTGCGCAAGGGACCCGAATACACGAATATCTGGTCGGAGTATTACCGGCACGCCATCGAGGTCCCGAGCGAAGAGACCGACATCCTCTGCAAGGCCGCCCGCGAGGCTAACGCCAACGTGGTCATCGGCATCAACGAGCGGGACAAGAAGTACGGCGGCAGGATGTACAACTCGATCCTCTACATCAACAACCTGGGCGAGATCCTGGGCACCCACCGCAAGATCAACATCACCGTGCAAGAGTTGATGATCCACACCCGCGGCGACGGGGGCAAGAACCTGCAGGTGTACGACATGGACTTCGGCAAGGTCAGCGGCCTCATCTGTGGCGAGCACGACCAGCCGCTGCTCAAGCAGTGCTACATCGTCCAAGGGACGCAGGTGAACCACTCCATGTGGCCGGGATACCTGGGCGGCGCGGAAGAGCTGCCGGCGGTGATCCCGGCGATGACTCAGGCCATGGCGCGTGTCCGGCGCTTGCTCGGTGCGCGAGAACACGTACGAACCCCTGGTTCCGATGGAGTCTATCGAGGGATTGGGTCTGGCAGGGCTCGCCGCTGGTTCGAGCGCGGCGGAAGTGAAAGACCTGCGGGAGAAGGTAGCCGAGTTGGAGCGGAAGTTGCAGGCGCTCCAGAAGCCGGGAGAGTGAGGCCGCGGTATAATAGACTCGGTCTCTCCTAGCGGAACGGAAGAACGCACATGATCGAGGGTTTGCTAGCTCCTTGGCACTGGATCATTCTCGTAGTGGTCCTTCTGCTGATCTTCGGTCCGTCCAAGCTCCCAGGCATCGCCTCGTCCATCGGGAAGGGCGTCTCCAGTGTGAAGAAGGAGATCAAGGACGTCACGGACCAGTCCTCGGTGATGATCCAGGATCTGAAGGATCTCAATCCGCTCACCGGGCTCAACCCGCTGTCGACCGACGATCCTGCCAAAGCGACCGGCGACGCGGGAGCCAAGGCTTCCGACCCGGCATCAGACAAGGCCGTCGACAAGGTTCCGGAGAAGGCCGCGGACCAGAGCCTGATCGCCACCGCGTCCACGCTCAAGAAACTGGCCAGTCCCGGTGGTCTGAAGACCATGGCGACCGCGGCTACCATAGGGAAGATAACGTCTCCCACAGCTGTTCTCGGCAAGTACCTGCTTTCAGACGACGCGCCGCCGGCTGAGGGCGCTTCGAAAGGGGACGCCGAGGGCAAGGAGAGCGGACCCTCGCAGTAAGAGCACTGAGTCCGCACCGAAGCAGACACGGGTGCGAGCGCCGATAAGGGACCCGCGAGAGCAGATCTTTGTGAGAACATAGTGAAACTCTCGGCCTGGGCGGTGCTAGAGTTGTCTCCGCCCCGCGCTGGGGTCTGACTTTCTCTGAGCACTAAACATCAGCATGGAGGCTTCGATGGCGGAAGCGGCTGGAACGACAAGCGAAGCGGGCCGTGCGTGGAAAGCGGTCCTGTCGGACAAGTTCGACGGACCGGACGCCGCCGATATCGTCGCACGACTGGACCAGGCTGACCTCGCCGACGTCAAGGCGATCGTCTCGTGGCGCGGCGTCATCAAGGACCCGGAGGTCTGCCCGGTCAATCTGGCCCTCGCGTACGTCGACCTCATCCAGGTGGAGAGCTGCGGTCGCTGCACCCCCTGCCGCGCAGGCACCGGCCTCATGCAGGAATTCCTCCGCCGCCTCGCCAAGGGGGAGGGCACCGTCCAGGACATAGCCAATGTCCGCGAGATGGCGCAACAGATCGAGGAGTCGGCGTGGTGTGGCATCGCTAACACCATCCGCGATGCCATCCTCGGGTTGCTCGACCTGGGGGAGGAGCACTTCCTGGAGCATACCAAGGGGACCACCTGCTCCGAGTTGCATACCCAGGGCTGGATGACGGCGCCTTGCCGCTCCACTTGTCCGTCCACGGTCGATTGCCCGAGCTACCTCTTCCATGGTGGGGAGGAGCACGCACATCTGGGCACGACCATCGTGAAACGGGACAACCCTCTCCCCGCGATCATCGGACGCACGTGCCCGCATCCGTGCGAATCCAACTGCACGCTCAACCCGGCCGGCGAGCCGATCGCCATCAACTTTGTGAAGCGCTGGTGCGCCGACCGCAGCGAAGGACTTGCCGTCGATGCGTGCGAGTCGGGTTGCGTCGAACCGACCACCTTGCAGACGGACCTCACCGGGATGGGCGGGCCGCACGAACTGAGCGAGGAAGTCACCGTCCAGGAAAGTCAACGGCCGATCCAAGCCCGGTTTACCGGCCGCGGCGAGAAGGTGGCCATTATCGGCGCCGGACCGGCGGGGCTCTCCGCTGCGTACTATCTGGCCAGGTTGGGCCACAGCCCCGTCATCTTCGAGGCCCTCCCGGTTCCGGGCGGGATGGTCCATGTGGGCATCCCGGAATACCGGTTGCCCCGGCATGTCATCCGTCGCGAGGTGGAGCTGATAGAGCGCGAAGGGGTCGAGATCAGGTACAGCACTCGGCTTGGCCGGGACTTTGCCTTCGCCGACCTTCCGGGAATGGGCTTCGCCGCCACTTTTGTGGGTATCGGAGCTCATCTCGGCCGGCCGTTGGGCATCCCCGGAGAGGATCTCCCGGGTTCTCTGGATGCGATCGAGTTTCTGCGCCGGGTGGCGCTTGGTGAGAAGGTGGACATCGGTGACAACGTGCTGGTGCTCGGGGGAGGAAACTCCGCCATGGACGCGGCTCGCACGTCGGTGCGGTTGGGGGCGAAGGGCGTGCGGGTGGTCTACCGCCGCGGTCGCGACGAGATGCCGGCCAACCCCTGGGAAGTGGAGGAAGCCATCGAGGAAGGGGTGGAATTCCAATTCCTCACCGCTCCGGTGAGCTGCCAGGGCGACGCCCGCGTGGGCGCTTTGGTCTGCCAGCAGATGGAACTCGGTGAGCCCGACGCGAGCGGCCGCCGCCGGCCCGTGCCCGCTGACGTGGCGCCATTTGTGCTCGCCGCCGATTCGGTCATCGCGGCCGTAGGTCAGCAGCCCGATTTCTCGCCCTTCGATGGCGACGAGGAATTGACCCGCAACAAGTGGGGCTTCCTTGTGGCCGATCCGCACACCCTGGCCACGACAAAGCCCGGAGTCTTCATGGGCGGCGACGCATCCAGCGGCGGCGGCACCATCATCGAGGCGATCGCAGCCGGCAAGACCGCCGCTAAGTATATGGACCTCTATCTCCGCGGCGAACCGGTGGCGGAAGACCTCGAAGACAAGACCCGGCGGCTCGCCGTCTATCTCGGAGCCCAGAACAGCCGGTATCCCCTCGCCGCAGCGGTAGATTACGGGCGGCGTGAGCCGATGCCGATGTTGGCGCCGGAGGTGCGCAAGCACACGTTTGCGCCCACCGAGCTCGGCTATTCCTTGGATCAGGCGAAGGCCGAATCGAAGCGCTGCCTCCGCTGCCACCGGCCGATCGTCGTGGCGGTGTAGGTCCAAGGATCATTCGCGCCTGGACCTCGAGGGCGCGGCGGCCCGCGAGGCTCCGAGCGACGAACGGTGGGCCTCGACTGCCGAATGGCACGCCTCGACTGACGAACCGCACGGCTCGATTGACGAACGAAGTCCACGACCGATTAGGAGTTCGCGATGACAGAACTAGCGCTCGAACCGAGTAAGACCGCCATTGTAGTGATCGACCTCCAGCGCGGGATCCTCGCACACCCCACGGCGCCTTACGCGTCCGCCGACGTAGTGGCGCGGGCGGCTCAGTTGTGCGGTGCAGTCCGGGCACGTGGCGGGACCGTCGTCCTGGTACATGTCACGCCTTCGCCGGACGGCAGGGATGCGCTGCACCCCGTGTCGGACCTCCCGCCGCTTTCCCCGGGTCAAGTCCCCGCCGAGTTTGCTGAGTTCGTCCCGGAGATGCAGCCGCAACCAGGCGACGTGGTGATCACCAAGCGTAACTGGGGCGCGTTCTACGGGACCGAGCTCGATCTGCAACTGCGTCGGCGTGGGGTCGAAACCATCATCCTGTGCGGCATCTCCACGAATATCGGCGTGGAGACCACCGCGCGCGACGCGTACGAGCGCGGCTACAATCAGGTCTTTGTGGAAGATGCCACCTCGACTCGAGCCGCCGAGGACCACGCGCGAGTCTTTGCCACGATCTTCCCTCGCATCGGGCGCGTGCGCAGCACCGCCGAGGTTTTGGCGGCGCTGGGAGCATAGAAGACGTAGGGCGAGGTTAGGCCGAACGCCCGACAGGGTCGAGACCCGGAAAGGGATCAAAACGGACGAAGTCGGATTCCAGATCCTCGGCATGGCTGGGAGTCTTCGCCGAGCCTCCTACAACCGCGGCCTACTCCGCGCGGCTGCCGAGGTCCTTCCGGCGGGGGTACGTCTGGAGATCTTCACCCTCGACGACATCCCCTTGTTCAACGCTGACGTGATGGAGTTGGGCGATCCCCCCGCGGTGCAAGAGATGAAGGCATGCATCCGAATGGCCGACGCGCTCCTCATCGCCACGCCGGAGCACAACTACTCCATTCCCGGGGTACTCAAGAACGCTCTCGACTGGGCCTCACGCCCCCTCAAGACGTCGTGCCTGCGCGGCAAGCCGGTGGGGATAATGGGGGCGTCTTCCGGAGATTTCGGGACGGTTCGGGCTCAGCTCGCGCTACGGCAGGTCTTAGTGCTTACGGACTCCCGTGTCATGGTCCAGCCAGAGTTCCGTGTGTCGAGGGCGGCCGAGAAGTGCGACGCCGAGGGGGATCTGGTGGATGATGAGCTGCGCCATCGTCTGGGCGTCTTTCTTCAGGCGCTGGTAGATTGGGGGAAGCTGGTAGGGCGGCCACGATAGAAGACCACCGATGGTGATGGCAGGAACGGATGGCAGGAAGGGACTCGCATGAAGCTCTATGTTCTCAACGGCGGTCAGCTACGCCGTCCTGTCCCATCTGATGAGCGAGCACGCTGGTTGGCTGCCGGCCTTCGCAGGTACAAGAGCCAAGATCGTGGTGCAGTCCAAGCAGTACGAATACGCGACGACAATAGGGAACCCGCCGGGGTATCAGGCCTTGCTCGTAAGGTTGCCCCAGACAGGCACGGTCGTCCTCTCTGGCTGCGAGATACAGCAGATGTACTACTCAGTCCCCCTGCGGGGTTACGCGCCCGGCGTTCTGCACAGCTTCACGTGGTTCGCAAGCGGTGAGTTCGCTAGTCTCAAGCGCGTCCGCGATCTGACCGCAGCGAAGAGTGGTCAGATCTTCTGCGGGCACGACGCGTAGCAATTCAAGGCTCTGAGACACGCACCGGAGTTCTACGAATAGCGCGCCGAGCGAAGCGAACCTCGAGCCGGCCACCGCAGCCTAGCCGCTGGGAACACCCGCCCCGCAACTCGCGTGGATCACTTACGAGAACTGCGGTGAGATCCACTGCACCAGCGGAGGGCGGCGTTGCGAGGCGGGATCACGATAGCGGCTCCAGCCGTCTAGAGCGCCCCTTCAAGCTTGTATCGGCCCTCCTCGATGTGGAGGATGAAATCCTTCTTCCAGAGGACCTCGGGGATAGCCTTGCCTTCTTTGTCGCTAGGGTGGACGCTGAGCGTCATAGTGGACCCTTCGACGAGTCGGCCTGCCGGCGCGTAGCAATAGAACTCTCCCGCTGGGTCCTTTTCCCACTCACGGAACGAGGCGACTCCGCCCGGGCTGGGCGCGTCAAGTCCGTCCACCGCGCACGCAGCGGCGAGTTGAGGCCCCCACGTCTCGCCTGGCCCGGGTTTGACCTGGAACCTGATCTCCACCGGAGCCCAGATCGTGTTATCGACGTCGATGGGGTCTTTGATCTGTTCAAGCTCTGGCCACTTGGTTAACTCTGCCACGGGAACTCCTCCTCGAAGTAGCTGTTCATGGCAAGGTAGTACCCAGGAAGGGCTTTCGTCAAAGCAAGGAAGAAAACGACACGACGGGTGGTGGTGGGGAATCCCGCCGTGGGAAACCAACCCGTTCAGGAACTCCGCGGAGGGCCGCTCGGGGAACCGAGGCCGGGCTAGCTAGCCGACCGCTTGAAGTACACGTCCCGAATCTGCTTGATCCCGGAAAGGACGGCGAAGGCCATGGCGGCCCAAAGCAGGTAGACCGAAAAGTGCAGAAGACCATTGAGCGACAAGATCCCCGCGATGAGGAAGAGGATCAACGCGATGCTTTGTATCACCATCTTGCTCTTCCCGAAGACGTTGGCAGCCGCAGGCTGGCCGCGGGTCCGCAAAGCAACCGTGGCGCCGATGGCCACCAGGATCATCTCAGCAACGATGACGGCCAGGATTATCTTCACCACCAGGTATTTGAAGCCCACGTATCCGAGCACCGACGCGACCAGCAGCTTATCCGCGACCGGGTCGATGATAATGCCCACCTTCGTGATCTGGTCTCGAGTGCGGGCCATAGTCCCATCGACGAAGTCGGTGACTACCGCGGCCATGAAAAGCGCGAGCCCAAGCCATCTGAAATGGTAGTAGAGCGTGAGGATGACCACTGGGGTGAGGACGAACCTCAAGACGGTCACGTAGTTGGGCCTGATCCACACTGGGATCGCCCAGAGCACGGCCCTCGCTACCAGCCGGTCGACCTGGTGCTGGAAGCGGGGGGTTTCTTTGGGGTAGACCTTGTCCACCGGCTCGTCCATCGGGCGTCCTTGGGTTCTTGTCGCGGTGTTCAGGGAATCCTACTGCCCCGGGGGCATTCTGTCGACAATGGCCATCCCCACGTTTGGCTCATCCCATGCATGTGTGTGGCTTCTCCCTCACTGCTCGAGCCGTTTCTCGGGCCGCGGCGGCGAGCCGTGAAACTGGGGAGGCGAGGCTGCTGTGCTATGATGGCCGGGCTAAGTGAACGTTTACACAACCTTGGAGCTCGATATGAAGAATCCCGATCTCAGCCTTTCTGATCTTGGTTCGTATTTCCCCGATGACTTCACTCCTGAACAGCGGGCCAAGGCGCAGACCCTGTTCCTTAAGGAGCTTGCAGCCTCCTCTCACAAGTTCTACCGGGGCAAGATCGCGAGCATCCCCAAGGCGGGCATTTACGGTTTCAACTGGTTCAACGTCTACTACACGCCCGGCGTATCGATGGTCTCCACGACCATCCGCGACAACAATGACGCCTCGTTCGACTTGACGAATCGGGGCAATCTGGTGGCCATCGTCAGCGACTCTACCCGGGTCCTCGGGGATGGCGACGTGACTCCACCCGGCGGTCTCGGCGTGATGGAGGGCAAGGCCTTCCTCATGAAATACCTGGGCGGGGTGGACGGCGTGGCCCTTTGCATCGACAGCTACAACAAAGAGGGCAAGCACGACGCCGACAAGATCATCGACTTCGTCAAGATGGTCCAGCCGAGCTTCGGCGCCGTCAACCTGGAAGACATATCCCAGCCGAACTGCTTCAAGGTGCTGGACACGCTGCGCGAAGAATGCGACATCCCTGTCTGGCATGACGACGCCCAAGGAACCGCCAGTGTGACGTTGGCCGGGCTGACCAACGCCCTACGCGTGGCGGGCAAGGAGCTCAAGGACGTCCGCATCGTGCTGCTGGGAGCCGGAGCGGCCAACAGCACGGCCGCTCGGCTCATCCTGAAGGACGGCGCCGATCCCGACAAGATGATCGTGTTCGACAGCCGCGGGGGGCTACACAAAGGCCGCGACGACGTCAAGGCCGACAAGGCCTTCTACCGCAAGTGGGAGATCGCGGAAGCTACCAACCCCAAGCGGATAAATACCATCGAGGAAGCCTTCAAAGGCGCGGATGTCATCATCGCCGCTTCCACTCCTGGGCCCGACACCATCAAGCAGGAATGGATCCACTCGATGGATACCAAGTCCATGGTATTCGCTTGCGCGAACCCCGTGCCGGAGATCTATCCCTACGCGGCCAAGGAGGCGGGCGCGTACGTGGTCGCGACGGGTCGCGGCGACTTCCCCAACCAGGTGAACAACTCCATCGGGTTTCCCGGGCATCCTCAAGGGCGCACTCATGGTTCGTGCCCGCAAGGTCACCGACGAGATGGCGATCGCCGCGGCCCATTCGGTCGCTGACTTTGCCGCGAAGAAGAAGGGCATCAATCCGGACTACATCATGCCCACCATGGATGAGACCGAGGTCTTCGCCCAGGAGGCAGCCGACGTGGCCATGCAGGCCATCAAAGACGGCGTGGCGCGGGTGAAGGTGGATTGGGACGTTCGTCTACACCCAGACGCTGGCCGACATCAATGAAGCTCGGGATGCCATCGATCTCCTCATGAAGAACGACTTCATCAAGACACCTGACTTGAAGATGCTGGAAGACGCGCGTGACAAGGCTGTCGCCGCGGCCAGGAAGTAGCCGCCGACTCTTTCGGGAAGCCCCGCGAACGCGGGGCTTCCCGCTTCCTCCTGTGGCTTTCAAAGGGTACGATGAAGCCAGCTATGCGGTGATCTGCGACGGCGCAAGGAGGACACAGGAATGATGACCTGGCATTTTGGGGTCTGGGGTGCAGGCTGGGTGGTCTTCGTCGCCGTCTTGATCCTCCTGGGGATCTTGCTTCTGCCTTGGTTCTTCTTCCTCCTGAATCTTCGGAACCTGCTCAACCGCGTGAGCGACCGGAACCGGGCCATGCCAGCGGGACACGTGTGGCTCAACTTCATCCCGTTGTTCCATCTTGGTTGGTTCCCACACACTGTCATAAAGGTGCGAGACTCCGTCCGCAACGAGTATGTATCCAGGGGTTGGCCGGTCGCGAACGATCTTGGTTACAACGTGGGGATCGCCGCCGCCGTCCTCTTCATTGCCTCCTTCGTGCTGACCTGGATCCCGGTGGTCGGCTGGGGTATAAACGTAGCCTTCCTCGTCTGCTGGATAATCTATTGGGTGCGGATGGCCGAACACAAGAACAGGCTCAGCCAGGCAGGCGCATGGCGCGATCCGGCGGCGCCCTACGGTTATCCCGGGCCGTACGGGCCGCCGTCAGGTACCCCTTACGGGCCACCGCCGGTTCCTCCGTACGTGCCGCCCGCGGGGACCAATCCTTTCATTGCGGGCTACCCTGCCGCGCCGGCACCGCCCCAACCACCGGCCGCTCTTCAGCCGCCACTGCCGCAAACTCCGCCGTCTCCGGTCCAAGCACCTCAGAGTGTTCAACCTGCTCTGTCCGAGCCATCGGCGAACCCGTTCCCGGCCACCAGCCAATGGCCTGCTGCTACAGGGCAGAGTGCCTGGCCTGCGGAGCAAAACGCCGAAACGCCGGCGCCGGTAGAGACACCGGCTGAGCCACCGGCCCAGGCTCGTCCCGTGTCATGTCCCGCGTGTGGGGCAACGAGCGCACCGGGCGACAGGTTCTGTCGTACCTGCGGTCAACCGTTGACATAGTCAGCACGGCGCTACTCGGGGATCGAGCAGGAATCCTCCAGCCAGGGCCGCTAAGAAGAGTATTCGCCCAGGAAGCGGCGTCCAGCGCGCTCCTGGGCGATGTCACAGGTTATCTCGTAGTTGATGGTGCCGGCCCAGGAGGCGAGATCCTCCGCGGAGATCCGCTCATCGCCATCGGTGCCGATCAAGGTGGCAGTATCACCCGCGGTCACGCGCCCGTCGGTGCCAACGTCCACGGCAAAGGAGTCCATTGAGATCCGACCCGCCAGCGGGTATCGGCGGCCGTTGATAAGGACGTGCCCACCGTTCGAGAGGACGCGGAAGAGGCCATCCGCGTAGCCGACCGGGACGAGGGCGACGTCGGTCTCCTTGTCGGCCCGGAAGACGTGACCGTAGCCCACTCCTTCTCCGGCAGGCACTCGCTTGACCACCACCACCTGTGAACGCCACGACAATGCCGGCTGCAGGCCCTCAGCTGGTGAGTCCTCCTGAATCGGCGACAGTCCGTAGACAGCGCCGCCGCAGCGGACCATGTCGAGGTGAGCGCTGGGGCACTGCAGGGTCGCGGCGCTGTTCGCCCCGTGTGCGAGGGCCCGCGGCCACTCGCGTTTGACAAGCTCCGCGACCGGTAGGAAGCGCTCGAGTTGCAGTTCGACCGTGGTCTGGTCCTCAGCCGCACACGCGAAATGCGTCATCACGCCGACCAGCTCGAGCTCGTCGATGCCTCGAATCGACTCGAGGAATGCGGGAGCCTCCTCCGGCCTCAACCCTTGCCGGTTCATCCCGGTGTCGATCTTCAGGTGGATCCGGGCCCGGATCCCGCTGCCGCGCAAAGCGAGCACCGTTTGAGCCATTGTCTCGCTGACGACCGAGAATTCGACCCGGCGCTGGGCCATTTCCAGGTACTGATCGAGGCTGTAGAGCGGCCCCATGACCAGGATGGGAGAGGAGAGCCCCGCGTCTCTGAGAGTGACCGCCTCTTCAGCTGTCGCCACGGCTACGCCATCCGATCCGGCCTGCACCGCCGCCCGGGCTACAGGCACGATGCCGTGGCCATAGGCGTCGGCTTTCACTGCCGCCAGGAAACGGACACCCGGCTTGAGCTTTCCCCGCAAGAAGCCGACATTCCGCCGTACGGCGGCAAGGTCTACGCTGATTATGCTCCGCGGTGAAGGCTGCATAGGCTCCTACAGACCACTTGTGACTGCGACGCACTATTCTAACGCGTGTGACCAAGCCCGGGCGGATTCCTTGCCCGCGGTTCGAGGCCGGCCATTTGAAGTCAGACCCGCGCGCGACGATTTGGACACAGGCCGCTTGTGTGTTAGCATCTCCGGGCTGCGAGCCGTCCGCGGCTCGACAGCGTCATGTGCCCCCATCGTCTAGCGGCCTAGGACATCGCCCTTTCAAGGCGACGGCGGGGATTCGAATTCCCCTGGGGGCATTTCCCATGGTTGGGGCGCCTGGGCGCATAGCTCAGTGGGAGAGCACCTGCCTTACAAGCAGGGGGTCGCAGGTTCAAATCCTGCTGCGCCCACCTGTTTCGTGAGCGTGATTCGTGAGCGTGAGGACAAAAGGCAGTGGAGCGTGAGATAATCTCGTCGCTCGTGGTGCCATCTCAAGGCGCTCTGCAAGCAGTGACATCGCGGGGGCGTAGCTCAGTTGGTTAGAGCGCCGGCCTGTCACGTCGGAGGTCGCGGGTTCGAGCCCCGTCGCTCCCGCCTTTCATTTCCCCATCGCATGCTCCCCGGAATGGCCGGGCGCAGTCGCGTGTATCCTCCGCCGAAAAAGCCAAGCTCCAGTCAAGCTTGATACTTGGGTCCTGTTGCCGCCCCGCGGTCCGGCGAACTCATCGTCGGATGTGGTTCAAGTGATCGAGGCAGACGTTTAGCAAGAGTTCAACGTGGACGTCATCAGGGCTGTAGAAGATCTCGCGGCCGCTGCGCCTCGCTCGAACAAGCTGGAAATGCCTCAGGATGCGCAGGTGATGCGATATGGACGACTGGCTCATGGCGACGGCAGCGGCGATATCCCGGACGCACATCTCCCCACCCGCTATCAGTGCTTGGATCGCAAGAACCCGGGTCGGGTCGGCGAGAACCTTGAACAAGTCGGCCACTCTGGCGGCCTCCTCGCAACCCGCGGATCTTTCGGCTTCCGCCTGTGCTGCGAGGGAGTGCGCCTTCCACTGGGCGAGAATGTCGAGAGCCTGCTCGTCCGATCTCTCGTCCGAGCTCCACGCCTCATCTGAATGCTTCACCATCGTCTCACTCCTAGCAGCCTGTCAGTGCCCGGACATATGAGCACGTGTTCATATGTCGATGAGTATGATAAAGGGTTAGGGGCGCGCGGACAAGGCCGGCGAGGTGGGGGAGCGCGGTGTTCTCGCTTGAAATGCTCCAGGCCCTCGGCTAGTATTGCGGCCCGGTGTCGGCCCGAGCAGTCCCGTTCGGACCGACAGTGGCGTGGCGGGATAGCTCAGTTGGTAGAGCACATGACTGAAAATCATGGTGTCCCCGGTTCAAATCCGGGTCCCGCCACCTAGAATGCCGCCGCTTGAGCAATACTTCATCTCAGGCCAGCTTCGGTCGGAACCCTGCCAGCCAACATCCAGCCAACGCCGCGACCGGTTTCTCCTGTGTGGTCTCCAGTAGCCAGGCCTCCTGTATACCCCGTGTACACCCCACTTGCCCGTGTGCGGTGGCAACCGATGAGCCGGGCGACTCGTCTAGTTCACACGTAAGGCGGCCTATAGTAGAGTGATGGCCCTGGTTGTCCGAGGCCCGCGAAAGGGGCTCCATCATGCCGTATGTTCTCGTTCAGCATACTGTGTCAGACTACGCCAAGTTCAAGCCTGTCTTCGATAACGATGGCCAACGGCGTCGGCTACATGGCTGCAAGGGTGGCGCCTGTTGTGCTCGGTCGACAATCCCCATGAGTACCTGGCTCTATTTGAGTGGGATGATGTGGAGAAGGCGCGAGGCTTCGCTACCTCCTTCGAACAAGGAGAAGCTCTGGAATGGGCCGGCATGGTTGGCCCCTCAAGGTGACGGTCCTTGAAGAAGTCGAAGCCGTGGGCGCGTAAGGACCGGCTCGCCGGGCTGACTCTCAACCGCCCGGAGAGTTCGTGGGAAACAGAAGCGGGGCGCCCGGGTGTCGGATCGGACGCCCGTGTGCGTTCCGGAATCCAGACAGCCTCGGAGGAATGCAGGGGCTGCTGCCGGATCCTAGACCCGATACTAGGTTCTTGTGGGATGCTTGTGAAGCATCTGCGTCAACGCGCGGGAGGGGGCAATGTGGCGCCCCTTGCCCAGAGAACCGTGACCGCGGGGCTCTTAGGCTGTTAAAGGAGAGCCACCCCGATGGCCTCCGCCACCTTGCCCCAGCCTCGGTCCTCCTGACCTTCCAAGCGGCGCAGGTAGATGGTGGTCACCGCCAGTGAGCTGTGGTCAAGAAAGCGGGACACGTCCTCGATGCTCTCTCCGGCATCCCGGCGCAGCTTGGCCGCGCTGTGACGCAGGATGTGAAGCCCGGCGGGGGGAAGCCCAGCTTTCTCCAGATACCGGCGAAAGCGGCCATAGAAGGTGGCGCTGCGGAGCCCTTCCCCGTTGGTGGCGGCCGGAGAGGGCCACAGCGACTCCTGGGGGGACATGTGCTCAAGCTCGCGCCCGTAGGCCGCCAGGGCGGCTCGGAGCGCGTCCAGCGCCGGACGGGGCAGCTCCCGCCGTCCGGTTTTCCCGCCTTTGCCCTTGTAGGAATAGAAGCAGATCTCGTTATCGAAGCTGAAGTCGCCGGCGGTCATGCCGAAAGACCTCGGCCCGCCGGCGACCGGTGAGCACCAGGGTGAGGATGATGGCCCGGTCCCGCAGGCCCGGAGGGGTGTCGGGTATTACCGCCAGCAGCCGTCGGACCTCTTCGGCCGAGAGACCCGGGCCGGAGGGGTGGATGTCCGCGGTCGCTCCAGCTTGATCGCAGGGATTCCTCTGGACGATGTCCATGCGGATGAGGAAGCGGAAGAAGGAGGAGAGGCAGGCCATGCGCGCGCCGATGGTGACGGGGGAGGGGTCCTTGCCGGAAAGCCCTTTGCCGTGGGCCCACACGAAGACTTCTTGCGCCGTCACCTGTGTCTGGCGCCTTGCCCACCCTGCCGAAGAAGTCTTGGAGCATGCGGGAGTAGCCTTCGACGGTGCGGAGCGATCCCGACCGTCGTTCCTTCTCGACCAGGAAGGCATACAGGGCCCGTTCCCAGCCGATGAGATTCTCCTCGGGGAAGGCGAGGGCGGTGGCGTGGGGCATGGCGGCCTCCGGTGTCGGTTTGCGGGCGACACCATGTTCGCTCGGCCGCCGAGCAAAGCAAGTTGAAGAATGCAAGAGGTGGCCGGGCATATCCGCCCGGAGAGACGCCTACCCTTCTAACCTCGAGAAGCGCCTGGCGCTGGCGTGGGGTAAGGCCGGCCATGGTCTTGATGGAGCTGATGCGGCAGCTCGCGAGGAGCTTACCTGCCCTGGCGGGCCCGCAGCCGGGGAGAGCCTGCAGTAGATCGTTGACCTTGGCGGTCGCCAGATAGGAGGGATAGTCGAGCGAGCAGGGAGGCAAGACTTACCTCTTTTCGCTTAAGCTGCTCTTTAGGACGGCTCCGCGCAGATCTCACCTGGTTGGCTCGGGCAAGGGCCTCCCTTCTTTGGTGGTCGCTGCGGCTGGGTGTGGAGTCCTTGGCTGGTGCTTCGCTCATTCTTGCTTCTTGCCCCCTGGCTGCTCTGAACGGAACGGAGCAAGGAGTCTACCGGACTAGACCTGCCTTGTGCAACCGGCCCCCCGGACCCTCAAGTGGAAAGGAGGCAACGGTCTCAGATGCGGGCCGCTCGCGGTGAAAGTGGGGACCAGGCAGGGAGACGGCCTGGCAGGAGGATGGATTGGCCCATCGCCATGTGTGCCTCGTGACGGTTGCTGGTTAAAATCCACTGTGGCCCTGTGGATACTACCCAATGCCCCGCTCAAAACTCCCCACTTGATTGTACAGTCGAAGCGACCATCCGAGGTTAAGCGAGGCGCAGGACATCGGTGAGTTCCTGCGGCCCGTGCGGACTACTTGCTTACGCCTCCAATGGACGGGTGCATGTCGAGAATAAGCAAGTCCCCGTCCAAGCGCACGAAACACCTGCGCAGCTCGGTTCCGACGGCCCGGCCCACGAAGGCGATCCGCTCGTTGTTTGGCGAGGGAAGCTTCGGGATTTTGACGGAGGCGAAGTTGGTCTTTATTCTGTGGCCTTTGGACTGCACGTAGTCGATGGCCTGCGCCATGTCGCGAGACGATCGCTCGTGATGAAACAGACCAGGACGGCGTAGTCTGCCAGTAGTGGAGTGTCCCTTCTCAGATACCGGGCATTCCGGAGGTCGTCTAGCAGGAAGTGAAACGCTTCATCCTGGTCGATCACTCCGGTGGAGCAGTACTTCACGAGA
The DNA here is from genome assembly GCA_963749535.1 of uncultured Thermoleophilia bacterium. Taxonomy (GTDB): domain Bacteria; phylum Actinomycetota; class Thermoleophilia; order RBG-16-64-13; family RBG-16-64-13; genus Chersky-299. The sequence goes on along the minus strand of CAVVNF010000026.1, from coordinate 5,808 downwards.
GCCAGGTCCTTGTTCTGCTTGGAGTATGGGATAAAGACACCTTCGATGAAGAAAGGAGTCAATCTTAAGGTGAGCGAGGATGGGCGACTTGGTGGCCATGACAATCGGTGACTCTGGGGTGCTGGCTCCCTGCGGGAATGCTGCCACGTAGTGCTTGAAGAACGCAGCCGACATTGAATCCAGGTGTCGTTCACTGACGTGCTCAACTCGTCCCAGATTACAACAATGTGCCGAATCGACTGCAAGACCACCGCCCTACATCGTGCCCAACACCGTTAGCTTGGTTTCCAACCCATTTTGCGACGCTATTAGGCTAACACCGTTGGGTCGCACTGCCCCTTATGGCTGTCGCTGCACGGCTGGGTTGGTGCGAACAGTGGCTGCCACCCCCCTCGCCAACTACGTAGCACGTCCACACGGGTTTCCGCACCATCTGTTCGGCGACACATGGGAGTTCAACAGCGGTGATATGGCCGCCGGCATCACCTTCAGTTCAGATTCAAGAGCGTCGGGACGGTTACTTGTCACCGCTCGGTCCACCCGAGCATGGTGGAGACGGTGGTAGTCCGGCAGCGAGCTCATGTGCCTAATGGCGGACGAACTTCGTCGCCTGGCACCGACGGCCAGGGGCACCAGCGTGTTAAACCCGCCCAGTAGGGCCCACCTCCCCAACGGGGCGAAGCTTCCGTAGTGTCGGGTGGGGTCCTGCCAAAATGAGGCAACCCCAGTATGATGAGGTTTGGGGTGGCGAACCCAGTTGGAGCGGGTCGCAGCCCAGGCCCGGCGGGAGCCAGAGGATAGGGCCCGAGGTGCGTCGTCATGAAAGCAGGCGAGCCTTTACGATCATTGGCGCCGGACCAAATGGCGGCCGTGGTAGTAGATCCTGCCCAGCGCTCCCTCTTCCCGCGCCTAGTGGAACTTATCAGAAGGCTACGGGGCTGCGATTCACCTGAGGACTACTACGAGTTCCAGCGGCTTCTTGGCGGCGAACTCTACAGGGTTGAAGAACGGCGCGCGCAATGTTCCCACGCGATCAAGCGGCTAAGGGCACAAGAAGACGGTTCCCGGGGACTACCCAGAACCGGCCGACGGTTTGGATCCAAGGCGAACCGAGAGCTGGGAATTCGAAGCCCTCGTATCTGCACGTCTCGCTCGTCAGATTCGAAGTGTCGGAGACGCGCTTGCTTGGCGCTGTTTCGACTACGATCGTCGCATTATCCTCGCTCTTTCCCGCAACCAGTCACCAGGGCCATTCTGGGAAAGGGCGGGTTCGCATACGAACTTGGTCGGGTGGAAAGCTGCTGGCGCGACTCGCGTCACTTCGCTCTGCTACCTGACCTCACAAACTGCCTGAGGATCGCCGATATCACGGAGTTCACAGAAGACAAGGGCGCGTTGCTACATGAGGTGAAGGCGAGTAATCGCGTGGATAAGAAACAAATGGAGCGGATCGGGGCAACACTGGGCGCACTCGTGGATGTTTCTTCCGGGAGAACCGGGCGTCGGAAGGATCGTCAAGGTATCTGAGCCGTATCGGACTGATCTTCCGAAGCTGAATGAAGCCATTCAGCTTGCGAAGGAAAATGGATGCGGGACGTTAGGGTTCCTTCACGATAGGCTGTAATGCGATGGCTCCCCTGGTGGTGAATCAGCTGTGGGAGGAGAATCCGGCGGGTGCACAGCAGGCTCTCTCAGCCGCAAAGGAAGAAGCGCTAGAGCAAGCTGGAATGGTGACTACGCACGCGTGACGGGAAAAAGTGGAGATACCGCTGCGTGCGCTCATCGGTCATGGCACCGTTTGCGATCTATCCTCTCAGCCCTGAGGACTGTGCGGCAATCATCTGCGATTTTGTTATTTTCGAGGCTTTCGTCTCAGTTGATGGCCTTATCGCGTGCCTGGAGCAAGCCGGTCTAACCGGATCCTGCTTTTGCCGAACACCCGGTGCCCCTCCGGTAGATGAAGCTGTCCTTTGGGTTCAATCGGGTGATCGCAGCCTGACCATGCCCTTTCAGCATCTGGGTGTCTTACCTTCGAACTGTGAAGCCAGACACCTGGGCTCGGGGCGTACGGGAACTTCTGGAAATGGGCGAACCCCCGCCGCAGGCCGTTCTTGTATTTGAAAACGAAGCGGCTATGTGGGCGGACGCCTAAGGCAGGCGCTGCAGCTTCGAACGTGCAAGCAACAGCGGCTCAAATTGGGAACAAAGGTTCGGCCTGCATATGGTGGCAACAACATGAGGGCTTCATGCCCATGGGCTTGCTGGTGGGTGCCAATCTGCTATACCGTGAACGAGCTGACGTACAGGAGCCGGGAAGAGCGTCTGAAGGACGCCATGCCTGACTGGTTCTCAAAACGGAGCGGAATGACTAGCACCCTTTCACCTGCCGAGTTCGCCACCAAGTGGGCAGGCAGCACGCGCACGGAGCGCGCGGCCTCCCAGGAACACTTCATCGACCTTTGCCGGATGCTGGAGGTCCCGACGCCGAATGAGGCCGACCCGACCGGAGAGACCTACGCCTTCGAGAAGGGGGCCGGCAAGATCGAGGGCGGCGACGGTTTCGCCGACGTGTGGAAGCGGGGCTTCTTCGCCTGGGAATACAAGGGCAAGCGCAAGAACCTAGCCGCCGCCTACAACCAACTCCTCCAATACCGGGAGGCCCTCGATAACCCTCCGCTGCTGGTGGTCTGCGACCTCGATCGCTTCGAGGTGCACACGAACTTCACGAATACCCCGGCGGTCGTTCACGCTTTCGCCCTGAACGATCTTCTCGCAGACCCGACGGAGCCGCTCCGGATTCTGCGCGCTGTCATGGGGCATCCGGAGGAGTTGCGGCCAGGAAAGACCCGGGATGAACTGACCGCTCAAGCCGCCCAGCACTTCGCCTCACTGGCCGAGCGCCTCCGTGGTCGGGGCCACGAGCCCCAGGAAGTCGCCCACTTCCTCAACAAGCTCCTCTTCTGCATGTTTGCCGAAGATGCCGGCTTGCTTCCCTCAGGTCTCTTGCGGCGTCTTGCCGCTGGGGCGCAAAACGACCCGGCTGTCTTCACCGGCGGACTCAGTGATCTGTTCAGCAAGATGTCCGAGCACGGCGGCCTCTTCGGGGCCGAGCGCATCCAGTGGTTCAACGGCGGGTCTCTTCGATGGCGGCGCAGGTGGTGCCGCATGATGTCCGAGGAGATCCAGCTGGTCGAGGCGGTCTCCCGCCTGGACTGGTCCCAGGTAGAGCCGGCCATCTTCGGCACCCTCTTCGAACGCGGCCTGGATCCGAGCAAGCGCTCGCAACTGGGCGCCCACTACACCGACCGCCACTCCATCATGCGCCTCATCGAGCCGGTTCTCATGGCTCCCGCTGCGCCGCGACTTCGAAGCAGACGAAGGAGCAGGTGCTGGCTCTCGTCGCCGAAGGCAAGAAGATCACCGCCCGCACCCCGGCGGCAAAGAACCCGGTCGCTGTCTTTAACGCCTTTCTCGAACGTCTTCGCGCCGTCCGCGTCCTCGACCCGGCCTGTGGTTCCGGCAACTTCCTCTACCTGGCCCTGCAGGCTCTCAAGGACCTGGAGCGCGAGGCGATCCTCTGGGCCTCGCTCACCCTGATCGATGCCGATGCAGTTCCCCCAGGTGGGACCGCAGGCGCTGCTTGGATCGAACTGAACACCTACGCCGCCGAGCTTGCCCGGGTCGTCATCTGGATCGGCGAGATCCAGTGGATGCTCAGCTAACGGGTTCGCCTATCTCGCGCGACCCGATCCTGCGTCCGCTCGACAACATCGAGTGTCGCGACGCGGTACTCGACTTGAGCGACCCGGCAGATCCGCGGGAAGCCGGATTGGCCCGAGGCCACGGTCATCGTCGGCAACCCGCCGTTCCTCGGCGGCAAGCTGCTGCGCGCGAACCTGGGCGACGACTACGTCGACGCTCTCTTCCGGGTCTACCAGGGCCGGGTGCCGCACGAGGCCGACCTGGTCTGCTACTGGCACGAAAAGGCCCGGGCCATGGTCGAGGCGGGCAAGGTGAAAAGGGTGGGGCTGCTCGCTACGCAAGGCATCCGCGGCGGCGCCAACCGTCGCGTGCTCGAACGGATCAAGGAGACGGGCGACATCTTCCTCGCCTGGGCCGATGAAGCCTGGGTCGTGGAGGGCGCGGCGGTTCATGTCTCGTTTGTCGGCTACGACGACGGCTCCGAGAGGAGCGGCACCTTGACGGCCAGCCGGTCGCGGCCATCAACGCGAACCTGACGGCGGGCATCGACCTCACCCGCGTCCACCGCCTCACAGGAGAACCTCGGCATCGCCTTCATGGGCGACACGAAAGGCGGCGCCTTCGACATCTCGGCAGAAGTGGCGCAGGCCATGCTCGCAAGTCCGAATCCCGACGGGCGATCGAACGCCGACGTTGTCCGGCCCTGGGTGAACGGACTTGACCTTACCAGGCGGCCTCGGGGCATGTGGATCATCGACTTCGGGACCGACCATGCCGATCGAAGAAGCCGCGCTCTACGAGGCGCCGTTCGAGTATGTCAAGACGGCACGTGATGCCGACACGCATCGAGAACCGGCGCGACGCCTACGCCGAGCGATGGTGGCTCCATGTCGAGCCGCGGTCGGAGATGCGAGGCGCCTTGGCGGGCTTGTCTCGGTTCATCGCGACGCCGACGCATCACCAAGCACCGCCTGTTCGTCTGGCTCGACGGGCAGACCCTGCCGGATCATGCCAGCTCATCGTCTTCGCCCGTGACGACGACTACTTCTTCGGCGTGCTCCACTCGTCCGTGCATGAGCTGTGGGCGCGTGCGACTCGGGCACGCAGCTGCGAGGTCGAGAGCGGCTTCCGCTACACGCCGACGACGACCTTCGAGACGTTCCCTTTCCCCGACGCGCCCGGACGAGGCGATAGAGGAGGTAGCGGAGGCAGCCGAAGCGCTCGACACGCTTCGCGTCGGCTGGCTCAACCCGCCCGGCCTGCAGAAGCCGAGCTTGCGCGCGCACGCTCACGAACCTCTACAACCAACGTCCTTCGTGGTTGGCTCAGGCGCACGAGCGACTCGACCGCGCCGTTCATGCCGCCTATGGCTGGGATTACCCACTGGACGCGACGAGATTCTTGCCCGGCTCGAGAAGTTGAACGTCGGCCGGGCCGCGGCTCAAGAATTGACATTGGGGCTTGGTCTGCCTGAAGACGAGAGCAAGGGCTAGTTCGCCAACCGAACACCATTCAGCGATTGTATTCGCCTCTTTGCCCTCCTTTTGCCCGCTCTGAGCGTGCGGCCTTGAGACCCCGCGGGGCCCGTATTGGTTTCACTCACGCCGGCTCGGCCGTGTCGCCGACGCACGTGGTTGCCGCGGTTGAGGGTGGCTACGCTCCAACTCAGGCGCAACGGGAGCTTGTCTCGGCCTGTCCCGACGCGCTGGTCCAACTGGCGCCCCCTGCCGCAACCATGATCGCCACCATCGCGCCGATCTCTCTGAAGGTCAGGCGTTGAGATAGGATCGCAAGACCCATGAGGGCAGCGATCGCAGGTTCGATGCTGAGCAGGACTCCGTACGTGGACGTGCGGACCCGCTGGATGGCGGCTGGAGGAAATAGGGTAGGGCCAAGGACAGGACAGCCACCACAAGGCCCAGGATGCCAGTGGCATGACCGGCGATCTTCACACGGGTCGCGAGGAGGATGGGCGTCAGCACCACCGCGGAGCCGCACAACGTGAGCGTCGTGACCCGGAGGGACTCATGCGCGTGACACATGCTTCGCCAGGAGGATGAAACCCGGCCCAACAGGCAGCTGCGATCAGGGATCCCAGCAATGCGT
>CAVVNF010000025.1:0-69723 GCA_963749535.1 uncultured Thermoleophilia bacterium | reverse complement strand
ATGTCTGATTCAGCAGTGGCGAGGTGAACGGGTGGTTCGGTGACCACCATACCTCGGTGGTCAGGCCGTTGGCGATGGTACCCAGGGCTTCTACCGATTGCGGGAAGAGGAGGGCCTTGGTGTATGTCGCGATCTTTGGAATCCAGCCCTGCTGAGCGGATTGCTTCCAGAAGTTGGTGAAGTCGGGCGGGATGAAGAGGCCCATCCCGATCTCCGCGCCGGCCTTCTTGAACGCCTGTATCGGGGTAGTGAAGTCCTCGGTGCCGTCCTGGAAGGCGCCGCCGTCGACCACGGTATAGCCGGCGGCCTTGAACCCCGGAACGTATAGCGGCCTCAGAGCATTGCCGTCGGCGTCGTTGGGCAACATGACGGCGACGACCTTGTTGGTGCTCAGCGCGGGCCATGCGTCGAGCATGACCGACATGACGTCTTCCCCGCCCCAGAAGACGTGATAGGTCCACTTGAACGTCTTAGTAAGATCGCCGTTGGTCCGGGTGCCGACGTAGGACTGCCAGGGGCAGTCGCACGTGAGACATGGCACCCCGTTCGCTTCGCACTGATCGGCCACAGGCACGACGGTGTCAGGGGTTGACGCGGCGACCACCATGTCGACCTTGGTGTTGTTGATGAGGTCACCGGTGACCTGGGCGGCCCGGTTGGAGTCGGACTGGCTGTCGGTGGGGATGATCGTGATCGGGTGCTTCTGACCGTCGCCGCAGACGAGGCCGTCACCTATGGCGGTCGTTGCGCGGGTGACGCAGTACTTGTCGGGGATCCCAAACGAAGCCAGGCCCCCCGTGAGCGGCGTGACAAAACCGATCTTGATCTCGCGGCCGGTCGTGGCTGCGCTAACAGTGGTTGTACTCGCGGCGCCGGTGGTCGTGGTGCCGCCGGCCGTGGTCGTCGGGCCAGCAGAGGTGGTGGTTGTCGTTGTGCTGCCTCCGCAGGCGGCCAACAGACCTCCCAAACCTCCTCCAACGCCGACCGCCGCGCCCGCCACGCCGGCTATCTTCAGAAAGTCGCGTCGAGTGTAGGGCTTTCTTTCTGAATGTCCGCTGGTTTCCAGATCTCTCTCGTCGTCTTTGCTCATCTCCGATTGACCCCCCTGTCCTGTACCGATGAAACCGTCTTAAACCCCAGGGCACTATAGCGCACCCCCATGGGAGCCGTTCCGACTCTTGTCTAAACCCGTTTGGAGGGCAATCAATGCAGCGCCCGGTTTCACCCGACCTTGCCTCGAAAGAGCCGCGACGGCCTCGGAAATCCCGGGGCCGCCGCGGCTCGTCGTCTCGCTGGCGTGATCTGCCTTTCTAGGACCCCGTATACGGCGCTACCTTGTCCTGTACCGCGATCATCTGACCAGCTTTGTTGCTGACGATCGTCAAGTCGAACGGATACTTGGTCGCCTTGCGCCACTGGCCGCCCACCGGCGGTGATTTGTACACGTTCTCGACGATGTGACACGGGCTGATCTTGTATGGAGGGCCCTTGGGCTCAACGCGTGATCAGTCTGTTTCACGGCCCCAGCCATGAAACCGGCAGCCCGCTTCCGCTTATGAGTTCAGGCCCCAGCGTGACAAATCCGGCAGAACTTCATCTCGACTATCACGCTACGCATACTACTGCAACAGTTTGATGGATGTGGCCGAGCGCTCGCCGCCGTCCAAGGATCGATAAACCCCGGTAGATGAACAGCTAGCCCCGCTCATCCTCCTCGAGCACCGGCGCTCTGCGGTTCCACCTCCACACACCCCATACCACGAGCGCTACGATCACCACTCCCATCCCAACGGCGAGGTAGACCGTGTAGTGGCGAAAGCTCGCCTGCAGCGACTGCCAGTTCGCCCCAAAGGCCCAGCCCAGATAAGCTAGCGTGGTGTTCCAAACGGCTGACCCGAGCGCCGTGAAGGAGAGGAATTTCCGCCAGGTCATGCGGGAGAAGCCGGCCGGCAATGAGATGAAAGTCCGGACCACGGGCAGCACCCGGGTGAAGAGCACCATCAACTCGCCGCGGGTCTGAAACCAAACCTCCGCACGCTCGATGTGGCTTGGCTTCAGGCGAAAGACATGTCCATAGCGAGCAGCGAGAGGACGTCCGCCATACCTGCCTATGGAGTAGACGATGCTGGCCCCGACCAGGGCCGCCGCCGTGGACACCACGATGACGGCCCAGAGGGTCGTATGGCCCTGGGCGGCAAGAACGCCACCGTAGGGCACGACGATCTCGCTGGGTATGGGGAGGCAAGCGTTCTCGCCGGTCATGGCGAGAAACACGATTATCAGCCCGTGATTTTGAAGAAGATGGATCAGCCAGGAGCCCATACGCGGGAATTGTACAGGTCCTGGCGCGACGGCGCGCCCGATTGAAACGGAGGCTTCGCGCAGTTAACCTAGCACGGACCCATCCATCAGGGACCCAGCGAAAGAGGGGCGGATCGAAGTGCGGGACCGAACCCCGGGCAGTGACACCGGGTCCACCAATGTGGCGATGGCCGCCCTCGCCGGCCAGTCGATATTCCTCGGGGCCAATTGGGTCGTCATGAAGATTGGGCTGCGCTACGCGTCTGTGTGGCCGTTCGCGGCCATGCGGACGGGTTTCGGTGCGATCGCCCTTTTCCTTTTGGTTCTCGCATTGCGGCGCCCCCTGCGCCCCAGACAAGTGCCTCTCACGATCTTGCTGGGCCTGCTGCAGACAACCGCCCAGATCGGGTTGCTGATGTGGGCTCTCGAGAGCGGCTCGGCGGGGAGGACGTCAGCGCTCGTCTATACCATGCCGTTCTGGGCACTGATCTTCGCGCGGCTGTTCCTGGGTGAGCGCCTCAAGCGGGTCCAATGGCTGGCCGTGGCTCTGGCGGTGGTCGGCCTCGTCGCGATACTCGATCCGGTCAACCTGAAGGGCTCGCTGGCGAGCAAGCTGATGGCGGTTGGCGCGGGCCTCGCCTGGGCTGCGAGTACGGTAGTGGCAAAGAGGATACGCAGCCGCGGTCCCGTCGACGTGCTTAACCTGACGGCCTGGCAGATGCTGTTCGGTGCCATCCCGATCGTCATCATTGCGCTTGTCCACCCGTCGCAGGGGATCACCTGGGCGCCGGCATTCGTAGCCGCGCTCGCCTACAACGTCTTGCTTGCCACGGCCGTGGCCTGGTTTCTGTGGCTATACGTGCTGCAAGTCCTTCCCGCTGGGATCGCCGGGCTGGGTACCCTGGCGGCTCCGGTCATCGGTGTCGTCTCGTCGTGGCTGTTGCTCAAGGAACACGTGGGGATCTACGAGGCGATCGGCATCCTGCTCATCCTGGCCGCTTTGTTCGTGCTCACGCTCATAGGGTTGACTTCGCGGCGCCAAGTCCAGGCGGTGGGATTGGCCGCCAGGACCGCTTCAGGAGGCGGATCGCGTTTGCCGAAGTAGAGCCGGTCGGGGTCGCCGATCTCGCGGGTGCCCGGACGGCTCGCTTCCCTATATCCCCAGGAGCGTGAGTCTCAGACACGCGTAGCGACTCCACTGACACCGCGAGTTTGCCAAGCCGGCCTTTGGGCTCCACAATATGGCTTGACTTGCGACATGCTCTGGGACCACCTCTCCACGCGCCTAAGGATAACCGCCGGGCGGGAAAGAGAAGGCAGATTGTGATCACCGCCGACGGCAAGACCCAGATTTCTGAGCCGGTCGCTGCGGAACCCTCCCATACTCGCAGCGGATATGCGACGTGCGACGACTTGGAAGCCGTGAACATTCGCGATTTCCGCCTCGACGACTACGATGCCGTGCTCGATTTGTGGAGCGAAGCCGAGTTGCCGTTCCGGCCGGTGGGCCGCGACGCAAGGGCCAAGGTGGCCGCCGAATTGGAGAAGGACACAGCGGTGTTCATCGTGGCCGAAGAGCAGGGACGGCTCGTGGGGGTAGTCTTCGGCACGCACGACGGCCGCAAAGGCTGGATCAACCGGCTTGCCGTGGCTCCGTCGTGCCAACATCGGGGAGTCGCCTCCAGGTTGGTCGCCGAGGTGGAAGCTCGGCTCGAAGCAAGGGGGCTGGAGGTGGTCGCGGCCTTGATCGAGGAAGGCAACGAGGGGTCCATGCACTTCTTCGAGCGGCTCGGCTATGTCTTCCACCGTGACATCCACTATTTCAGCAAGATGAGGACGCCGGATAGCTGACGCGGCAGCCGAGGTTTCCCCGCAGAGGCCTGGATAGCTGAAGCGGCGGCCCTGACTTCCGGCGATAGGCTCCGAAAGCTGTCGCGGCCGCGGCTTCCACGAATAGGGGTGGACCGCGAATGCGGCGCGGCGGGTTGGCTGCCTGCTACTACCTACTCCTTGGGCCGCGCCGTGTGGTGGACGTCCACGCGGCCTGCCCCGCCGAAGGGTCGGGAAGGCTTGCCCACGGTAGTCATGTAGAGAACACTTTCCGACTCTCCATCGAGTTCGAGCAGCACGTCGGCTTCGTCGTCGAAGTAGGCGGCCACCGGACAACTGGCGAGGCCGAGCGATACGGCGGCCAGCGACACGTGGGCCGCGATGTGACCTGCATCCAGGTAGAAATAGCGATACGCGCGGTCGCGGTACTTCCAGACGCTTCTCGCGAAGACCGCGGTCCAGACGAATACCACTGCGGCCTTGGCGCACATCCGCTGATCCAAGGCGGCTGCGGCGATCGCGTCGCCAAGATCTCCCACCCTGAGCTGCTCGAGGCTGTGGCTGCCCTCGACGATGGGCCGCTCCAGGATGTCGACCCCGGCGACCCGGTAATGGTAAAGGCCCGGGTCGAGACCCTCCACCCGGTTGACCACCAGGTATGTCTCGACAGGGTACAGGGCACCTGCCGACGGCGCGGAGCGATAGAAGTCTTGGCCGAAGCTCGCCGTCACTCCATTGCCCGCCCACAACAGCCGCGAAAGCTCCAGCAGGGTCATCGGCGTCGTGGCGTAAGAACGGACGCTGCGCCGGGCCGCGATAGACTTCCACAGATCCAAGCCGGCCTCTTCAGACGTGACCGGCTTCGGAAGCATGATGACCGGAGCGTAGGGATAGAACTTATACGCCGCAGGCTTGGTGCGCCAATCGAGTTCGCGGTCCTCCAAAGTCTGCCGGTGGTAGGCCGTCCTGGCCTGGAAAGCCCGTCCTGGGTGCTCGAGCATATGGGTACTACCTCCCGCCGTCCGCCGTCAAGATGATAGCCTGGATGGCCACGTTCTGAAGCGTGGCCTTATTGACTTGAGTCCAAGTTCCCACATGAGCAAAACTCCCGCAAGTCGGTCCGACCTGAACACCGCTCTCGATGGCGGCGCCGCCAACTCGCGGACGCGCTGGTTTCAGCTCGGCATCGTCTGCGTGGCGAGCTTCGTCGTCTGGTCTGGGTTCGGAGCTATCCTGCCCTACCTGCCGGTGTTTCTCAAGGAGCAGGCTCACGCCTCCATATGGTTGATCGGGGTCGTCGCCTCGGCCTATTACGTGGGCACGTTCTTCTTCTCCGCCTGGCTCGGAAGGCTCAGCGACCGGGTGGGAAGAAAGCCCATGATCGTCGTCGGAGTGTCTTTCTACGCGGTGGCGACTCTCCTGTTCATAACCACGACCCATCCGGGTTGGTTCATCCTATTTCGGTTGCTCGAGGGTATAGGGGCCGCTGCGGTCAGCCCGGCCAGCAAGGCGCTGGTCGCGGAACTGAGCACCGAGGAGACCCGAAGCCGGGCCTATGGCTGGCTTACCTCTGCACAGTTCGGTGGATTGGTAGCCGGTCCGGTTTTAGCTTGGCCGCTCTACAGCCTCGGTGGGGGACAGGGCAAATGGGCCTTCTACGCGATCTTCATCTTCGGCAGCGCCCTCTCTGCGCTCACGGCCGTCACGCTCGCGATCGCCGTCAAGGAACCCGAACCCTTCCTGCATCGTAGGCTGGACAAGCTCAAGCATCCGCCCTACCGCGTCTTGGTCACCCCGGCAGTCGTAGCTTTCCTGGTGATCGGGGCCACCGGACAGTTCGCCATGGGAGTGTTCGAAGTGCTGTGGAGTGTGTGGCTTCGCCATTTGGGTGCGTCGGTCCGCTTCGTAGGGATGACATGGATCGCCTTCAGCGTCCCCATGCTCTTCTCCTGGGTGGGCGGATATCTGGCGGACCGGCACAGCCGGTGGATGCTCATGTTCTCGGGATACACGATCTCGGCTTTCGCCTGGATGAGCTACGGCGTCACGCGAAATCTGACCTTGTTCATCGTCATAAACGTGATCGAGGGCTTCGCGGTAGCCTGGTCGTATCCGTCCAAGCAGTCGTTCCTCGTGGCCGTGGTGCCGAGCCGGTGGCTGGGGAGCATCCAAGGCTTGGAGAACAGCTCCATGCAGCTGGCCGCTCTTATAGGCACACTCATAGCGCCCATCCTGTACCAGCGGATCTCGGGTCTGGTGATCACCCTGGCGGGGGTGATCTCGTTCGCGGGACTAGTCTACGCCGCTCCCGTCCTGCGGAAGGAGTACCTACGTCTGACCGGTGATCCCGCAAGACCGGTCCCAAGCCTGCAGGATGTTCGCAAGTAGCGACAAAATGGGTAATACCCGCGAGTAGAATTGCACCGAAACGCTATTCCACAAACGGACGGACTACGTATAATCAGCCAATGATCGCTGCCAACCATCCAGCGGACGATCGCCGGCGCAGGGAGAGGCGGAAGCGTCGGCTTACATTCGTGCTGCGCGAGCGCAGGACTGGGTTCGATAGACGCGATGTGGCCGTCGCGGGCCCGTTCGGCGATTCGCTGGAACACAGCCTGGTGTGGTTGCGGGACAAACCAGGGACGCTGGCCGTTCTCCTGATCGTAGTCAATTGTCTGAATCTGGCCGATTTCGCATTGACCATGCATGCGCTGTCACTGGGGAGTACCGAAGTGAACCCCGTCATGCGCACGCTGTTTGTTTCGAGCCCGCTGCTGGCCGGGCTGGTAAAAGTGGCTCTCATCATCTTGGCCACACTGCTCGTGTGGCGATTCCGCAAATATCGGCGGACGTTGATCGCCGTGATCCTGATGGTCGCCGTTTTCGCGGCGGTGTTCTTCTACCACATGTACGGGCTGACGGTCATCGGCTAGTACTAGTGGGGCTGCTGAAGAACAGCGCCCCGGCCGTCACAAGCGCACGGGGCGGCACGATAGCACGTCGTCGGTCGCGTCAATAGCGCTGCTGTTCACGATTCCCGCGTCCTTCTCGTGCGCGTACCCATCGGGCTCTGGCGGCGAGGCGCCACTCTTCAGCAGCCTGCTGGCGCGCACTCCGGCCGGCGGCTCAGCTGGCCCCCAGTCTCCAGGAAGCCTGCCTCGCCGCTGGGGCTGAGGTAATGTGCTCCGCCGTGGGATCGTCGTCCTCAGGGAGCAGCAGCGAGCGCAATCCATCGTCGGTTTCGAGAAGCGAGACAAGCGCGTCCACGATGGCTGGGTCGAACTGGCCTCCGGAGCAGCGTTGCAGTTCGTGGGTGGCTTCCATGTGAGTCCGGCCGGAACGGTAGGGGCGGTCGGAGCGGATAGCGTGGTAGGCGTCGGCCGCGGCGATGATCCGTGCACCCATGGGGATGTTGTTGCCGCGTAGGCGCTGTGGATATCCCGTGCCGTCGAAGTGCTCCTGGTGATGCAGCACGAGCGGCATGAGGTCGTGAAGTTCGGGCGCTTGCTCCATGATCCGCTTGCCCAACACGGGGTGCTGGCGGATGCTCTTCCACTCCTCCGGCGTGAGGCTCCCTTCCTTCGTGAGGATGGCGTCGGGCACGCCGATCTTGCCCACGTCGTGGAGAAGCGCCCCGTCCTTGATGCGGGCCACATCTGCGGTGGGCAGGCCGATGGCCCTGGCAATGGCGGCCGAGAGCTCGGAGACGAGCCGGGAGTGGTTCTGCGTGTAACGGTCGCGGATGTCGACGGCGGCGGCGAGGCTGCGGACGACGGCGCCCCGACCGGAACGGGGGAGAGAGACCACGTTGTCCGGAGCATCGCGGCCCGGCAGCTCTCGAGAGAGTTGCACCTGATTCCCCCCAAGCTGCTTCGCGAAGTCGAGGGCCCTTTGCGCGGCCTCGACAAGATCTGGGGCGGAGGCTCCGTCCTGTGGATAAGAACAGACCCCCACACTGACAGTCAAGCGCACTTCGGTGCCGTCAGGGGTGGTGAACACCCAGGCGGCCACGTTCTGGCGGACTCTCTCAGTGACCTCCCGGCCACCTTTCTCGAACGTGTGCGGCAGGATGATGGCGAACTGGTCGCCGCCGAAGCGGGCGACGAGGTCGATCTCGCGGACCTGCGAGCAAAGCCTGCGGGCCAACTCTATGAGGATGCGATCACCCGTGCGGTGACCGTGGCGATTGTTCACGGGATGGAATCCGTCGAGATCGAGGAGCGCAAGCATGAAGGAGTCTCCAAAACGGTACGCGCGCTCGCACTCATGGGCGAGACGATCCTGGAACACCCGGTGGCTGGCCACCCTGGTGAGGGCGTCCACCGTAGCGGTGTCGAGGATCTCGGCGGCATTCGCGAAGTGATCCCTGCGGAAGCTCATCGAGCCGGCGAAGAAAGCCCCGGAGGCCAGAAGCAATACGACCTGCTCGCCAGGCAGGGCAGCCAGGGGTTCCCGCGAATGTGTCACCACGAGGATTAACGAAAGGACGGCGAGGAGCACTGCCGTGACAAGGTACAACATGCGGCTGCGGCCCCTCGGCCGCCCGGCCCGCACGGTGATGACCACGCTGGCGACAAGGAACCCGACCGCGACTGCGGCTAGTCCGACATGCGATAGGGTCGACAGGTTGAAGTCGGGTCTCCTTTCTTCTCGGGGTTGGTTCTTCGACAGGTCACGGAGGTCTCCTGCGAGAAAAGGCGGGGGTTGGAGGTGCACGTGAAGCGGGAGCAGAGGACAGGAGCGATATCGACGGGCGCGGCTCTGCTGGCCTGTGCCCTTCTTGTCCTTGGTTTGGCATTTGCGGCGAGCGGTTGCTCTCACGGCGACAAGCAGGCGTCTTCGACAACGGCGACCAGCCCGCACAAGCCTGTCTCCACTTCCACCACCGGCTCATCTACGACCAAGAAGTCCACGACCAGCTCGTCGCACTCGAGGACCACTGCCAAGCGAACGACTACCACCCTGGCGCTGTCCCCGGGGAAGGAGTACGAGCGCATCCCTACCGATGAGAAAGTGGTGGCTCTGACATTCGATGCGGCCTACGACCCCTCGCCATTGCCGGCGATCTTGGCCGCGCTGGACAAGGGTGGGGCCCAAGGGACCTTCTTTCTGACCGGGGAGTTCCTGCGTGACTTTCCGAAATCGGTGGCCCAGATCGTCGCGGCCGGTTTCCCGATCGGGAGCCATTCCTACTCTCACCCGGACTTTACCAAGCTCACCGATGCGCAGATGCGCTCTCAGCTCAGCAGGACAGCTTCGGCGATCGTCAAGGCCGGTGCCGAGGACCCAAGGCCGCTGTTCAGGCCACCATACGGCGCGAGAAACAAACATGTCCTGGCCGTACTGCGCAGTGCAGGTTACGTGAGCGTCTACTGGACCATCGATACGCTGGACTGGGAAACCACGCGTACCCCCGTACAGATCGAGCACGTGGTGATGAGCAAGCTCGCGCCCGGGGCCATCATCTTGATGCACGTGGGCAGCAAGCAGATGGCCAGCATCCTGCCGAAGCTGCTCGAGGAGATCAAAGCGCAAGGCTACTCGTTCGTGACTCTGCGCGAGGCGCTGCCTTCCTCCGTGAAGTAGGCCCCTCAGGGAAACAAAGAGGCCGCCCAGCGTACGGGGCGGCCTCTTTGTAAAATCGAAATCGAAGGTGCTCCGCGAACAAGCGCGGTACGCTCATTCGATGCTGATGGCACCCTCCGGGCACTCATCTGCGGCTTCCTCGCAGCAGCCGGCTTCTTCACATGCGTTCGGGTCGATCACATGAGCTTGACCGTCGTCACCGACCTCGAAGACGTCCGGACATATGTCTTCGCAGATGCCACAACCGGTGCACAGATCGGGATCGACCTTGGGAACACCCATGATTATTCCTCCTTTACGGCTTACGGGCGTGGCCAATATAAGCAAAGCCAGGACCCTAGTTCAAGCTCAAACCCTGCAGTCGTTCGCCATACGTTTCTCCAGTTCCGCGAGCGCCTTGGTCCTGACCTCCTGAAAGAGGGCGGGCAGCGAGTTGTCGACTAGGCTCGTGTAGCTCGGGCCCGGGTCTTCGAGCAGGAGCCTTGGCGGATCGCCGCCCAGTTCGCGCGAGTGTCGCCGCCAGCTCTCGGGCAACTCTGCGTCTTCCACCGAGCGCCCCAAGACCGTACCGAAGAACGCCGTCCAGGCCCGCGGGGTGATGTCCGCTGGGTCGTATCCGCCTCCTCCCACGATGAGCCAACGCCCGTCGCAACCCTCATGCGCCAGGTCATGCAAAGCCTGGGCGATCCTCGGGTAGACCGAGAGGGTGGCCGTCATGTGCGTAAGGGGATCGGTGTGATGCGCATCGCAGCCCGTCTGGGTGACGAGGATGTCCGGGCGGAAGAGGCGGACCGCCGGCTCCACGATCTGGGCGATGGCTTCGAGGAGAGCGGTATCGCCGGCCAAGGCCGGTAGTGGCACGTTGACGCAGGTGCCTCGCCCCTCGCCCTCTCCGATCTCGTCGATGCTCCCGGTACCGGGAAACAGAAAGCGACCGGACTCGTGGACCGAGATGGTAAGCACGCGGGGATCCGAAAAGAAGGCGGCCTGGACCCCGTCTCCATGGTGCGCGTCGATGTCGACGTAGGCTACCCGATGCCCGCTCTCGATGGCCATCGCGATGGCCGCGGCGCAATCGTTGAAGACGCAGAACCCGGAAGCCAGGGACCTCATGGCGTGGTGCAGGCCACCGGCCGGGTTGTACGCGTGTGCGGCCGTACCCGAGATGAGGGCCTGCATGGCTTGGACGGAAGCTCCGGTGTAAAGAGCTGGTCCGTCGTGGATGTCGGGGAAGAGCGGGTTGTCGCCCGTGTCCAATCCGTAGAGGGCCAAGTTCACCGATGGTCTTTCACCTCGGGCAATGCCCTGGGCGAGTTCCACAGCCTGGACATACTGGTAGGAATGAGCCAGAAGCAGCTCGGAAAGAGTGGCGGGCCGGGGGGTCTCCAGGTGGACTCCCGGCTCGTCGATCCACCCGAGGCTCCCAGGAGTTCCACGGTGAGTTCGTGGCGGGCCGGCTGAAGAGGGTGGTCGAGGCCGAAGTCATACGAGGCAAGTTCCGGTCCATAGACGATCGTGACTTGCTCTTTCGCATGTTCGGACTGCACGCACCCGGCCAAGCAGGACCTCCCCCTGAACCTAAGTTGGGCCTGACGGTCCTGGTAGAATACCAGCGCGGAAGGGCAGGCGATAGGGCGCCGGCGATGTGATCACGGGGGCGACAAAGTGACTGTTCGGAGGGTCGGAATCGTGCCCAGGGTCCGCGAATTGGTTCTTCGCGAGGCTCTATTCCCCGCTGTGGATGCGGCTTTGCTCATGGTGTCCGGAGGGCAGGACTCGCTCACTATTCTGGAGATACTGGGTCAGGGGCTCCTGGGCAAGGCGGGACCTGCTGATCTTCAGGCTCTCCACGTCGATCACCATCTGCGCGGTGAAGAGAGCGAGGCCGACGAACGCCTCGTCCGCGAGCATTGCAGTCGTTTAGGGGTGAGGCTCACCGTGGTCGACCGTCCCCTCGCGAAGGGGACGGGGAATCTGATGGAATCCGCCCGCGAGGCCCGCCGACGCGCCGCCCTCGATGTGGCTCGGGAAGTGGGGGCGGGAAGGATCGTTCTCGGGCACACGTTGGACGACCAGGTGGAGACGATGCTGTACCGCCTGGGCCGCTATGGAGGCCTGGCGGCGTTTCGCAGCATGAAAGCCTGCGATCCACCCTGGGTGCGCCCGCTTCTCACCTGTCGTCGGGCCGAGACTGCCGATTTCTGCGCGACCATGGGCCTGACATATGCCGTGGACAGGGGCAACACAGACCCCGGCTATTCGAGAACGGGCGTCCGTGAACGAGTTCTCCCGGCATGGGAGGCCGTTCTGCCCGGGTGCGTCGAAGCAGCCGGCCGGGCCGCCGAAGTGGCCGGGGAGATGGAGGAGATGTCCCGGTGGGTGCTGGGTCACATGAGTCCCCGCGAAGCGACCGACCCGGGGCTGCCGATCGCCGACGTCACCGGATTCGCTCCGATATTCCCAGCGGTGCGTGTCGCTGATGACCGATTCGCCGTCGGTCGTTTGCTTGCGCTCCCGCCCGCAGTGAGAAGGCTCGTGATCTTCGATGCTGTGGGGCGTCTCGAGGGTGTCGAGGTCTCGAGAGCACTGGTCCTCGACATAGAGAGGCTGCTCGGTTCCGGAGGGTCGGCGGAGCTTGAGGTCGGCGGCGGCTGGCTCGCCCGCAAGGAGTACGACGACCTGTGGTTCCAGCGCGCCGATGATGCGAATCGGCGCGGCCGGACAAGCCCAGGCGACCGGCCGGCCTCGCCCCGGGTTTCATCGGCGGCTGTTCCGCTCTTGGTACCCGGCGAAGTCGAGTGGGAGGGGAGCTCGATCCGCGCGGACTGGGTGGAGGCGTTCGCCGCCCCCGATCCGCAGCGCGAGGCCTATATGGACGCCGCGGCGCTTGGGCGCGACCTCGCCGTGCGCGGGCCGCGGCCCGGCGACCGCATGCGCCCGCTGGGGGCCCCCGGCACCCGGAAATTGCAGGACATCCTTGTGGATCTCAAAGTCCCGGCGCATCTCCGTCCTCGGGTCCCGCTGGTTCTGGCCGGCGATCGCATCATGTGGGTCGGTGGAATGGTGATGGCCGAGGAAGGTAGAATAAACCGCGACACGACGCGAATGGTGCGTCTCAGTCTACGGAGGGTGGGCCAAAGCCCTGAGTGAGCCGTGCGCCCGGAGCGAACTTTGCGCGGTGGGACCGAGTGCAGAATAGAGCGGAGAGGGTGGCCAATTGAGGATCCTCATTCCCAAGGAGGAACTGCAGGCGAGGGTTGATGCGCTCGCTGCGCAGATCACGGCCGACTACAGCGACAAGTGCCCGATCCTGGTGTGCGTGCTCAAGGGAGCCATCTTCTTCATGGCCGATCTCGCCCGCCGCTTGTCTTTCGAGCTGGAGATGGAGTTCATGGCCGTGTCCAGCTACGGCCAGTCCACCGAGAGCTCCGGCGTGGTAAGGATCCTCAAGGATCTCGACACGGATATCGACGGGCGGCACATCATCATAGTCGAGGACATCATCGATTCCGGGCTCACCCTGCAGTACCTCACGAACAACCTGGTCTCCCGCAGCCCCGCCAGCTTGGAGATCGTCACCCTCCTGAGCAAGCCCAGCCGGCGTCAGGCCGAGCTCGAGTGCCGCTACACCGGGTTCGAGATCGAGAACGAGTTCGTCGTGGGCTACGGGTTGGACTACGCCGAGCAATATCGCAACCTGCCGTTCATCGGGGTCATCGACGAGGCTGTCTGATCCCGCTCGAAGCCCGGGCGTGAGACAGTCTTGCCGCCGACTCCGAAGCTCTTGCGCTGCGTCCGCTGACGGTTCGGAAACAGCGCCCTGTGGTAGTATTCCTTAGCTTATTAGAACGATTTTTGGAGCCGTGGTGAGTAGGTTCTTCAAAAGCGCCGCCTTCCCGATACTTCTGGTGATATTGCTGGCCTTCTTCGTCCAGAACCTCTTCTATGGTTCGAAGGGGAGCGACCGAGCTCACCTTCAACCAGTTTCAGACCAACGTGCAGAACGCAGAACGTGGATAACGTGGTCGTCAAGACGCACGACCTGGTGGTCACCGGCGACCTCAAGACGGCAACGCAAGCAGAAGTTCCAGATAGGCTTCACGCAGGGCTACGACATGCAGTCCTACTTGCTCAGCAACAAGGTTTCCTTCACCACGGACATCCAGAAGACATCGGTGTGGTGGTCCCTCTTGGGGACCTTTGCGCCCATTTTGATCATGATCATCTTCTTCGTCTTCCTGATGAACCAGATGCAGGGCGGCGGCAACAAGGTGATGAGCTTCGGCAAGTCCCGAGCCAAGCGGCTGAGCGTCGATCAGCCCAAGATCACGTTCAAGGACGTGGCCGGGGTGGATGAGGCGGTCGAAGAGCTTGGGGAGATCAAGGAATTTCTTGAAAACCCGAAACGCTTCCAAAGTCTGGGCGCTCGTATCCCCAAAGGCGTGCTGCTGTTCGGCCCCCCAGGTACCGGCAAGACCCTGCTGGCTAGGGCTGTGGCCGGAGAAGCCGGCGTTCCGTTCTTCAGCATCTCCGGTTCCGACTTCGTGGAGATGTTCGTGGGCGTGGGCGCCAGCCGGGTCCGCGACCTCTTCGACCAGGCGAAGCAGAACCAGCCGTGCATCATCTTCATCGATGAGATAGACGCCGTCGGCCGTCACCGTGGCGCAGGCCTGGGCGGTGGACACGACGAGCGCGAGCAGACCCTCAACCAACTACTGGTGGAGATGGACGGTTTCGAGGCCAACGAGAGCATCATCATCATGGCCGCCACCAACCGGCCCGACATCCTCGACCCCGCGTTGCTGCGCCCGGGTCGTTTCGACCGTCAGATCAGTCGTCGACCGGCCCGACCGTGAAGGCCGCAGAGCCATCCTCGACGTGCATGCGCGGGGCAAGCCGCTCGCTCCCGGCGTGGACGTGGACGTGCTGGCAGCTCAGACCCCGGGCTTCACCGGCGCCGATCTGGCGAACCTGGTGAACGAAGGTGCGCTGCTCGCCGCTCGCCGGCGGAAGCGCCTCATAGAGATGGAAGAGTTCGAAGAAGCAGTGCTGCGGGTCATCGCCGGCCCGGAGAAGAAGTCGCGCATCCTCTCGGACGAAGAAAAGCTCATCACGGCGTACCACGAGACCGGTCACGCTCTGGTGGCGCACTATCTGCCGAACGCCGACCCTGTGCACAAGATCTCCATCATCAGCCGGGGCCAGGCGCTGGGATACACCATCACGCTGCCCACGGAAGACAAGTTCATGGTCAAGAAGAAAGAGATCCTGGACAAGCTTTCGCATATGCTGGCGGGCCGGGTGGCCGAGGAGATCCGCTTCGACGACATCACCACGGGCGCGTCCAACGACCTGCAACGAGCCACCGAGACCGCGCGGCGCATGACCACTCAGTACGGCATGAGCGAGAGCCTGGGTCCGTTGACCTTCGGCCACGACACGGCTCAGCCGTTCCTGGGCCGCGACTACGGCATGGGCCAGGAATACTCAGACGAGACCGCTCAGAAGATCGACGCGGAGATCCGTCGTGTCATCGACGAAGCTTACGACACCGCCCATCGCATCCTCGAGCGAGCATCGGGACGAACTGGACATGGTCTCCTCAGCTATTGATGGAGAAAGAGACCATCGACCGGGAAGAGTTCGAGGCGCTGCTGTCTGGGGTGGAGCCCGAGGAAGTCTTCAGACTGAGGGACGAGGCGCGGGTTCGCAAGGCGGCCGAGAGCAAGCGCGTTCAGCGCCAGCGCAGGCCGCGCGAGCAGGAGATCATGGAGCCCGACGGTCGTGGAGTCATCACCGGGGGCGTCACGCCTATGGCTCCTGTCGGCGAAGACTAGCCGCCGGGGTCCCTGGTGGACAACGCGAAGATCGAGCAGGGAGTACGCCTGATCCTAGAGGGCATCGGCGAGAACGCCGAGCGCGACGGACTTAAGGACACTCCCCGGCGGGTGGCGGAGATGTACGACGACATCATCTCCACGGAGCCGGCAGACCTTTCCTCCATCATCGTGGCCATGCCCTCGGACACCCATCAGGAGATGGTCCTGGTGAGGGATATTGCGTTCCATAGTCTCTGCGAGCATCATCTGCTGCCATTCTTCGGCGTCGTCCACCTGGCGTACATCCCCTCGCGGCACGGCAAGATAACGGGATTGTCGAAGCTGGTGAGACTCGTGCGCACGGCTGCGGCCCGTCTGCAGCTGCAGGAGAGGCTCACGAGCACCATCGCCGACACCCTGGTCGAGTCCCTCAATCCCGAGGGCGTGCTCGTTCTCATCCAGGCGGAGCACCTTTGTATGTCCATGCGCGGCGTGCGGGCGCCCGGTTCGCGGGTGGTCACCTCGGCGGTTCGAGGGATCTTCCGCACCAGCGCGGCCACACGGGCTGAGGTCCTCGCCCTTATCGAGGCTCCGAGCAAGTAGGATCGGAAGCCGGCCATGATCCCCGCCGCTGGCTCTCCGCAGGTTCTTGCTCTCCACCATCTCGAGGAGGTCCGGGCGGTGCTTGCCGGCATCCGTGTTTCCCCGGGTGGCGTGGATATCATGCAGGGAAAGGCCCTGTTCCGTGTCCTTCGGGTGTCGGGCATCGACGTCCGCGCGGCCAATATCCTGAAGCAGGAGATGCTGTCCCGCGGAGGGGAAGTGGCCACCTCCCGTGAGGTGTACGAGATGGGCTGCCAGACGGCGGATTGCATCGTGATGGGGACGGCGACCCAGTTCGAAAGGCTCTTGCCCAAACTGAGGGCACAACCATTCGGGCTGCGAGCGCTGGCGGACTCTATCGCAGGCCGCACTTAGCAACTACGGCCGTCCGGTTCCCGCCGGTCCTCCGGGCCTCGATCTCAGCGATCCTCCGGTGCTGATGGGCGTGCTCAACCTGACGCCGGACTCGTTCTCCGACGGCGGTCGTTATCTCGATCAGGATGAGGCGGTCAGCGCCGGCGTGGCGATGGTGGCCGAAGGCGCGGCGCTGCGTGGATGTGGGGGGCGAATCGACCCGGCCGGGGGCTGCTCCGGTGCCTGCGGCCGTCGAGCTCTCGCGCGTGCTACCTGCCGTGAGGGCGCTGGCGGAGCGTCTTCCCGGTCGCATATCCGTGGACACGTTCAAGGCCGCTGTCGCCGCGGAGGTGCTCAAGTCGGGGGCCTGGATGATCAACGACATATCCGCGCTGCGCTCGGACCCTGAGATGGTCGCGGTCGTCCGGGACGCCGGGTGTCCCGTGGTGCTCATGCACATGAAGGGCGAACCGCGGACGATGCAGGAGCGGCCCGTGTACGAAGATGTCGTGGCCGAGGTGTACGCGTTCTTCTTAGAACGCCTCAATTGGGCTGTGGATCATGGGCTCAAGGAGGAAAACCTTCTCGTGGACCCGGGGATCGGTTTCGGTAAGACGGCCGGCCACAACCTGGAGCTGCTACGCCATTTGGGCACGTTCCGCTCGCTGGGCCGCCCCCTCGTCCTTGGAACCTCGCGCAAGCGTTTCCTTGGCGAGATACTTGGCCTGGAGGTGCCTCGGGAAAGGGACGAAGCCACGGCAGCCACATCGGTGATCGCGGCCTGTCAGGGCGCCCATATCCTGCGCGTGCATCAGGTGAGTGTCAATCGCGACGCAGTCAAGGTTGCGCGCGCCGTGTTCCCAGCCGCCGTCAACTAGCCACCGCGGGGGGTAAAGCGTGGACTTCTTCATCCAGCAACTCGAGGTGTACGGCCATCACGGAGTGTCACGCGAGGAGAAGGTGCTCGGACAGCGCCTCTACTTCGATCTGCGGTTGAGCGTTGACGACTGCAAGGCTGCCCGCACGGACAGGGTGGAAGACGTGGTCGACTACACGGAGGTGCTCGACTTGATAGTCGATCTCGCCACTTCCCGGAGCTTCAGCCTGCTCGAGGCCATGGCCACCACGGTCGGCGAGGCCATCCTGAGGAAGTTTCCCGTGGACTCCGTGTGGGTGCAGGTGACCAAGCCGCATCCGCCCGTTGCCTGCGCGCTCGCTGCTGTTGGCGCAGCAGTCGAGATTCAGCGCAGCGACCTATCGGGCTGACCGCGATGCCGTGCCCACGGGAACATCCGCCCGCCCCCGGCGCGGATCCCGCGCGGGCCTATCTGGGTCTTGGGTCGAACCAAGGAGATTCCAAGGCGCTGCTTCTCCGCGCGGTCCGGAAGCTGGGCGAGCTGCCCGGCACCCGGGTGGTAGCCCTGTCCGATCTGTATGTCACGGCCCCCGTCGGCGGACCGGAGCAGCCCGATTTCCTCAACATGGTGGTCGCCGTGGATACCACGATGCCCCCTTTGCGCTTGCTGAGGGCGGTGCAAGGGCTGGAGGATTCGGCCGGCCGGAAACGCGAAGAGCGCTGGGGCCCGCGTACTTTGGACGTAGATATCCTCTGGTACCATGCATTCGAGGCCACGGAGGGGCCGCTTCAGGTCCCGCATCCGCGCATGGAGGACCGCAGGTTCGTGCTGGAGCCGCTGGCCGAGATCGCGCCGGATCTGGTGTTGCACTCGGGGCGTACGGTGCGCGAAGCTCTTGCGTGCGTGCGGGAGCAAGTGGTCACACGGCTAGTGGGCGAGAATGCTTCCCGTGATGAAGATTCGCCGGACGATCCTGCGAAGGAGTGATAAGCGGCATGGACTATTCAGCGCTGCAGGCGGAGATCAGGACCCTGGCTCGCGAACGGCAGGCGGTAATCCTGGCCCACAACTACCAGCGCCCGGAAGTGCAAGACGTGGCCGATTATCTCGGCGACTCGTTGGGCTTGTCGCAGCGGGCCGCCCGGTCGTCGGCTAGGGTCATCGTGTTCTGCGGGGTGGACTTCATGGCGGAGACCGCCGCCATCCTGGCGCCGGACCGTAAGGTCGTCATTCCCGAACCGCGGGCGGGGTGCCCCATGGCCGCCATGGTGGACGTCGAAGAACTCCTGGCCCTGAAGGCGCAGCATCCCGGCGCGGCCGTGGTGAGCTACGTCAACACGACTGCCGCCGTCAAGGCGGTCTCCGATATATGCTGCACGAGCGCCAACGCCGTGCGGGTAGTGCAATCCTATCCGGCGGACCGGGAGATCATCTTCACGCCCGACTGCAATCTTGGTTCCTGGGCGGCAAAGAAGAGCGGACGCGAGCTGATCCTGTGGCAAGGGTTCTGTCCCACACACGACCTGATCACGGTGGAAGACGTGGCCAAGGCGAAAGCTGAGCACCCTGGGGCCAAGGTGGTCGTTCATCCGGAATGCAGGCAAGAGGTCTCCGCCATGGCAGACGCCGTGGAAAGCACCTCGGGCATGATCCGCTTCTGCCGGGAGGATCCGGGCCACGAGTATCTCATCGGGACGGAACTGGGGATGATCTACCGGCTCTCGAAGGACGTCCCCGACAAACACTTCTATCCCGTCACCGAGGTGAGCGTCTGCCCCAATATGAAGCTCACCACCCTCGACAAGGTGCTGCGGGCGCTCCAGGCCGAGGCGCCCGTGGTGACGGTGCCCGCGGATGTGCGTGAGAGAGCGCTGCATGCCGTCCAGAGGATGATCGAGGTGAATCCTTGACGCCCCTGCGGCCTTGTCTGGTCTCGCGCGCCGGTGCGGACCTCAGCTACTCGAGTTGCGACGTCCTGATCATCGGCGGGGGCATCGCCGGGCTCACCGCGGCAGTGGGAGCGGCTCGCTCATGGAACGTGGCCCTCATCACAAAGAGCACGCTGGACGACACGACCACCTTTCTCGCCCAGGGCGGCATCGCCGCGGCGCTGGGGCCGTTCGATTCCCCCGAGCTCCATCTGCAGGACACGCTGGAGGCGGGAGCAGGCTTGTGCAACGAGAGGGCAGTCCGCGTGCTCGTGGAGGAAGGGCCGGATCGCGTACGAGAATTGGAGCACCTCGGCACTAATTTCGACCGCCGGGACGGGAAGCTCATTCTGGCGTCGGAGGGAGCGCATTCGGTCCCGCGAGTGGTCCACGCCGGAGGCGACGCCACCGGAAGTGTGGTGGCGAGTGCCCTGATGGAGGTGGTCTCGTCGGGTGGCAGGGTGGAGCTCCATGAGAACGAGTTCGTCATCGACCTGCTCATGGACCGCGGTCGCTGTGTCGGCGCGGTGTCTCTGGGGCAAGCCGGCGATCTGACGGTGACCCTCGCCCGGGCCGTGATCCTCGCCTGTGGGGGCGCGGGCCAGGTCTTCCGTCATACGACCAACCCGGACGTGGCTACCGGGGACGGTCACGCGATGGCGTACCGGGCAGGGGCGCTGATGCGGGACATGGAGTTCATGCAGTTCCACCCGACGGCACTGTATGGTACCGAGAACCCCACCCTTTTGATAACCGAGGCCCTCCGCGGCGAGGGCGCGCATCTGGTAGACCAGAACGGCGTGAGGTTCATGGTGGGAGCGCACCCCCGCGCGGAACTGGCTCCGCGCGACGTGGTAGTACGTTTCATCAAGCGCGTCATGGACCGGGATGGTGTCGACCACGTGTGGTTGGACGCCCGGCACCTGCCCTGCGATTTTCTCAAGGAACGCTTTCCGACCGTCTACACCGGGTTAGAGGCGCGCGGCTTCGACCTCTGCACGGAGCTCATCCCGATCGCTCCGGCGTCTCACTATTTCATCGGCGGCGCGATGACCAACGTCTGGGGGCGCACTACGGTGCCGGGTCTCTACGCGTGCGGGGAAACGGCCAGCACCGGCATCCACGGCGCCAATCGTCTTGCTTCGAACTCGCTGCTCGAGGGCCTGGTGTTCGGCGAACGGACTGTGCGCGACGTGAACCGCTACCTGGTGGGGTCTGAACAGGCGGTGCGGAAGGTCAAACTTGAGCTGGGTGAAGAACGGCGTGAGGGCAATGACGCCGCGACCGTGGCCGAGTGCCGCGCGAAACTCGGCGCCCTGATGATGGATCTCTGTGGGATCGTTCGTGATGAGTCGGGGCTTGAGAAGGCGGGTAAGCTCCTCACCGAGATGGCTGCGTCCCTCAAGCCTCCACGGCTTACGGTGGGAGAGCTCGAGCTCATCAACCTACACACGGTGGCCACGCACATGGTGGCGTGCGCGCTGACCCGTGAAGAAAGCCGGGGGGTCCATCTGCGGTCCGATTTTCCGGAGCGCGACGACGAGTATTGGCGGAGGCACGTACTGGTCCGTCTGGACGAAGCGACCGGCCTTCCCGCGGTGAGCCTCGAGAGGATGGAGACGCCGTAGTGACCCGGACGTCTTCGGATCGGAAGGAACGGCCATGGTAGACCCAGACGGCCTTTCTTTGGTGGGCCGCGCCTTGTCGGAGGACCTTGCCGGCTATGGAGACATCACGTCGGCCTGGACGGTGCCGCCTCTCTTGCGGGGGAAAGCGGTCATCACCGCGCGTCAGGACCTCGTTGTTTCTGGGCTTTCGCTGGCGGAGGAAGCGCTGCGCCAGATCGACCCCGCGGCCGGTTTCGTCGCAGTGGCGGAAGATGGCGCCTTCGTCCACGACGGCGATGTCATCGCTCGGATCGAAGGTCTGGCGAGGAGCATCCTTTCCGCCGAACGCACGATGCTCAACTTCCTTACGCATCTGTCAGGAGTGGCCACTCAGGCCCGTCGCTTCGCCGATGCTGTGGAGGGTACCGGCGCGTCGGTGGTGGACACTCGCAAGACCACGCCGGGCCTGCGCGCATGGGAGAAGCGGGCCGTGGTCCACGGTGGTTGCCGCAACCATCGCTTCGGCCTCTTCGACTTGGTCCTCATCAAGAACAACCACTTGACGGCGGCCGGGGGTGTCCGGGAAGCCGTCAGGCGGGCCCAAGAGCTACGGCCGCATTACATCAAGATCGAGGTCGAGGTCGAAAGCGAATGGGATCTTAGGGAAGCCATCGCCTGCGGCGCCGACGTGGTCATGCTGGACAACAGGAATCTGGAAGAGTTGACAAGGTTGGTTCTGATCGCGCGTCAACTGAAGCCGGACGTGATGCTCGAGGCTTCGGGGGGGATCCGCCTGGATACGGTGCGGGCGGTGGCCGAGACCGGCGTGGATCTCATTTCGACCAGCGCACTGACCATGGGAGCCCCTGCGGCCGATCTGGCACTCACATTGACTTTGGAGACCTGAGCGGCGATCGCACCGGGCTCTAGCGTATGGAAGGGGAGCAACATGCTGCTGGCAGTCGATGTAGGCAACACCCAGACCACCATCGGGCTGTTCGACGGCCCCGACCTGCGCGCGAGCTGGCGGGTGACGACTGATCGTCGCGGCACCGGCGATGAGATCGCCGTCCTGTTTCAAAGCCTATTGCGCTTGGATGGTTTCACGCGCGCGTCGGTGAGCGGGATCGCGGTGTCCTCGGTGGTTCCCCGCCTGAGCAGCGAGTACGCGGCAATGGCACTGAGTAGGTTCGGAGTCGAGGCATTGGTCGTCGGCCCCGGGGTGAAGACCGGCATGCCCATCCTCACGAACGACCCGCGCCAGGTGGGCCCCGACCTGATTGTGGACGCTGTGGCGGCGTACGACGCTTACGGCGGCCCGTGCATCGTGGTCGACTTCGGGACTGCGACCACTTTTGCGGCGGTGTCCGCGGCAGGCGAGTACCTTGGCCACGCCATCGCACCCGGCATAGAGATCTCCCTGGACGCTCTGGCCACCCGGGCGGCTCGTTTAAACAGGGTGGAGCTGGAGGAACCCGACAGTGTCATCGGCAAGAACACGGTTCAAGCTATGCAGTCCGGTGCCATCTACGGCTTCGCCGGTCAGGTGGACGGCATAGTCAGGCGGATGCGGCGAGAGTTGAACGCGGAGGCGGTCAGCGTCGCCACCGGCGGGCTTGCCCCGCTCATGTTCGGTCACGCGACTACCCTGGACAAGCTGGACCCGCAGCTCACTCTCCGCGGACTGGAGATCATTCATAGGCTCAACCAGCAGTAGCGGTCGGATGGCCGGCTGCTCCCCATTTGCCGCGCCCTTCGCGATCGGCGGGGTCTGGATACCCAACCGAGTGGTCCTGGCGCCTATGGCCGGACTCACTACCAGCGCCTATCGACTGCACCTTCGCCGGCATGGCGCGGGGCTCGTCACCACGGAGATGGTCAGCGCCCACGGGCTGCTCCACGGCAACACGCGCACCGGCAGTTACTTGGATTTCTTCGACGAGGAGCGGCCGATCGCCGTGCAACTCTTCGGGGAGACTGCCGAGATCGTGGCCAAAGCAGCCGAAGTGGTGCTTGCCCGGCCGCGCCTCCCAGACCTCATCGATCTCAACATGGGTTGTCCGGTCCGCAAAGTGGTGCGTACGGGAGCCGGGGCGGCGTTGATGGCGGACCCGCACCGGGCGGAGGCCATCGCGGCCGCCACGGTCAAGGTGGCCGCATGCGCCGGCATCCCCGTGACGGCGAAGATCCGCAATTGTCCCGCAGGGGGCACCGCCGGCGTGCTGGAGTTGGCGCAAAGACTGGAGGCGGCCGGCATTCAAGCCATCGGCGTGCACCCCCGGACTGCGTTGCAACTCTATCGGGGAGAGCCGGATCACAGTGTGACGGCGGCGGTGGTCCGGGCGGTGACGGTGCCGGTCATCGCCTCCGGCAATATCGTCACGGTCGCGGGCGCGCTCGAGGTGCTCGAACAAACCGGCGCGGCGGCCGTGATGGTGGCACGTGGCGCGCAGGGCAATCCATGGCTGGTGGACGACCTGCTGGCCGGCAAGGAGTCGCTCCGGCCCCCTCTCGAGGCCGTCGTGGGGGACCTGCGGGCGCTCCTCGATTTGGCAGCGAAGGAGATGGGACCGGCGAGGGCGGCGCGCTGGGCGTGGAAACTGCTCGGGTGGTATCTTCAGGCGTTCTCGGGTTCCTGTGGCCGTTATAGAGGACTTGAGGAAGTTGCCCGACGCGGCAGCGTTGGATTGTGCCCTTGCTGCGCTGGCGGGGCAGACCCCGCCCGTCTGACTGGGAGCGCCATACAAAAGCACGCGTGTTGTTGACAACTGGGTACCCCCTGACTATAATGCGCCGCTACTTTGGGGCGCACCTCCGCAACTCGAGGGACGGGGAAGGAAGGTATTCTGGTGTCTCGCAAGGAAGTCATCCTCACTCAAGAGGGTCTCAAGCAGCTTCAGGAAGAGGTGGATCACCTCTCCACGGTGAAGCGCGATGAAGTGGCCGAACGTATTCGTTCGGCGCGCGAATTCGGCGACATCAGCGAGAATTCCGAGTATGACGATGCCAAGAACGAGCAGGCCATGCTCGAGCATCGCATCAGCCTTCTCCAGGAGAAGCTACGTAGGGCGCGGGTTATCAAAGACTCAGAGATCGAGACCGACAAGGTGAGCGTGGGCACCACGGTCACGCTTCGAGACCAGGAGCGAGGAGAGATCCGCATCTACACCGTGGTAGGCTCCGCAGAGGCCGATCCCGCGAAAGCGAAGTTGTCGAACGAATCTCCTGTGGGCCAGGCCATCCTTGGCAAACGCGTGGGGGATACGGTGACGGTCCCGGTGCCGGCAGGCTCCCTCAGATACGAGATACTTGCCATCGGAAAGATGTCCTAGGTGGACCCAGACCAGGATACCCCCGGGGAGAGAGGCGATGCCGAACCGGGCAGCGACCATGTACCCGAGTGGGAGCGCGAGCGGCTGATCAAGGTCGAGCGCTTGCGCGACGAGGGCGTCGAACCGTACGCCCGCAGTTTCGAGTCGCGCACTCGGCTGGGCGAGATCGCCGAGGGGTACGCGCACCTCGAGACGGGGACCAAGGCCGAAGGTAGCCACTATCGGGTGGCCGGGCGCATCATGGCCCGACGCGAGCACGGCAAGGCGGCCTTCCTCACCTTGCGGGACGGCTGGGACGACCTTCAGGTATATGCCACCTTCGATGCCTTGGGCTCGGAGTCTTTCGAGCGGCTCACAGACCTGGATGTGGGCGACATCATCGGCTGCGAGGGCCACATCTTCAGAACGCGGCGGGGCGAACTCACCATCTTCGCGGAGTCGTGGGTGCTATTGACGAAATCGTTGCGCCCGCTCCCGGAGAAGTGGCACGGGCTGCAAGACCGCGAGACGCGCTACCGGCAGCGGTACGTGGATCTCATCGCCAATCCCGCGGTGGCGTGGCAGCTGCGCGCTCGGGGCAAGCTGGTCTCCGCAATGCGGCGTTATCTCGAGGATAGAGGCTTCGTGGAGGTGGAGACGCCTATCCTGCAGCCACTTCCCGGGGGCGCGTTGGCGCGGCCGTTTGTGACACACCACAACGCTCTGGACACTGATCTCTACCTGCGCATCGCTCCCGAGCTCTATCTCAAGCGGTTGCTCGTTGGTGGGTTCGACCGGATTTTCGAGATCGGCAAGAATTTCAGGAACGAGGGGATCTCGCTGGTCCACAACCCTGAGTTCACCATGATGGAGCTTTACTGGGCGTATGTGGACTACCACGCCATCATGCGACTCGTCGAGGAGATGATCCCGGCTATCGCCGAGGAAGTCATCGGCACCACGCAGATCGTCATGGGGGAGCATGCCATCGAGCTGAAGCCGCCTTGGCCGCGACGTACGCTGGATACCCTACTGCGTGAGTATCTTGGCCTTTCTCTCGTGGAGTTGCGGGAAGACCCAGGCAGGGCAAGACGCGAATTGGCGAACAGGCACGTGGACGTGGCCCCAAACGATGGGTTTTCCGCCTTGGTGGATACCGCCCTCAAGCATCTGGTTTGGCCGAATCTCGTGCAGCCGACGTTCGCTATCGACTACCCCCTGGAGTTGAGCCCGCTTTCGAAGGCCCACCGCGACGACCCCTCACTGGTGGAGCGATTCCAGCCCATCATCGGAGGCCGGGAGATGGGCAACGCTTTCTCCGAGCTCAACGACCCCATGGATCAGCGGAGTCGTTTCGAGGCACAGGCGATGAACAAAGCGGCCGGGGACGAGGAAGCTCATGTGCTGGACGAAGATTTTCTGCGTGCCCTCGAGTATGGCATGCCCCCCGCCGGCGGGCTTGGTATCGGCGTCGACAGGCTGGTGATGCTCTTGTTGGGAGTCGATTCGCTGCGCGACGTTATCCTCTTCCCCCAGTTGCGGCCCGAACGTTAGGCTGCCTTCCCGGCTCCAGCAGCAGGTTTTCCCTCTCTCCAGGCAGGAGGTCCGACCCGGAGGCCGAAAGCCCATTATGCTACAATCCCATAAGCAGTTTTCCGATAAATCCCGGTAAAGAAAGCGCTTGAGGAAGGCTGATGTCTTGCCGGTATGAGGCCCGTTACAGGGCCGTGAATGGGGGAGATACCGGGTGTTTGCAGAAGAGTCACCCGACTGGAACCTCGAATCCGATGCGTCCGCCACATGCGAGATGTGTGGGGAGGAGCCGGCCACCGTCCACCTGCTGAAGGTCGAGGGCGGCGCGGTCACTCATACGAGTCTTTGCCCGGGCTGTGCCGAGTCTGTTGCGGAAGAGAACGACGGCCTGGCCTTGGTGTTGGCCGTGCCGTCGGCGTTGCGACGCCTTGGCAGCAGTCCTACGCCCGAGGCCGCGGAAGCCAAGCCTGAGGCTGAGAAGGACGGCCTGTGCTGCGGCGTGTGCGGCACTACCCTCTCCGATCTCAAGGAGAGCGGATTGGTGGGGTGCGCAGCATGCTATCGGGTGTTCACCGAGTATCTGGAAGTGGCTCTGGTGAGCGCCGAGGAGCAGAGCGAACACATGGGCAAAGTGCCTCAAAGAGGGTCCGCCAGCGACACCGTGCGGCACGAGATGCTTCGTCTCCAGCGCATGCTCAGAGAATTGGTGGAAACCGAGCGTTTCGAGGAAGCTGCGAGCGTTCGTGACAAGCTGGCAGAATTGACCGAGAAACTGGCGGAGAGCGTCTGATGGCGGCGCCGTCGGTCATGGGGTCGGCCGTAGGGCTGTCTCGTAACGACGCCGGTGCGCCCTTTCCTCACATCGAGGACGTCGAGGCTCTGGAAGCGGTGCGTGACCGGGTCGTCCGGTGTCTTGAGGAATCACAGGGCGAAACGGCGTGGACCATCTACGATCTGAGCAAGTTGTTGTCGGTGGAGTTCACGTGTCTTGCCGAGAAAGGTCTGATGACACCGGGTTTCGCCCGCGGCCAGGGGTTCGGCCGCGGCTTTGCAGTCTACGGCGATGGAGCGGCTTCGTTGGAGATTAACGGCGCCGACCATCTCCAGCTCCTAGCTTACCGGGATGGAGAACATCTGTCCGAGCTGTGGTCCATGCTCAATGTGCTGGACGATCGCCTGGAAACGGCCGCGAGCTATGCTTTCGATCCACGCTGGGGTTACCTCACCGCACGGCCGAGCCAGGCCGGCACCGGGATGAGGGTCTACACCACGGTCCACGTGCCGGCGCTGATGCTCACCGGTCGTCTTGCTGCCGTGGCTTTGGAGCTCTTAGGGCAGGGATTCGGCATCGCGCCCTTGTGGGGCGGGGCGGGGGGTCTTCTTCAGATCTCCAATCTGGCCCGGCAAGGGAAGCCGGAGGCGGAGATCCTGCGGCAGGTGAGCGAGATCTCTAAGGGAATCGTGGAAAAAGAGCGATCAGTCCGCAAGATGCTGTATCGCGAGACACCGCTCCAGGTGAAAGACCATATCGGACGCGCCCTGGGCGTGCTGCAACAGGCCTGGTCTGTCGCGTTCGTCGAGGCGGTAAGCCTCGTATCGGCTGCGCAGGTGGGCACCGACATGGGCATTGTCGAGGTACCTGGGCTTGTCGGCGAAGGTTGTTTCGAGTTCTGTGCGCAGGTTGCAGCCGGCGCATCTGATGATGCAAGAGATGGATTCAAGATCCGGGTGTTTGGAAACCCCCGAGATAGATGAAGTCCGGGCGCGGGTGCTGCGGAATACGTTCCTAGGCGCATCGGTCCGGGCATAGGAGTTGACGTGATGTTTGAGCGTTTCACAGAGCGTGCACGGCAGGTCATCGTCTTGGCTCAGGAAGAGGCGCGGGTCCTGCGGCACAATTACATAGGCACCGAGCATCTGCTCCTCGGCCTTCTCAGAGAGGCCGACGGGGTGGCCGCCCGCGTCCTCGGCACGTTGGAAGTGTCTCTGGAAGAGGTGCGCGGTGAGATCCAGCGCATCGTGGGCGAGGGGGAGCATGAAGCTCAGGGGCAGATCCCCTTCACACCGCGGGCCAAGAAGGTCCTGGAGTTGGCCCTCCGCGAAGCACTTTCGTTGGGCCACAACTACATCGGCACCGAGCACATATTGTTGGGATTGGTGCGCGAGAGCGAGGGAGTGGCGGCCCGCATCTTGAACGACCTGGACGTGGACGCCGATCGCGTGCGCCAAGAGGTCATGCGCGTGCTTGCCGGTCCGGTGAAGCGTCAGCCTCGCGGAGTGGCGGCTCCCGAGGGACGCGAGCGCAAGAGCTCGAAGGTCCTCGACCAGTTCGGGCGCAACCTCACGAGGTATGCGGAAGAGGACAAGCTGATCCGGTCATCGGCCGCGAGATCGAGATCGAGCGGGTCATGCAGATCCTTTCCCGACGCACCAAGAACAACCCGGTATTGGTGGGCGAGCCCGGCGTGGGCAAGACCGCGGTGGTCGAAGGTCTGGCGCAGCGCATCGCCAAGAACGACGTTCCCGATTTGCTGAAGGACAAGCAGATCTACACGCTCGACCTGGGTGCTCTGGTCGCCGGGTCGAAATACCGCGGAGAGTTCGAAGAGCGCCTGAAGAAGGTCATGAAAGAGATCTCCGAGCGTGGGGACATCATCCTGTTCATCGACGAGATCCACAACCTGGTGGGTGCGGGTGCAGCGGAAGGCGCTATCGACGCCGCTTCGATTCTGAAGCCGGCACTGGCCCGGGGTGAGCTCCAGACGATCGGCGCCACCACACTCGACGAGTACCGCAAGCACCTGGCGCGTGACGCCGCGCTCGAGCGGCGGTTCCAGCAGATCCTCGTGAAGGAGCCCAGCGTTCAGGAGACGGAGAAGATCCTCGCCGGACTGCGGGAGCGCTACGAGGCACACCACCGTGTGCGGATCACCGACGAGGCTCTCGAGGCAGCAGCCTACTTGGCAGACCGGTACATCAGCGACCGCTTCCTACCCGACAAGGCCGTGGACCTGATAGATGAGGCCGCGTCGCGGAAGCGCATCCAGAACATGTGCGCCTCCCCCGACCTGAAAGAGGTAGAGGACGCCATTCAAGAGGTGCGCCGGGAGAAGGAAGCCGCGATCGAGATACAGGACTTTGAGAAGGCCGCCAATCTTCGCGACCGGGAGCGCCGCCTTCTGGGTCAGCGACGCGAGCTGGAAGAGAAATGGCGTGAGTCCGACCAGGCATCGGAGATCTCCATCGGTGAGGACGAAATCGCCGAGGTGACGGCCATGTGGACCGGCATCCCGGTGGCCAAGCTCACGGAGGCCGAGACTCACCGCCTGCTGCGCATGGAAGAGGCGTTGCACAAGCGCGTCGTAGGGCAGGATGAAGCCGTAAAGGCCGTGTCGCGGGCCATCCGCCGTTCTCGGGCCGGGCTCAAAGACCCGCGCCGTCCGGGTGGGTCCTTTATCTTCCTGGGCCCCTCCGGTGTCGGCAAGACCGAGCTCGCGCGGACGTTGGCCGAGTTCCTCTTCGGCGAGGAAGCTTCGCTCATCCAGGTCGACATGTCGGAGTACATGGAGAAGCATGCGGTCAGCCGGCTTGTCGGGTCGCCTCCAGGCTACGTGGGTTACGAGGAGGGCGGCCAGCTTACCGAGGCAGTGCGGCGCAGGCCGTATTCGGTGGTGCTGCTCGACGAGATCGAGAAAGCGCATCCCGATGTCTTCAATATCTTGTTGCAGATCCTTGAGGACGGCAGGCTCACCGACGCTCAAGGGCGCGCGGTGGACTTCCGCAACACCATCCTCATCATGACCTCGAACATCGGCGCCTCCACGATCTCCAAGGGACAGGTCCTTGGGTTCGGCGAAGCGGTGGCCGAAGGCGGCCTCGAATACGAGGAGATGAAGACCCGGGTCACGGGAGAGCTCAAGGGCATCTTCCGTCCCGAGTTCCTCAACCGGGTGGACGAGGTCATCGTGTTCCGCAAGCTGTCGCGCGAAGAGATCACCGACATCGTCGGGCTCATGCTCGCTCGGGTGGAAGATCAGTTGAAAGACCGGGATATCGGTCTGGCGCTCACCCCGGAAGCCCGCGAGCTGCTCGTGGAGGTCGGCTACGATCCCACGATGGGTGCGCGGCCGCTGCGAAGGGCCATCCAGAGGTACGTGGAAGACCTGCTGGCTGAGGAAGTTCTTTCTGGACGTTTCCCGCGGGGCAGCACCGTGCTGCTGGGCCGCGAAGAGGACCATCTCGTCATCAGCGAGGTCCTCGAGGGTGCGCCGGAGGTTCTCGTCACCGACAGCTCCTCGTAGGGCCGGGCGGCCCATGCCGCGAGGCAAAAGCTCCTTCGTTTGCCGGGAGTGCGGACATACATCCCCAGGCTGGCTGGGGCGGTGTCCGGAATGCGGCAGTTGGAACACCATTTTCGAGGAAGCCGCCAAGGTATCACCACCTGGGGCGGGCAAGGCCGGGAGACCGGCCCTGCCCGCCCCGGTCACTGTGCGCCTTGCAGACGTGGATGCCGAAGCCCACGGGAGGACGGATACCACCCTGGGTGAGCTGAACCGCGTGCTCGGCGGCGGGCTTGTTCCCGGGGGCGTTGTGCTGCTGGGCGGCGAGCCCGGTGTGGGCAAGAGCACCCTGCTCTTGCAAGCCTTGCTCGGGATGGAGCGCGCCGGCGTCTCGACACTCCTTGTGTCGGGAGAGGAGTCGGCGGCGCAAGTGAAATTGCGGAGCCGGCGCCTGGGCGGGGAAGGGAGCGCGCTCCGCCTCCTCACCGAGACTCAGGCGGAAGCGGTCGTCGCGTGTCTGGAAGCCATGCAGCCGGCGGTGTGCGTCGTGGACTCCATACAGACCATGTGGTCCACGGAGGTGAGCTCGGCGCCGGGCTCCGTCGGCCAGATCCGCGAATCTGCGGGGCAACTGCTGCGCGTGGCCAAGAGTAACGGCGTTGCAATGGTGTTGGTGGGCCACGTCACCAAAGATGGAGACCTGGCCGGGCCGCGGGTCCTGGAGCACATGGTCGATGCCGTACTCTCGTTCGAAGGAGAGCGGGCACAGCCCTTCCGCATCTTGCGGGCGGTGAAGAACCGTTTCGGGTCCACAAACGAGGTCGGAGTGTTCCAGATGGCGGAGCGGGGCCTCGAAGAGGTTCCGGATCCCTCCTCGCTCTTCTTGGAGGAGGGCGACCTGAGATCGGGCTCCGCCGTGGTGCCGGTGCTGGAGGGCAGCCGCTGCCTGCTGGCCGAAGTGCAGGCGCTGGTGGCGCCCAGCTCCATGGCGATGCCTCAGCGCGTGGCACGCGGTGTGGACCGCAATCGGCTGGCCAT
This sequence comes from uncultured Thermoleophilia bacterium, assembly GCA_963749535.1. Classification (GTDB taxonomy): domain Bacteria; phylum Actinomycetota; class Thermoleophilia; order RBG-16-64-13; family RBG-16-64-13; genus Chersky-299. The sequence goes on along the minus strand of CAVVNF010000025.1, from coordinate 38,673 downwards.
GATCGTGGCCGTATTGTCGCGAAGAGCGCGAATCCCGCTGCCGAAGTGCGACATATTTGTTAACGTTGCTGGTGGACTGGTCATCGAAGACCCCGCGGCCGACCTTGCGGTGGCTTTGGCGATCGCTTCAGCCTGGCAAGACGGGGCCGCGGGCGCTGGAGTAGCGGGTTTCGGTGAGCTCAGTCTCACGGGCAAGGTGCGGTATGTCATGCAAGGGGATAAACGCATACAAGAACTTGCACGCCGGGGTTTTCAAAAAGTCTTGCTCCCGACACGCAATGGAGAAGAGTATCGAGCTTCGGGAGCCGGGCTCTCGGGGCTAACGCTGCAGACTGTCACAGACATCGGAGAGGCGGTGAAGCATCGAAGTGGGTAAGAGACCACCGGCGATTGACGAGAAGCTCGTCGAAGCCTTGCAAATGGTCGCCCCCGGCACGGTGATCCGCCAGGCGATGGACAATATCGTCCGTGCCCGCACCGGAGGTCTGCTGGTCTTCGCCGACGAACGGCAGGTGAAACCGATGATCTCGGGCGGCATCGACATCGACGTCGAGCTGCAACCCATGATCCTCTACGAGCTGGCCAAGATGGACGGGGCCATCCTGCTCAATCGCACCGGCACTCGCATCACTCACGCAAACGTCCAACTCATGCCCGACGCTTCCATCGAGTCGCAGGAGACGGGCACCCGGCATCGCACTGCCGAACGTGTGGCCAAGCAGATCGAAGCCTTGTGCATCTCCATCTCTGCTGCTCGGGACGTCGTTTCCATCTACCTGGACAACATCCGCTACATCATGGACGAGATACGGGTGATCCTGGCCAAGTCCAATCAAGCGCTCCAGACACTTGAGAAGTTCAAGGCCCGGCTGAACCAGGTTTCCACCGCGCTGAGCGCTCTCGAATTCGAGGATGCGGTCACGCTTTACGATGTTCTCTGCGTGCTGCAGCGCTCCGAGATGGTCCTGGTGATCGTCCAGGAGCTCGAGCGGTACATCATCGAGTTGGGCACCGAAGGCCGTCTCGTGCAGCTCCAATTGGAGGAGCTGATGGTGGACGTGCGCGAAGACCGGGCGGCGGTGCTTGCCGACTACTTGCCCAACCCGACTCCCGCTCGTTTGAACGAGGCCCGCGATGCTCTCGGGTCGCTGCGTTCGGAGGAGCTCCTGTCGCTCTCACGGCTGGGAGAGGTGTTGGGATACGAGCCGGTCATCAATGCCCTCGAGAAGCACATAAGTCCGCGTGGCTACCGCATGCTGCGGAAGATTCCGCGTCTGTCTGGAGGGATCATCGAGGCGTTGGTCAAGCGCTTCGGCAGGCTGCAGATGATCCTGGATGCCGGCGTGGAAGAGCTTGGCGGCGGTGGAAGGCGTGGGGCCGGCCCGCGCAGAGGACATCAAAGAAGGCCTGGTTCGTCTTCGCGAGCTCAACCTGCTTGAGCGCTACGGATGATGTTCAGGGTAGGAGACACAGTCGTCTATCCCCATCACGGGGCGGGCCGCATCTTGGAGTTGACCGAGCAGGACTTCCAGGGGGAGATCCGCAGGTTCTACACCATCCAGATCCTCCACAACGACATGACCGTCATGGTCCCGGTGGACAACGTGGAGCGGGCGGGCATCCGCTCCGTGATCTCCGAATGTGAGGTGGAAGAGGTGTTGGGGGTGCTGCGCGACGACCCCACGAGAATGCCGAAGAATTGGAACCGGCGCATCAAGCACAACCGCGAGAAGATCAAGACCGGGGAAGTGCTCGAGATTGCCGATGTATTGCGCAACCTAGCCTTGCGGGATGCGGAAAAAGGGCTCTCCACCGGGGAGAAGCAGATGTACAGCAAAGTCAGGCGTATCCTCGCCTCCGAGTTGATGTACGCGAAACAGCTGCATGAGGACGAGGCGCTCCGTTTTCTCGACGAGATCCTTGTCGAGATCTGCGGTCAGGCCTCCGTCGTCTCGGGCGTCGTAGTAGGAGCGCGATCGTTGGCTGCCAATAAGAGCATGGACCCCATGGCCTTCGCCGTGCGGCTGATAATCGCCCTGGTCGGCGCGGTCATATGCTACGAGCTGGCCATCGCGTTTGTCCCCCGGGCCAGCTTGAGCAGGGGGCCCTACGCTTTGATGGTGGCCCTGGCCGTGTTGTTCGGCATCGGCCTTGGCATCATCGTCGGCGGCTTTCTGGGCCGCGCTATCACCAAGCTTGCCAGACGTCTCGACCGAGGCAGCGCCCCCCTCACAGCGAGCGGGCTCATCTTCACCACCGTTGGGCTCGTGACCGGGCTCGTGGCGGCTGCGCTGGCCGGGCTTGGCCATCAAGAATCTGCCCGTCGTGGGGCCGTACGTTCTGCCGCTACTGTTCGCGGTGAGCGGCTACCTGTTCGCCTACATGGGGTACAAGCGGCACACCGACATGGCGCGACTGTTGGGGCTGAAGGGCCTGTTGCGGCAGCCGGACGCTCAGGAGTTCTTGAGACCGAAGCTTCTTGACACCTCGGTGATCATCGATGGGCGCATCGGCGATATCGTGCCTACGAGCTTTCTGGAGGGCGACCTCGTCATCCCCGGCTTCGTTTTGGAGGAGCTGCAATCCATCGCCGACTCGACCGAGCCGGGCCGGCGGGCGCGCGGCCGCCGAGGCCTCGACACGGTGCGCGACCTGCAGGAGACGTACGAGCGGGTCGTGATCCTGGAGCGGGACTTCCCGGGCCTGCCCGAGGTGGACGCCAAGCTCATCAAGCTGGCACGGGAGATGAAGGCCTGCATCCTCACCACTGACTACAACCTCAACAAGCTGTCGCAGATCCAGGGGGTCGAAGTCCTCAATGTGAACGAGTTGGCCAACGCTTTGAAGACCGTGGTCTTGCCCGGCGAGAGCCTGGGCGTGCGGGTGCTGCGCGAGGGCAAGGAAGAGGACCAGGGCGTGGCATATCTGAGCGACGGGACCATGGTGGTCATCGAGGGCGGAGGCAGCAAGCTAGGCGAAGAAGTAGAGGTGGAGGTCACGTCGGTGCTGCAGAACCCATCGGGCAGGATGATCTTCACGCGATTGGCCTCTTAGTGATCGAGCTCGCGGGTGACTCCATGGTCGGTGGCCTCGCGGCGACCGGCATCGCGGCCGCCGGCTCGGCGGGCGCCCGCCACGCGAACGTCGTCTACCATCGTGCGGCCAGCCAATGAGCCGGTCGGGACTGACTCTCGCTCTCGTGGTGGCTTCCGCCGGGTATGGCACCCGGTTGCAGTCGGGCCTTCCCAAACAATACGTGCCGCTGCTGGGCATCCCGATGTTGCAGCGGACCCTTCAGGCACTCAGCACGTGCCCTGCGGTGGACGCGTTGGTCGTGGTGGTCAACTACGAGGACGTCGACTACTGCAACGGCGAGATCGAGCACGAACACATCGAGAACGTGGCAAAGGTGGTGGCCGGCGGGGCCGAACGGGTGCTGTCGGTACGCAACGGTCTGCTGGCCCTGGCCGCACTGGGCACCTGGGACCTCGTAGGCGTTCACGATGGTGCTCGCCCGCTGATCGAGTGCGCCGAGATCGGTGCCGCGGTCGACGCCCTTGCGTCCGACTCTAGCCTGGACGGGGCGGTTCTGGCCGTTCCGAGCACCGATACCGTCAAGATAGTGGACGACGAGGGCCTCATAAGGGACACGCCGGTTCGCCGCCATCTCTGGCGAGCCCAGACTCCGCAGATATTCCGGTGGAAGGTGCTCATGGACGCGTATGGGCAACCCGAAGAAGCGTTGCTGGGAGCCACAGACGACGCCTCTCTGGTCGAGGCGCGAGGGGGCAAGCTGACTGTGGTGCAGGGTTCGCCGGAGAATTTCAAGATCACCGATCGCGTGGACCTGCGACACGCCGAGCAGATCCTGGCGGAGCGCCACCGGTGAGCGGCACGGCGTCCACATACCGCGTGGGCATCGGTGTCGACGCCCACCGCTTCGCACCGGACCGCGCGCTGATCCTGGGTGGGGTGCATCTTCGCGACCACGACGGGCTGGAAGGTCACAGCGACGCCGACGTGCTTGCGCATGCCATCATGGATGCCCTACTTGGAGCGGCAGGGTTGGAAGACATCGGTCACCATTTTCCGGACTCCGATCCGGCCTTCAAGGGCGCCGACAGCCTCGGCTCTACTCGCCAGCGTGGCCATCCTCATCCGCGGCGCGGGATGGGAGGTCGCGAACGTCGACGCGGTGGTCATCTGTGAGGAGCCACGCATCGCGCCGCACCGGCAAGAGATGCGCGACAGGCTGGCGCGGGCGATGGGCGTGGAGCCCGACCGGGTGGGCGTGCGAGGCACCACCACGGAGGGCCTGGGCTTCACCGGTAGGCGAGAGGGCATCGCTGCGCAAGCGGTCGCGCTCGTGGAGCAGTGTCGCGCGTGACCCTGCACGAAGACGGCCCCAGGCGCCACAATACGCACCAGGACAAGACGACTGCGACCGGAGAGATCCCGATGACCGAGGTAAGAGTCCGTTTCGCCCCCAGTCCCACCGGTTCACTGCACGTGGGGAGTGCCCGCACCGCTCTCTACAACTACCTGTTCGCCCGGCACCACGGCGGCACCATGGTGCTTCGCATCGAGGACACCGACCTCAAGCGGTCCACCACCGAGCACGACACCAGCATCATGCGCGACCTCGAATGGCTGGGCCTGCAGGCCGACGAGGGCCCGGACGTGGGCGGTGCGTTCGGACCTTACCGCCAGAGCGAGCGTGCCGGCCTGTATGAGGCGGGAGTGCAGCAGCTCCTGGCCGCCGGATGCGCGTACCCCTGCTTCTGCCCGCAGGAGAAGCTCGACAGACTGAAAGAGCAGCAATTGGCCAGAGGCGAGATGCCCAAGTACGACCGTTGCTGTCTGCGCCTGAGTCCTGGCGAGGTCCAGGCCCGGCTCGCCGCGGGGGAGGAGGCGGCCATCCGCTTCCAGGTGCCGGCAGGTGATGTCACCTTCGACGACCTCATCCACGGCCCGATCACCTTCTCGTCGGAGGTCATCGGCGACTTCATAATCAAGCGCACCGACGGCGGCTTCGCCTACAACTTCGCCGTGGTCATCGACGACGCCGGCATGGAGATCACTCATGTCATCCGCGGCGAGGACCACATCACGAACACCGCCCGGCAGCTGATGCTCTTCCACGCGCTGGGCAAACCGGCGCCCGCGCTACGGCCATCATTCGCTGATCCTGGCGCCGGACGGCTCGAAGCTCTCCAAGCGCCACGGAGCCACGTCCATCGGCGATTTCCGGGAGCTGGGGTACCTGCCGGCCGCCCTGGTCAACTTCCTGGCGCTGCTCAGCTGGCATCCGCCCGACGAGCGGGAGAGGTTCACCCTCCCCGAGCTGGTGCGGGAATTCGACATGGACCGGGTGTCGAAAAGCCCAGCGATCTTCGACGTGCAGAAGCTGAACTGGCTGAACGGCCTGTACATCCGCGAGCTTGGGGCGGCCGAGCTGTATGCGCTGATCGAACCGTATCTGGCCGAGGCGGCGATGTGTTTCGCGCCCGTCCAGCGGCACGTGGTGACCGAGGCCGTGCAGGCGAACCTCGTGGTCTTGAGCGACGCCCCGCGTTTCGCCGACGTCTTTGTGGACGAGGTCGACCCGGCTGCCTGTCCTTGCGCCGACATCCTGTTGGCTCCGGGAGTGGATGCTCTCCTGGATTTGGCCAAGGATGCTTTCGAGCGGCTGCCCGGCGAGTTCGTGCCTTCGGAAGCGGGGAAGGCGGTCTTGCGCGGGCTGGTGGAGGCCGCCAAAGCGCAGGGGATCAAGGGCAAGTCCATCTACCAACCATTGCGGGTAGCTCTGAGCGGGCGTGACGAAGGGCCGGAGCTGTTCTATCTCGTTGCCGGTCTGGGCAAGGGCAAGATCTTGTCCCGTTTGGCCTCCGCCTCCGCCTTCGTCGCTTGTCACCCCGACGGCTGCGCCTCGTAAGCGAGTCTCGCGCCACTAACAAGGAGACCCCCTACCATGCGGCTATACGACTCCATGACCCAGGAGAAGCGGGACTTCGTCCCGCGGGACCAAGACCACGTGACCATGTACTTCTGCGGTCCCACCGTCTACAACTACGTGCACGTTGGCAACGCCCGGCCATACGTGGTGTCGCTGGTGGCCAAAAGGTACTTCGAGTCGCTCGGCTACAAGGTGACGCTGGTGGAGAACATCACCGACATCGACGACCGCATCATCCAGAAGGCTATCGCCGAGGGCCGCACAGCCCGCGAGGTGGCCGACGAGTTCGCCCAGGCCTATCGCGAAGACACCGACAAGTTGGGCTTGGGCCGCCCGGACGTGGAGCCGCTGGCCACCGAGCACATCCAGGAGATCGTGGAGCTCATCGCCAAATTGGTGGCCGAGGGCCACGCATATCAGTCCGGCTCCGACGTGTATTTCGACGTGGACAGCTTCGCCGAGTACGGGAAGCTTTCGAAACAGCAGGTAGGCGAGATGCGCCACGCCGAGCGCACCGATCTGGGGGAGGACAAGGCCGATCCGCTGGACTTCGCGCTGTGGAAAGGTGCCAAACCCGGGGAGCCCGCGTGGGACAGCCCCTGGGGGCAAGGCCGGCCGGGCTGGCACATAGAGTGCTCGGCAATGAGCTTGAAGTATCTGGGCGCGGGCTTCGACATCCATGGGGGAGGTCGCGACCTGATCTTCCCTCACCACGAGAACGAGCTCGCGCAGGCGGAAGGTGCGCTGGGGGAGACCTTCGTGCGCTTCTGGATGCACAACGGGATGCTCAACCTGCGGGACGAGAAGATGTCCAAGAGCATCGGGAACACCCTCACGCCTTCGGGCGACGCTCGAAAGGCACCGTCCCGAGGTGCTCATCGCGGCCTTCCTGGGCAGCCACTATCGCAGCCCGCTGGAGTTCAGCGATGAGCTGCTGGACGATACGGCGCAGCAGGTCGAGCGGCTGCGCAACGTGTTCCGCCGGCTCCACGACTACGCGCCGTCTCTCGGCAGCAAAGGCGACGAGAAGCTGCTCGGCTTTCTTGCGCAACGCCGCGAGGCCTTCTCGGCGGCCTTGGCCGACGACCTGAACACCGCGGCGGCGCTGGCCGAGGTTTTCGGTCTTGCTCGAGAGGTGAACGCGGCTCTGGCCCGGGGGAACGTGTCGGTTTCCACTGCCGGCCAGGTGCGTAGCGAGATGGTCGAGATGGCGTACGTGCTGGGTCTGGAGGCGGTCGCGGCGGAAGAGGACACCGTCCCCGCCGACGTGGATGCCATGGCAAAAGAGCGCCTGGAGGCACGCGCCAGCCGCGATTTCGCGCGTGCAGATGCCCTCCGGGCGCAGATCCAGGCTCGCGGCTTCGAAGTCCGCGACGTGACCGATGGCTACAAGATCGTCCCGCTCGGGTAAGCCACGGTCGCCTGCGGGCGGCCCCCCCGCGAATCGCACCTCTGCGAGTCGCAATCGGGCGAACCGCGCGCCAGCCGGCGCGGGCGGGCCTTCGGCCCGGCCGGCCGTGGCGCCGAAGCCAGTGACGCAGCGGCTTGCGCCGAGCCGCACCGCCACTCGCGAAACGACCGTGCCGGTCGATCACCTCCAGGTGCTCTACGGGCGCAATCCGGTACGAGAGGCGCTTCGTGGGCGGCGGCCGGTGTACGAGCTCGTGGTGGTGGAAGGGCACGCCGGCGAGGAGTACCTGAGGGGTCTCGGGAGTTGGGCCGCTGCGGCGGGAGCCGAATTGCCGCCCGTGAGGCGCATGGCGGAAACGGGTCTGTCCGCGTGGCTGAGGACCGATGAGCACCAGGGCGTTGCCGTGCGAACGGGTCCGTATCCGTATCTGGAGCCCGAGGAGCTGCTCGCGTCGCGCACTTTGCTTGTGGCTCTTGACGAAGTGCAGGACCCTCACAACCTGGGCGCTATCATCCGCACGGCCGAAGGCGCAGGCGCGGGCGTCGTGATCCCGCGGCATCGGGCGGCGGAGATAACGGCGGCCGTGGTGAAAGCCTCAGCTGGGGCGAGCGAGCATGCGGCCGTGTCCCAGGTGCGAAATCTTGCCGATTTTCTCTTCCAGGCGAAAGAAGCCGGTTTCTGGATCTACGGAACGGCGGCGGGGGCGTCCTCCGCTTACAACCTTCAGGACTACCGGTACCCCACGTGTTTCGTGATGGGCTCGGAGGGCTCCGGTCTGGGGAGACGGGTGGGTTCGCTGTGCGATGTGATGATAAGCCTACCGCTGATAGGGCAAGTGGAGTCCTTGAACGTAAGCGTCACCGCGGGGATCCTGCTGTACGAAGCGCTGCGCCAACGCTGCGTGTAGGACCAAGCCGTGACCATCTACCTCATCGACGGGTATAACGTTCTGCACCAACTGGTGGGGCGCTCCCCGGCCCGTCCGTCGGGCCCCCTCGCGGAGCAGACCCCGCGGCAACCGGCGGTAGCCAGATCCGCCTCCCGTGACGGCGTTCGCTCGAGGAGAACCGGGCGCGCCGCAGACTGGGTCTCTCGTCGATCTGGAAGACCAGCGGCGTCGGCTTATCGACCACATAGCGAGCTTCATGGGCGCGACGTCCGACACGGCTATCATCGTGTTCGATTCGCACGCTGAGGCATTGCAGAAAAGTGAGAGTGCAACGGCCCGTGTCCAGGTGTATTTCGGGTCCTTTTCGGAGTCTGCCGACACCATCATCGAGAGGGAGACATATAGCCGAAGTGCAGGGGAAAGTGTGGTCGTAGTATCCTCCGACTACAACCTTCAGAAGACAGTTTTCAAGACCAACGTCACCCGCCGATCTTCCCGCCAATTCGTCCACGAATTGCAAGAGCATACAAAGAAGGTTGCAAATTCTTAGAATTGCATTACAATGAGTCATCGGGTGGAGGATAGGGTCGATCCCGAGACCCTCGAGAGACTCAAGGCTTTGCGCAGAGGCCCTCGAGAAGGCAGAACCGGGAAGCCGACAGCTGACTATCAAGGGCGACTCGCAGGGGGTGGACCGATGGAGAGCACGGCATTCGCCGGTAGGCCTATTGCCGAGTGGTCCGATGAAGAGTTGGTCGCCCTGGCCAAGAGAGGCGACGCGAAGCCACCAAGCGCGTTCTCACTCGGTACCACCACTTTGTGCAGGCTGAAAGCCAACTCGTACTTCCTTGCCGGCGGCGATGGCGACGATCTCATCCAAGAAGGGTACATTGGCCTCTTCAAGGCTATCCGTGACTATGAATACGGCCGCAGCACGAGTTTCCGCAGCTTTGCGGAATTGTGTGTGACCCGGCAGATCATCACCGCCATCAAGACGGCCTCGAGGCAGAAACATGTGCCCGCTCAATACGTACATCAGCTTCAGCCATTCCCCCTCCAGCGCGGACTACGACGGGCGGACGTTGGCCGATGTGATCCCTTCCGGCCGCACAGCGATCCGGTGCAGCAGGTGATCAGCTCGGAAGAGGTGATGAGCCTCACGGATTGTCTCCAACGGCTGCTGAGCCCTCTGGAGTCCAAGGTGCTCAAGTACTATCTGGAAGGGAATTCCTACGAAGCCATCGCGGTCTTTATCCGTCACGACACCAAGACCGTCGACAACGCACTGCAGCGCATCAAGCGCAAGGTGACACTGCACCTGGAGAGCCGGCGGGTGCTGTTGTAGGTCCTGGGCGACGGGGGAGCCGCCCCTGGTGGGGCGGTTCGAGCGTGGCCAACCGGCCCGATCAGTGCAGCGCGTGCCGTCCAGAGGGACCGGCATAGTGTTCGTGCGTACCTTTCTCCGGTTGCCGTGTTCCTTACTCGAACGTACAATCTCTCCACTTGCCTGGCAGGTTGCTCGCTTGAGGCGAGTGCCCCGCAGGCGTAGGTGCGAGCCGGCATAGCTCAATGGTAGAGCAGCTGATTTGTAATCAGCAGGTTGGGGGTTCAAGTCCCTTTGCCGGCTTTCTCCACATTGGGATAATAGCCTGCAAAACGGCTAGATTTGTAAGTCAGCTGTTCTTCGTGTTACTCTTGGTTTGGCCCTGATATTCCGTCGGATGTTTCCGTGGTGCTTCCGCAGAGGGGCGAGTAGAGCAACTGAAAGGGCACTTCAAAGGCCGGATCGGAGCCCCGGAGCGATGCTCAGTAGGGCGACTGACTAGAAATCAGCAGGTTGGGGACGGGGACGGAAGCAGGGAAGCAGGGCCAGGCGTTAGAGCAACTGACTGAAATCAGGTGGTCAGAATGGCCAAGCTCACGAAGACGATCATCGATGTCGCCAAGCCCGACGCGAAAGCCGATGTGTGGTTGTGGGATCCCGAGCTACCCGGTTTCGGTGTCCGGGTGTTCCCGTCCGGTCTCAAGAGCTTTCTGATTCAATACCGCAATGCCAGCGCTGCTCGTACCCGGCGCATGACCATCGGGAGATACGGCCCACTCACCCCCGAAGAGGCGCGGACCATCGCCAGGCGGAAGCTGCTAGAAGTCGCCGGCGGTGAAGATCCTGTCCAGGCGAAGCAGGACTTACGGCAAGAACTGACGTTCGGTGAGTTCTCAAAGCTCTACCTCGAGCGCCACGCCCGCGCGAAGAAGAAGCCGAAATCTGTCCATGAGGATGAGCGCATCCTCGAGGACCACTTGAGCGACCTGGACGCTATCAAGGTGAGCGCCGTCAATCGCGCGATGGTGGCGAAGCTCCACGCCGGCATGAGCGGTACCCCCATCATGGCGAATCGCACGGTCGCGCTACTCTCCAAGATGATGAGCCTTGCCGAAGTATGGGGGTACCGGCCGGATGGATCTAACCCCTGCCGGGGTATCGAGCGCTACAAGGAGGCGAAGCGGAAGCGGTACCTCACGAGCGCCGAAATGACCCGGTTGGGGAAGGTGCTCCAAACTGAAGAGACGAAACGGCCGGTATGTGTGCGCGGTGTCCGGCTGCTGCTGCTATCCGGGATGAGGCTGAACGAGGTCTTCACGCTCAAGTGGTCATATGTCGATTTCAAGCGCGGCGCCCTGAACCTGCCCGACTCGAAGACGGGGGAAAAGGATGTGGTGCTCGGCGGGGCCGCCCTACAGCTCCTCGTGGACGTGCCCGAAGACAAGCGGGGCGAGTGGGTGCTACCGTCGGTGCGGCGCAAGGGTCGCCACATCGTCAATCTAAATGGCTTTTGGGAAGAGGTACGCGAAGCCGCGGGAATCAAAGACGTTCGCATTCACGACTTACGGCATGCCTTTGGCGCCGTGGGCGCCGGTGCCGGCCTGTCCCTGCCGATGGTGGGCGCCCTGCTTGGTCACTCCCAGCCGGCAACCACAGCCAGGTATGCGCACCTGGCTGACGCACCGCTTAGGCACGCCGCCGACGTGGTGTCGGGCGAGATCGCCGCGGCGCTTGCCAAGAAGGACGACGGCAAGGTCGTGAAGATGCCGAAGAGGGGCGGAGATGACTCCCGAAGGGTGGTCGTACCAGGACGCGACCGGGAACGCCTACCGGGACTGGTCCTATTCGCCCGAGCAGGAGCGAGCAATCGTCGCTGCTCTAGACCTGCTCGACCCAGCGCAGGCCGACGACGCGATGGAGCTCGTGAACATGGCAGCCAGTCAGTTTCAGGGCCGCCTTGACGATGAGCGAAGCCGGCCAAAGCACCTAAAGGCGGAGGTCGGGAGACAACTGGAGGAACTCGACCGGCGGTGCTCGGCCCTGCTTCAACTGCTTTCGGAACTACACGGCCCGACGGTCCGTAACTTGCAACTTGCCGCAGTGATCGAAGGCGGCCTGGTCTGGCGGCCGTGGCCCGGGCACGAGGGGATGAACGAGTTAGTCCCTGTGGCCGAGCAGGAACTCGGTGAAGCACGCCAAGTTGTCGCACATCTGGCAAGCTGGGCCGCTGCCGCGCGACGCCGCTATCAGCCGCGGGGAAGAAATCGCTCGATCGCTTGCCAATGGTTCTCGCGAGATCTACTCGATGTTTGGCACTGGTATGCGAAGCCGGGAAGCGGGCACGTTATCAACCCGTTGACCGAGGAACATAGCGGTCGGTTCCTAGAGTTTGGCCGGGCCTGCTATCGGCCAATTCTCCGCGTTGGGAACCTTGACAGCTATCTAATCGAAACGTACCACCTGCGGGCGGCCCAACTTCACAAATAATAGCGAGCGGAGCAGCCGCATTTCTCCACTTAGCCAGGAGCCTACCTCCGGCGCTTTACTTCTCTCATAGCCTACGTGTTTCTATCCGAAAGGCGGTGAAAGAAGTGGTCGTAGACGACCCGCTCTACAACGAGACTGAGGCGGCCGAGTACCTGCGCCATTCTGTCAAGACGATGCAGAAATGGAGGTGGCAGGGAACTGGGCCCGAGTTTGTAAAGTCCGGCACCCGGGTGTTCTACAGGCGTTCGGCACTTGAGTCCTACCTCGCCCAAAGGCGGCGTCGCTCAACGAGCGACCAGGGCCAGCAATGAGCCTCCACCCGAAGCTCTTGCGGCCATGAGAGTGGCCCAGGCCGTCGGGGATCGCAGGGCGGCCCGGAAACGCAGCAGTCACAGCCGGGTGATCGCCAGCGCCGAAGTGCTCGATGGCGTGTTGGCGGTGCAACGCGGCAGGACCGAGAACTGCGCCTGTGCAGACCTTGAGCGGTTGATCGAGCAGCCGCGGCCGACGGGGAAAGGTAGGCGGCCGTGACCGAGAGGCCAGTCGAGCCCTACTGGAAGTGCCCAAAGGATCTTGTGGACGCTGCGCTCAGGTCATTGGCCCCGGTTGACTTCAAGATCGCGTTCGCGGTCGAACGTAAGACGAAGGGCCACTTCGAGCACGAGGACGCCGAGTTGTCTATCAACCTCTTGAGCGACCTGACCGGCCTGCATCGGAACGTCGTGGCGCGAGCCCGGCGCCGGTTGCTTGCTCAAAACGTCCTGCTTCAGATGGCCGCGCACAACAACCGGCGCGGCACCAGACTGAAACTCAATCCCGATGTTGACGCCTGGTGTCACCTATCTGGTGTCATCGCTGAGGTGATACAGAGTCACCCGACAGGTGACGCCACTGTCACTCCTGAGGTGCCCCTGTATCACCTCTCAGATGACTCTAGTATCACCGCTGAGGTGCCCCACGTATCACCTGAGAGGTGTCCACAGAAGAAGAACCTAGAAGATCCCTCCGAAGATCTTCTAGGAGATTCTTCTGAACAGCCGACGCCGGCCGACGACCTTGAGGGGTCGTCCGGCGTCGGCCTTCCGGGCTGCGACCCTCAGCTTCCCGACTTCGAACGACTTCTTCCTCCCGAAATCTATCAGAGGGTGCGGGCGCGCAGAGCACTCCAAGAGATCGACCAAAGTAGAAGAAGCCCAACGGATTGCGCCGCTGGCTATAGGGGGGGTATTCCGGAGAATGGCTCGGGCGCCGACCCGGCCGCCCTACCAACTTCGCAAAAAGCAAAAAGTCCCCGATCGTTTTTAAGGAGCGGATGTGACTAGACCGACACTGGCAGGTGGCATCCCCGTGTTCTGTGCTTTTGACGAACTGGTGCCGATCGAGAAGCTGGTCGGCAACCCTAGAAACCCGAACAGGCACCCCCAGCGCCAGATAGATCTCCTGGCTAAGATCATCGAGGCCCAGGGGTGGAGGGCGCCGATCACCGTGTCAACCAGAAGCGGCTTCGTCGTGCGAGGGCATGGCCGGCTGGCGGCCGCCCAGCTTCTGGGGAAGGCTGAGGTCCCCGTCGATCGCCAAGACTATACAGACGAAGCCTCCGAGTGGGCTGACATGATCGCGGACAACCGCATCGCCGAGCTCGCGGAACTCGACATGCCGTCTCTCAGGGACCTGCTCGAAGCGATAGACGACGGCAGCTTCGACATGGACCTCACCGGCTTTGAGGAGCCCGATCTCGAACGGCTCATGCTCTCCCTTCGTCAAAGCGAGGTAGTGGAGGATGACCCGCCTCCACTGCCAGCTGAACCGGTGACCAGGCGGGGAGACCTGTGGCTCCTCGGTTCTCATCGGCTCCTCTGTGGCGATGCGACCGACAAAAAGGATGTTAAGAGACTCATGGGAGACCAAAGAGCCGGTCTCCTCTTCACCGATCCGCCCTACGGGGTCTCTTACGTGGGCAAGACCAGGAAGGCTCTCACCATCCAAAACGACAGCCGGGGAGACGAGGGCACGAGAACGCTCGTGGCCGATGCCTTGGAAGCGGCTTTTGCTCACTGGGCGCCTGGTGGAGCGTTTTACGTCTGCTCGCCGGCCGGGGACATGGAACTCCCCTTCCGGCTCGCCCTGATTGACGCGGGACTTTCCCTTCGCCAGCAGATCGTCTGGGCCAAGGATGTCTTCGTGTTAGGACGGCAGGATTACCACTGGCGCCACGAGACCATCCTCTACGGCTGGCGGGAGGGGGGCCGCGCACTACTACGGCGGGGGAAGAACGCAGGATACGCGTCTGGGATATCCCTCGCCCTAAGAAGAGCGCGGAGCATCCCACTATGAAGCCGGTGCAGTTGGTCGCTCGAGCAATCTTAAACTCAAGCACGCCCGGCAGCACGGTGTTGGATCTGTTTCTGGGAAGTGGAACGACGCTCATAGCCGCGGAGCAAACTGGCCGGGTCTGTTACGGTCTTGAACTTGACGGGTCCTACTGTGATGTTATCGTTCAGCGGTGGGAAGCTCTCTCCGGCAAGAAGGCGGTGATGTGCGAGTGACTAGAACGGGTCGACCGCCGAGGCCCTTTGAGGTGCATCGCGCGGAGGGTACGCTCAGACCCTATCACGCTCACGCCCCGCTTCTTGTGGGCGGCCGGGGTAGACCGCGCTGCCCGAAGTATCTGACGGAAACGGCGCGCGAAATCTTCAAACTGATCGTCTCCGACCTCTGGCAGGGGAACATTCTCGACAAGGCCGACCGGACCCTCATTGTGGCCGCGGCGCTGCACCTGGCTACTGCCTTCGAGGCTCAGGCAGCGGTGGACAAGTTGGGCCCGGTCTACCAGGTGACCCGGGGTGCCTACAATGGGAGCCCCGGCTACAAAGTGCTGGAGGCGAACCCCGCCGTCAAGATCGTTCGTGAGTCGCTCGCGGAGTACCGTCAATGTTGCGACCTCCTCGGTATCGGACCTGCCGCCCGGGCCAGGCTGGCGCACATGGGCGTCCGGGGGCTGACACCACTTCAGGCGCTTCCGGGGGTCGGAGTGCAACCGACGCCGCTGCCGCTCAAGGTGGTGGATAAGGACTGAGTGTGGCGACCTCCCATGGCGCGGCGTCGTAATTTTGGGCCCTTGGCGACTGGGAAACCTGCGACCTTTGGCTTCGTGGTGCGAATTGATCGCTGACAGGCCGTGTTGGACCGTGTCAGGTCGTGACGATTCCCCTGCGCAACTCGGGTTTGGCTGGTGGTGCCCTCTCGGTCTGTGACGGGTCCTTATTTACGGTTCGTTGGCAAAATGTTGGCAGGTTTCCCTTGGCGAGGCAGGTAAGACTTCCCACTGCTCGGTCGTGCATTCACGCAGCTCACCGGTTTTCAAGTTCGCATTCCCCCGTCCGGAGGCTTCCCAAGGTTTCCAGAGAATCGGCCTTTTGCACGGGTTTTCAGAGAGTGCCGTTCTTCCTTGTCCGAGGCCCTGCCCCCTTTTACAAAGGAGGTGGTTTGCAAAATGAGGGCAACGAAGCCGCCTCAGTGGCGCCTTGCGTGGCCGCGTGTGACGTGAGCCCCTGCTAACGCAGCCCAAACGGTCTGAACCCGGGCCATCACGGACAGAGGTCACGAGGTCTCCGCCTGTGTAGCCGACTCTGCGAAAGACCTTGACTGTCGGGCTTGCGCGACAAGTTCGTTTACGTGGTCGATGGATAAATCCGTGTGGTTACCCCTCATATTCTCCCATTAGTGAACTACATGTTCGTTGGTGACCAGCGTCTTCAGATAGTAGTCCGGATCTTTGCTGTAGAAGCTCGAAATGCCCAAGCTTCGGCCGAGATGATAAAGAAGCTCGCATATGCCCCATATGTCCAGGACCAAATCCACGAATCCTTTGTCCTCAAGGTTCAGATCGAACCTCTCGTCTTCAACAGTCACACCGGCCCTCTCAGGGACAGCTTTGAGCTTCTTCAGGGCGTTCCCTCCAGCAACGTAGTACTGAAACCTAGTGTGCTCAACAAGCAGAGGATCTATGTCGAGAAAACGCTGATGCACACCTTGTAAAATCCCGACATCAGTTGTCTTGTCACTGGGCCGAATTGCCCTTTTCAATTGGCGGACTTCTCGGGACACAAGAACCAGCCCCAGCGCGGCGACAGCGAGGCTAATGAAGACTATTAGGGTGTGCCAGTTTGCGTTAATCCAGCTTGTCCAGGTCATAGCCGCTTCCGATTCAAGTGGTGTCGCTATCGAATACTGGACCTCACGCCCGAGCAGGTGATAGTTAGTGGCCACGCTTCTGTTGTCCTTAGACTCGCCCATTGACCGAAACGAGCCAGCCGCAGCGTCGGCACGACCGGCCGCGGCCTCCGTTCCTGCAGAGGCTTTTCGTTGGACGTGTGGATCATCAGATCTTTCTTGGTTACATGAGCCGTTTTACCAGCCGTTGAGCTTGACATGCGTTCCACACAGATGTACATTCGTGCCATGGAAACCCAGGTACGTTTCATGAATGAACTGTTTCGTATCATAAACGGTGCGCTCCGTCTCGATACTGACAAGGTAAGAAACTACACCGCGTTCCTTGCGGATAAGTTAGAAGCTGAGGGTGACAAGTCTTCGGCAGCCCGCCTGCGCAAGCTACTGGCGGAAACGGATCACCAACTTCATCCCGCACGCTCCGCGTTCTCTCCGTCGCTTCCTGTGGATGCAGAGAGCCGTTTCGCTCTTGTTGAACGAGCCAACCTTCGCGTCGTTCAGGAGACGCCGCTCGTATTGGCCGATGGGCAGTGGGACGTTCCTGAATGAGTTTCTGAGCGTTGCCAAAAGTCATGCGCTTCTCGATGCACAGGGCGTATCCGGATCAATCAGTATGCTGCTTTACGGGCCGCCAGGAACAGGCAAGAGTCGAGCCGCCAGAATGATCGCTCGCGAGCTCGACCTTGAATTATACGTATCGCGGCTAGACGGCTTGATCTCGTCGTTTCTCGGGAGCACATCCAAGAACATCCGCGCTCTTTTCGAGTTCGCAGCGCGGACACCATGTGTCCTATTCCTCGACGAATTTGATGCGATAGCCAAGCTCCGCAGTGACACCCAGGAACTTGGTGAGCTGAAACGCGTGGTGAACAGCTTCATCCAGAACCTGGACGCTTTGGGGGCCCAGTCCATAGTCTTGGCTGCCACGAACCACGCCGGGCTGCTGGATTCCGCTATCTGGCGTCGATTCGGCTATCGTCTTGAGTTCGACTACCCAAAAGCGGACTTGCGCCGGGAAATGTGGCCACAATTCCTGTCGCCGATCGAGTTCGGCGAGCGCGACCTGAATCTTCTCGTGGACCTTTCCGAGGGCTTCACCGGCTCCGACATAGAGGAAGTCTGCCGGAGGCTGAAACGCCGCAGCATTGTGACGCAGAGGGTTCCCGACGTTAGAGACGCGTTTCAAACGTTAGAGAACGTCGGGCTGGGTGAGGGGGAGGATCGGCGGTTCTTGTCGCAACTAAGAGACAACGATGCAAACACCATCGGGGCCATCCTTCGCGAACGAAATGAGAAGCTTTACAGTCATTCGGCAGTAGCCGAGCTTCTGGGAGTGTCAAAGTCGACGGCCTACAGGCGGACGCTGGGGGGATTGAAACCAAATGCCTGAGACAAAAGGCGTTGATGAGCGGTCCAGGCTTCCGATCAAGCTTGTAATGCCGAAACAAGGAACTGAGAGGAAGGTGAAGGGAGGGGGTAGCCATCCGAAGCCTTTCCGAGCGGTCGATTCGGTGTATCGTGGCCGCTTGTGGCGAGAGGTCTATGCGATTCGGCGATCTCTTGCTCCCCAGTTTCAACGCACTGGTGCCGCTCCTGTCCGAGTAAAACTAGTCAAGAAAGCGGTTGCCAAGAGTCATTGCCCCGAGCATCTCTTTTCATCCGCGACCTGCCCCATCATCGGAGCGGGATTTCTCAGCGAGTTGTTCATCAAGGCAACCCCGGGTGGGTTGCAGCGGCTGAGCGGCCTGATAAGGAGTGCTGATAGCGATCAAATTATCAAGGAGTTGTCCTGCGTTGAGGCGATTGAGCCAATCACGCCCCTGTATAGGCGTTGCGGGCTGGGACCATCAGACATTCTCCGAAAAAGTCCGAGGAGCGAACTTGGGTTTCTCACCCGTGTTCGTCTGTTTGACTATGGCGGTGACGATCAAAATCAAGCAAAGTTGCTATCAGAGTTCACAGACATGTGTGGCCTGCGGGAGCTCAGGCTGGCGCCCAAAGGATACGGGTCAAACAGTTTTACCTATGCGGTGGAGTGCCGGTCCGAAATGGACGTTGAGGCACTCTCAAATGTGACTGGGGTAAGAAACATCGCAAGCATGCCGCTGATTCGCGCTGTCCACCCGCGGTTTTGCAACCCATTACCCTTGCCGGCGCTCGAATACCGGTCCGACTACTCGGGAGACGTCCCGACCGTAGTTGTCGTAGATTCAGGGATTAGGGCGGATATTCCCCTGTTGGAAAGCTGGGTTGTCGGACGGGAGAGTCTTGTTGCCCCCCAATATCGAAACACTGATCACGGAACCTTTGTGGCGGGCCTCCTCTGCTGGGGTGCTCGCCTGAACTCAGCCATCCATTCCGTTGACACGAATCCCTGCGCAGTGTTCGACCTACAGGTCATGCCGAATCTTGACCCAAGAAAAGGGGACGTGGAAACGCTCACCGAGCAGGAATTCCTGGTAGCTCTTGAAGGCGCTCTTCAACAGCATGCGAATGAGTACAAGGTTTGGAACATCTCTTTGGGCACCGATGCTCTCTGTTCGCTCGACGAGTTCTCGCCCTTGGCCGAGGAGTTCGACAACCTACAAGAGAGGTACCAGGTCTCATTCGTGGTCAGCGCGGGCAATTATGAGAACCATCCGTTGCTCGACTACCCGCGAACCGAGGCCCAGTTGGAACCCGGCAGGATTACGACCCCTGCAGACAGCGTCTTGGGCATCACCGTTGGGTCAATCTCGCATGTCGATTGTAAGACAAAAGGGCCAACCGCCAATCATCCTTCGCCGTTCTCGCGTCATGGCGCCGGCCCGAACTACGTTATCAAACCGGATCTGGTGCACTACGGTGGCACATGCTCCGTCGAATATCTGTACACGTTCTCCTGCGCCGGCACCGACACGGTCGTGCTAGAAGCTCCGCACCCCTCCGCCCGCGCCGGTCAATGGCAGCGCTTCGCGAATGTGAGTCTTGGCCCCCTCGCTTGGTTGGTGAGTGAGCTTCTTCAGACCATCACGATATCCCGATGGTGATCCTAGTAAGGACCGAGAAGCCGTATGGCTCGACGCTGTGAGAGCAATGCCGCGGACTGGCTGGCTCTGCTCCAGGGCGACCGTACGCCGTTGTAGTTACTGCACCACGCTCATTAACGAGCCTTTCGCTCCGGCCGATGACGTGATCTTTACCTCCGCCTTATCCTCTCTGCCCTAACGTGGTGCGGTCGGCCAAGAGCCGTAGCCTCCATCTCGCCTCGAGGCGGCTGCCCGCTTTTCCCTCGGATGGCCGGTCACTTCAGCATGGCGCCAGGGATAACCGGGTAGGAGAGTTCCGCAGAGACTCACCGAGCCTGCCGGGAGACGACCGGCGTGCAAATCTCGTGGGCAGATTCGCGAGCAGCATTCAGGGATTGGAATGCAAAAGAAAGAGGGGTCATGACGGCACGAAGAGACCGCGCTCGGGATGTAGTTTGCAAGCCCGCAAATGTTGCAAAGAGATCCCGGCGAGCGATCGGCCCCCTGCTGGCCGCATTAGTGCTTGCCGCGGGCGTGGCAGTGGCCTGGACAGGGATAGGCGTAGCCCAGAGCGCAAACGTACCCAGTGCAATCACCACGCCGGCGACCGTATCCGCTTCATGGGGAGCAAGCACCACGCCGACGCCACCCGTCACTCAGCCGGCCGCCTCTGATTTGACCGCTCTTGCGACCACCAATACCACCATTACCACGACGACTCCACCGACCACGACCCCCACAACGAGTCCCGCCCCTGCCCTACCGCCAGATGTGAGACTGGGCTCCAGGGGACCGGCGGTCGTCACGCTTCAGCAGGCGCTGGTCGCGCTCTCCTATCAGCCGGGCAGAACCGACGGGGTCTTCGACGCCGAGACCAGGGAGGCGGTCATCGCCTTTCAGAAGGTGGAGGGACTCCCCCGGGACGGCCAGGTCTGGTCGGCGACCTGGACCCGGCTGCTCTCGGCCAAGACCCCCTCTCCGCGGCTGAGCGCTCCCGGAACTCGGGTAGAGGTAGACCTCACCCATCAGGTGCTCCTCTACATCGAGAACAACCAGGTGGTGAAGACGCTGGCTTGCTCCACGGGAAAGCCCGGCTGGAGGACCCCGCCGGGGCACTACAGTGTCTATCGCAAGATCCCGGTTTGGCACCAGAGCGCTTTGGGCTGGCTCTACAAACCCTGCTACGTCCACGGCGGCATAGCCATCCACGGCGAAGACTCGGTACCGGTCTATCCAGGCAGCCATGGTTGCATCCGAGTGACCCCAGCCGAGATGAACATCCTTTATGCTCAACTGCCCATAGGCCTTAGGGTTGATGTCTATTACTAGAAGCCACCTTGCGACTTCAACCCGCCAGGGGTGACGGCGCATAAGCCCACCGAATCCCGGCATTGCACGGGGTGCGGCGTCCCAGGCGTGCTGCCATCTCCCCGGCTCGCGCATGCTCGAAAGAGCGGCGCGCTAGCCAAGATGACGAGACAGGTGTTCAGCGGACGACGTGAGACTGCAGCCCTAATCTCCCTGGCGCTCTACCTAGTCGCCGTCCTTCTCGCAGCCTGTCTCTTCGTTATTCTGCCGGGCACGGTACAAGCACAAACCGCCGAGCCGCCGTCTTTCCCGAACGTCCCCGCGAGCAACCCGGCTCACGATGCCATCGTCTATCTGGCTGGTGCGAAAGTGATCTCTGGCTTCGCCAATGGTACCCTCGGCCCCGACCAGGTGCTGAAGCGCGGTCAAGCCACCATGATCCTCGTCATCTGGCAGGGGGTTCCCCTGGCAGCCGCCTCGATAGGTTCTTCTCATTTCACCGACGTGGACTCCACCTACCAACCCTACGTGGATGCGGCGGCCGCCAAAGGGATCTTCGACTATCTCGGCTGGTCCACCACCGTCTATCCCGCTGAGTAGTCCGGAACAAAGCGCACCCGGCTTAAGCGGCCAAGCGAGCGCCGGCAACTTAAGGGTTCTCAGCCCCGATGCCGCCTTGGTGAAGAAGCAGGCGTTTCATCAAGGCTTCGCACCCTAGTGGTTCCAGTCCTCGCCGTCTTTGGTCATGGAGCTAAGCGATCTTGCGACCGCTCGCTCGCATCAATGCGAGGTCAACTTGCTCGTGCTCGCAGAAGCATGACAATAGGAGCTCATTGGCCCCGGTCCAGGCGAGTGTTATGAAACCTATTCCCACGCTATATGCGCCGCTTTCTTCAAGGCGAAGTCCGTCAAGTCGATGGCGAAGATGTGAAAGCCACCCTAGCAAGAGGCGCAGATCGTCAAGCGAACCCCATCCCCAGCGGAGTGTTTCCTAACGCGGAACTTATGCCCACCCAGATAGGGTAGTCCGAGTTGGCTTATCCCAGTCTATGGGTGCGAAAAGAGCGGTGCGCAGGTGCGAAGCAGTGGAGGGTGGGAAAGGCGTAGTGCTGGGCTGGTCCTGCTTGCCGTCGAGGCCAGGGCTCTCGCACAGAAGGAGCGTGCCGAAGTGGTTCCCGCCACGCCCACTTGTCCCAGTCTCCACACACCTCCGGCCCGTCTCCATCGTGACGGCAGCACTATCCTTGATCCTCGTGTAGGCGAGGGACGGAGCTTGCTGCCCACAGGGCGCTCATGAGGCGGGCCCTGTTGATCGCCTTGGGCGTTGTAGTGGTCGGCGCGCTGGCCGTCGGCCTAACCTTGGCCTTCAGCTCGGGCAGCAACTCGCCGGCGGCGGCTACCACCCTTAACGTGTTGCCATTCCCGGGCACCCCCGATGCCTCGCCGGAGTCACAGATCAGCTTTCCCGCGCTTGCGCCCTCGGACTTAAAGACGGTCACGGTCGAGGGTGCGCTCAGCGGCCAGCATAGCGGCCGGCTGAGCGCACTACCTGATAGTCGCGGCACGGCCTTCGTGGCGGCGAAGCCCTTTACCCCGGGTGAGCGCGTGTCGGTGGACGCCGAACTCAGCTCCGCGGCGGCCGGTACGGCGGCGGGAGCGCCGGGGGCCCTTGGACCCACTCATCAGTCGGTCGACGTCCTCGCTCTTTGTCGCGTCTCCGCAGAGGACCCGGTGTTCACCTAGTTGGGACAGGTCGCCGAGTGAGGCCCGGGGGTTCTCGTAGGCCGCGCGAAGGGCGGCATCCAGGTCGAATGTCTCCGGCCGATCACGCTTCTCTCGAGCGTCCAGACCCTTGAGGAGTTGTTTGATCTCCGTGTCGTCGAAACCGGAGAGGGTGAGGTCCAGGTCGGGTGTCTCAGAAAGGTCGGCGAGCAATCTGGTGAGCAACTCCTGGTCGAAATCGCCGCTGATCTTGTTGAGGGCTACGTTCAGGAGTTGGGCTCTCTCCTTGGAGATGTCGAGGAAGATCACCGGCACGATCTTGAGACCCAGCTTGCGGGCTGCCAAAAGCCTCTGGTGCCCGCCGATCACCGTCCGGTCTTCTTTCCTGGCGATGATGGGGTCGATGAGTCCGAACTCCTCGATGCTTCTCGTCAAGGCTTCAAGCTCAGCTTGGGGGATGTGGCGGGGGTTAGCGGGGTCAGGTTTGAGTTCATCGATGGCGAGTATCTCGATGGCGATCGGAGAGGGCGCGGTATTCATGCTGGGCATCTCCTGTGGTTCGAGGAGCGGGAGTGCTGCCGATGCGGACAAGACGCAAGGAATGGGAACGCTGGGCGGCCGCTTTCGTACGCGTTCAAAAGCTTACGAAGACCTGACGGGATCCCGAGTACGATGGGATTGCATGAGGACCTGAAGACTGTGGACTCATCATTCGAGTCAGCCGTTAAGTCTCTGGCCACTGTTCTTTTCTCGAAGGCGCTCGGAGGCAAGAACCGGGCGCCTTTATCTTCCCGCAAAGATAAGGCGGGCGAGTTTGCGTGCAAACTCGACAAGAGTGCCTCTTCTAATTCATTAGATCTTCTTCTTAGGTGGGTGGGATAAGACCGAGAGATATGCGCGGATTTCCAACCACGTACCGCGTCCCACTTACGCGAACCATCTACGGCCTCCCACCTACGCGAACCACCTACGCCGTGGCCTTCTCGGTGTATAACCGGGGCAATGCTAGACATGGCGCGCCGCCCTGCGTGGGGCCGAGCGCTTGGGGGTCGGATGGCGTATCTCCTTGACCGCCGCGGCGATCTCAGCCCTATAGCGCGCGGCCTGCTGAGCGTTGTTGCCGCCCTCGCTCAGGTCCTCGAACGTCGCCCATTTGGTGAAGCGAAGCCGGTGGTACTCGTCCCGCGTCTCCAAGAGGTGGGCGCCCCCGGCGAACGTGAAGGCGCGGTAGAGATGTTCTACGCAGGTTGTGGCATTTGCCAGCCCGGTGATGTCGCGCAGCTCTCGCTTGGTCACGAAGAAGTCCTCACGCTCGCCTTGACATCGCGCGCGTAAGTAATTCACGTAAACGTAAACGACCAGATCGGCGTGGGTGAGCAGTCGTTTGCGCACATGGCTAAGGAGAGCCTCGAAGGCATAGCGATGAAGTGGAGCCCAGAAGTCATCGTCTTTTCGCTCGGCTCCTGGTACCGCCAGGTACCGCGTGGCCAGGTGCCGACCCCGAGATCTGAAGCCCGGCACTACTTGTATCCACCCGAGGCGCATGAAGGAGCGTCTCGCCCGGCGCACCTTGTCCTCGCTTATCCCCAGGGTGACCGCCGTCTCGAGGTCGGCTTTGTAGAACGGGCCTCGCAGGTTGAGTTCACTGGCCAAGTGCAGAAGGAGCAGCTTCTCCGCAGGGGTGCAAAGAATGAAGCCGGGACTTTCCATGAGGCTGCGGGGGAGGGGGAACCAGTTGATCATGGTTCCTTCACCTTCTTGCGCCGCCCGCAGGGGAGTTCGATGACCCTACGGTAGATGCGGGTGGTGTAGTTAAGACTCGCAGCGGTGGAGGTTCATCGCGGCCACTCTGGTCACCGTCAGCCGCTTACACCGTGCTCACAATGCTGCTCACACTTGCCAAGAGATGCCGAGTTTTCCCCGCAGATGGCATGCTTTGTAATCAGCAGGTTGGGGGTTCAAGTCCCTTTGCCGGCTTTATTCGGCCCGCACGTATCGGCGACAACTCTCCAGTGAACCGCCCCGGCTTTTCTGGAGGCTGCAGCCATTGAGAGGGTGTGGGCCACGGGGCAGGCGCGCGGGCGCACTCAAAGGTGGAGTGAGTTCTCTAAGACGGCGGTGGCCGCGGCCCTGGACGTGCTGGACAAGCGACCAGAGATCTGTCATCGCGAGGGCGCAACCG
This sequence comes from uncultured Thermoleophilia bacterium, assembly GCA_963749535.1. Lineage (GTDB taxonomy): Bacteria > Actinomycetota > Thermoleophilia > RBG-16-64-13 > RBG-16-64-13 > Chersky-299. The sequence goes on along the minus strand of CAVVNF010000025.1, from coordinate 14,153 downwards.
TCTGGGCTACTTCATCACCGGTAAGATGATGTCTCGCGTCGGTGTCCTCCGAACGCTGGGTGAACGAATCTTTAGACAAGACGTTCGGCCCGTTCGGCGAGACCGATTGCTTGTCAGTCTTCCTTAAGCAGTAGCGCGAGCGCTCCGCGCCACTAGCGAGGCAACGAGCAGCCGGTGGTCGCCGAATGGAAAGAGAACATAGACGAGTGGACAGCGCGCTCCTCGGGCCACCACCCCTGGATCATCAAGTTGCAGCAGCCGCGGGAGTGACAGGCGAAAGCAACGAGTTGTCGGAGGCGAACGAGACAAGGTTTGGTACCGGGTGGCCCGAGACAGGAAGCAAAAGGCGGATTCGATGCTGAAGGTAGACGAAGAATGGATGGACGCGGTTGAGGCCCAGCATGAGGGCTTTCGGGAGATTGTCCACCGTTGGGACGCAATGGAATTGCCGGCTTGTCCATTGCGCAACTCAGCCGACAGAGCTGAGGTCTCCACCGGTCTTGTCGGCCGTAGCAACCACCTTGCCGGAGGCATCACCAAGATACGGCTTTTGCCTAATGGCCACCTGGTAGACTACTACTGCAACCAGTGCGAACACTACTTCGACGGGCTCGACTGGCCTCATGCCGAGTCGGTAGGGGGCACCCGAGCACCATATCCCAATGATGATTCCGCCCAGAGCGGGCGCGTTGGCTTGGCTGGTGAATGCGGGCACCCTTTTTGAAGCCGGGGCTACTACTTTTCCCGCTCGGTTAGACTAATGCAATGAACACATTGATGAAGATCTTCGAGCACTGGGGATACATAGGTGTGGCGGCCGCTATCTTCTTCGAGGACTTCGGTTTGCCATTTCCCGGAGAGACCGTCTTGATCTTCGCGGGTATCACTGCCAGCCAGGGCCATCTGAATATCCTGCTGGTAGCACTCGTAGCGGTGGTTGCGGCCGTCTTGGGAGATAACGTCGGCTTCCTCATTGGATTGTACGGCGGCCGGGCACTGATCACCCGTCTCGGGTGCCGTCTTCGCATCCGCGGTCACTCTCTACTGCCACCGTCTCGCGTGGACCGGGCAGAGCGCACTTTTCAGCGGTTTGGCGGATGGGTGATCGTCTTCGCCCGCTTCTTTGACATCCTGAGGCAGCTCAACGGGATCATCGCCGGCTCTTTGCGAACTCATTGGCTGAAGTTCCTAGTCTACAACCTTACCGGAGCCATCCTTTGGGTGGGCTTGTGGGCTAGCGTTTCCTACTTTCTTGGGGGTCATCTCGCCAATGGACCGGGCCAGATAACACGGGTCTTGCTCTATGTCCTGGCCGGGTCGTTTGGCCTGGCGCTCACCCTGTTCTTGGTCAGGCACGCGTGGGCTCACTTCCACCCGCCGGAGAAGCCCGCCCAGGCCGAGGAGGATTCGGCATGCCGGGTTGCGGGTGCGCAGACACCCGAGAAGTCCGAGTAATCACGAAGTTCTTCCCGAAGGCGGTTCCCGCTCTTGGGATTTTCCCGCCCTGCACCCAGCTCTGGAATAGACATCGATGCCGGAAGAAAAAGAACCAGTTTGGCGTGACCCTCGTGCGGCCGTGAAGACTTCGGTGGCGGACCAGCTGCCTTCCGACAAGCTCGCTTGAGGGATGGCCATCTCTTCTCGCCCCTCAAGGAAGGAGCTGATTATATCGTCACAATCAATTAGATTGAGTAGCCGGATACGTTTGCTAAACTGCTAGCGATGCCGCGAAATCGATGGTGGCGCCTCTTCGCAAGAGTACGTCCTGGTTCCACTTTCTATCGACTCAAAGGAGGGCCATGCCACACAGTGAGCCGCTGATCGAGGCAGTCGTCGGCGATATGGCCGCGATCTATGTGAGCCTCCAAGAGCTCAACATGCCGGTGTGGGTCCGACTGGACCTCACCATGGCGCAGTTCCGGGCCTTGGTCGTCGTGAGCCGCTATTCCGGGATCACAGTCGGCGAGCTGGGCGGCGAGCTCTCGATCGGTCAGTCGACCGCCAGTATCCTCGCGGACCATTTGGTGTGCCGGGGCCTGGTGGCCCGGGTCGAGGACCCCGCCGATCGGCGCCGGGCGCTGCTTAGCTCGACTTCCGCCGGTGAGACATTGCTCGGGGAACTGCGCTACGGAAACGGGCAAATCCTCCAGGAGTGGCTGGCCGAGCTGACCGATGCCGAGCTAGATGGGCTGGCCCGCGGTCTTCGCGCACTGGCCCGGGCAGCCCGCCCGCCCGAGCACGAGGCAGAGACTATCAACAAAGAGGCCGCCACATGACGCCACCCGGCCCGCCGGCACTTGCGCCGCAGACCGTGACCGGCAGCACGGGTCCTGCCCGCCGCGTCGCCTATAAGTGGATCGTTCTATCTTGCACCACGCTCGGGGTGCTCCTGGCCGTCATCAACGCGACCAGCCTACTAATCGCGCTACCCGCGGTCTTTCGGGGCATACACGTCAATCCGCTCGACCCGGGGAGCTTCACCTACCTGCTCTGGATCCTCATGGGCTACGGACTTGTCTCGGCAGCCCTCGTCGTAACCGCTGGACGCATCGGTGACATGTACGGCCGAGTGCGTCTCTTTAAGATCGGACTGATCGTCTTTACGCTGGCCGCCGGCGCACTCTCGCTGGTGTGGAGTACGGGAGCGGCCGGAGCCATGGAGATCATCGTGTTGCGCATGGTGCAGGCGGCCGGAGGCGCCATGATGATGGCCAACTCGGCGGCAATCCTCACCGACGCCTTCCCCCACAACCAGCGGGGCCTCGCTCTGGGCATCAACGGCGTCTCGCTTTTGGCCGGCTCGTTTATCGGCCTTATTCTGGGCGGGGTTCTGGCCAGCGTCCAGTGGCGGCTCGTCTTTGCCGTAAACGTGCCCATAGGCATAGGGGTGATCCTATGGTCGTTCTGGCAACTCCGTGAGATCGGCGAGCGGCACCGCACGCGCATCGACTGGCTGGGTAACGTCACCTTCGCCGCGGGACTGGCCATGATTCTGACCGGCGTCACCTACGGCATCAAGCCTTACGGCAGCTCGAACATGGGCTGGTCGAATCCCCTCGTACTGGCACTCATTGCCGGGGGCGTAGCCGTGCTCGTCGGGTTCCTTTTGATCGAGAACCGCGTCAATGAGCCGATGGTCGACCTGAAGCTCTTCAAGATCCGCGCTTTTGCCGCCGGCAATCTCGCCGTGCTCCTGTCCTCGGTCGCCAACAGCGGTATGCAGTTCATGCTCATCATGTGGCTGCAGGGGATCTGGCTGCCACTCCATGGCTACAGTTTCGAGCGAACCCCGCTATGGGCCGGTATATACATGGTGCCGCTCACCCTCGGGTATCTAGCCGCCGGCCCCGTCTCCGGCATCCTCTCCGACCGGCACGGTGCGCGCCCGTTCGCCACCACCGGTATGGTGGTCGCCGCCGGAAGCTTCCTACTCCTCATGACCTTACCGGCCAATTTCGCCTACTGGCTCTTTGCTCTCGTCATCTTCCTAAACGGCGTAGCTTTCGGCATGTTCGCCTCGCCCAACACAGCCGCGATCATGAACAGTGTGCCAGCGCGGAATCGGGGCGTGGCCTCAGGCACGCGGGCTACGGCCCAGATGCTGGGTATGCCGCTCTCCATCGGCATCTTCTTCACGCTCATGGTGGTCGGGCTCGCGGCGAACGTTCCCCCTGCCATGCTGGCTGGGCTGAGCGCCCACCACGTCTCGGTGCCGGTGGCGACCCAGCTCTCACACCTGCCGCCCACCGGCTACCTTTTCGCCGCCTTCTTGGGATTCAACCCGCTGCAGCAACTTCTCGGGCCAAAGGTTCTCGCGGCCCTGCCGGCCGCGGACGCGCACGCACTCGTGAGCAAGGAGTTCTTCCCCTCGCTCATCGGCGGACCGTTCAAGCACGGCATCGTCTACGTGCTCATCTTCGCCGCCGCCATGTGTCTGGTGGCAGCGGTGGCGTCGTGGCTGCGAGGGGGCAGGTTTGTTCACTCCGAGGCACTCGTGGTCCACGGTCACGAACCCGCCAAGGCGCAAGTGAGCCCTGTCCAGTCAATTGCGAACGCGGCCCCCGAGCCACGTGTGGTGTCACCCGAACGCGGACGGCAGTAAAGCCGGTAACAACTGGGCGATTTCCGGACACATCCGTACTGACGATTCTGACTGGGCGTTAAAGCCGGCAAGTCGCTGTTCGCATGTGTACTAGGGAGAGGGCACGGATGACCGACGAAATGAAAGCCGCGATGGAGTAGACCGAAGCCAAGCTCAGGCACGCGCGTCTGCACTTGGCGGAGCTAAGACAGCATGCGGGCAAGGGCTCGGGAGACGACTTCGAGCGAGCGCACATCGACGCGTTCCTTCATCAGCTGATCGGCGCGCAGGATGCGTTCTTACAGGAGGTCAACCTCTACTATCGGTGCGCCTTGTCCACGGACCAGGTGAATCCCTGGGGGCTCAGGCAGTGTCAGGAGGGAGGTCGTCGGGGTGGGCAGCAAGTGCCCCGTCAGCGTCTTCCATGCTTGGCGTCGACGCTCTTGGGGACTTCGCGCCCGCGGCCTTGTGCGGCACCCTGCCCGGCGGCCATGAGATCGTCAAGGCTCAGGGCTGTTTCACGTTTGGCCTTGCCCGGTACACGGAGAGCGTGGGCATTATCCGCGTAGGTGAGGAAGGCGCCGAGGCGGGAAAGGCCTTTGAAGGAGTCGGACGGAGGAAGGAGAGCGGCAGATGAAAGATGTCCATGAAATCTTCACTATCTTCAAGTCGGAGTTCCCGGGGCTTTACGAGAGGATCGATTCCACGGGCCATGCTCTCCATGTCGAGGGCGGACCACTGGAAGACCGCACCCGCGCGCTCCTTAAGATTGCGATGTCGGCAAGCAGTCGTCACCAGCGCGCACTTGAAACTCATCTGGCGGCGGCGCGCGGGGTTGGGGTGAGCGAGGACGAAATCATGCACACACTCTTGCTCCTCATACCCACCTGTGGATTCCCCACTTTCATGGAAGCTTACAGCACCTACAAAGGGAAATAGCACGACGCTGGTCATCCCCTCCAGCGGAGCGGGAGCGCATGAAAGAAAGGTGGCCCCAGGGCTCGGGCCGCTGCCTTGAAACGAGATCAGAGTTCGACGGCATGAGCGCCGGCCGTCTCGTGGCGGAATGCATGAGACACCACAGGGGTCAGCGAGCAGGGGCTACGCCAAGGAAATGAGTGCCCTCAGCCGGAACTCGCCGAGTCCTGCGACACGAAGCTCCGGCGAGCAGCCTCCAGTCGACCCTCGGCGGCCACGATCTGTTCATCTCGCTCGAGCTGGATCGATTCCAGTCGGGCCAGCGCCTCGGAGATTATTTGTGCCTGTACTGCCGCGACCTGAGGGGCCAACGCTGCGGCCTGGTTGATCCTATCGACGAACTCCGCAGCCGCTCTTGGTCTGCAGAGAATGACCGATACGAAGCCCGGCGTGTCTATCATGACGTGGGGTTCCGGGATGAAGGGCGGAAAGTGAACAGTTGCCTGCACCGGCCCATCGGCGAAACGGGCAACACCCTGGGGCGTGTGTATCCGATCTTCATAGAGAAAGACGCCATTCCGCCGGTGGAGACAGCGGGCTTTGTGCGCTTGGGCTTTGCTGAGTCGTCGCGCTGCCGCCTCGACCCTTCTGTGGTAGCCACGGCGGACCTGGCGCAGACTCTTCTCGGCGGCCCTGACCAGCGCCTCTTGCTCCTTCTCTGGGGACCCAAGGGCATCTCCATCCTTGGTTTGTTCCACCCCTCGCTTACGGCCTACCGCTTCCTGGTGCATCACCCAGAAGCCGCGTGCGTCCGCTACCCAGGTCCTCCACCCCTGAGAAGCGACGCCTAGAGGATGGAAACGAGTCACGAAATCCCGCACGCGGCCAGATCGCAGGGGGCGAATGATGGCGTCCCATTGATGCACAGCCGTGATTCGCTGTAACCGGGCCAGCCCGTAGGACAACCGTGGGCTAAGAAGACGGAAAAGACGACGGGCTGCCCCTACTAGCTTCTGAGCAGTCGAGCGTAGAGCGAGAACTACCCCCGGCGTGTGCGACTTGAGGCCCCTAGCGGGTCTCAAGGAGAGCACAGACGCGCATTTAGACCAGATACTCCTGAGTCCTACCACGGCTACGGCCTCCTTGCTCGAACGTAGCACGTTTTGGTCTTCTCTACGAACCGGCGTGACGTGGCCGACAGTATCGGGACCCCTCCGACACGTTTGGAAGGCGGTCATCGCCATGTGATCACCGGCTTAGTAGACGGCAGCGCGAAGTGAGCAAGTTGAAAGAAAGGAGCGGTACCATCGACATCCGATGGGATGCCCCATGAGCGATAGAAAGATCGCGTCCCCAGGCAGTACCGGCACTCGGTGGGCTGCTGCGCCTTCACCTGTGCTGGGTTGAAGAGGAAAGGTCGCTTCAGTAGTAGATGTCGACCCTCAGGCCTATGGGCAGCTCGGAATAGAGGGTGTTCATCTCGGCCGGGGTCACGCGGATGCAGCCGTGGCTGCCCGGATAGACCGGCACCGAGTCTTCGCCGTGGATGGCTATGCCGTTGTGGACGTAGCAGGGTTTGTAGAGCCAACCCAGGGCGCTTGGTGCCAGACCGGGATCTTAGCGTAGACACTGTAGTGCCCCGGCGGCGTCCTCCACCCGGGCTTTCCCGTGGAGCAAGCCAGCGTCTTTACCACCTGGTTGTTCTCGATATAGAGGAGCACCTGCCGGGTGAGGTCGACCTCAACCCGGGTGCCGGCGGCGCTCAGGCGCGGGGTAGGAGGCATAGCCGCCATGAGTCGGGTCCAGGTCGCAGACCAGACCTCGCCGTCCCGGGGGAGTCCTTCCACCTTCTGGAAGGCGATGACCGCCTCCCTGGTCTCGGCGTCGAAGACCCCGTCTGTCCTACCCGGCTGATAGCTGAGCGCCACCAGCTTCTGCTGAAGGGTGACGACCGCCGGTCCCTTGGAGCCCAGTCTGACATCGGGCGGTAGGGCGGGGGCGGGACTCGTCGGGGGGGTCGTGGTCGGGGGAGTCGTCGTGGTAATGGTGGTATTGGTGGTCGCACGAGCGGTCAAACGAGAGGCGGCCGGCACAGTGGCGGCTGACGTCGGCGGGGGGCTTGCTCCCCATGACGCGGATACGGTCGCCGGCGGGGGGCTGGCAGGGGGTACGGTGGCGCTCTTGGCCAGGGCCGGGCCGCCGCGGATCGCAAGAAGACCGGCGAGGACTACCAGCACTGCCAGCAAGGGGCCCCGAGCCCACCAGGCTTTCTTCGCCCCGCGCACAGGTCCTGTCTCACCATCTCTGCCTCTGGCCATGAACCCCTCTTTCTTTTTCCACGTCAACCAGTGACGGCGCCGCGTGCGTCTGGGCACGACGCGCTGGTCGCTATTCGGGCAGGCTCGGTAAGCCATTGCCGAACCCTTTCCCCGACTCATCCTCCGGGGGGTGAGAAGGACGACCAGGCCCCTGCCCAACCTCAGCTACCTTAGGCCCGCAAGGATAAGCCCTGCGTAAAGCGGGTCAGCGCATCTCCCCGTTTGGCTCAGGGCAGGGAACTGGAGTAACATTTCCTGCTAATTCAAGCGGGAGTGTGCACTGAGCGACAAGCCGTACACCATCTATTCGACCGAAGGCCCTGGCCGCCGCAAGTGGAAGCGCGTCCTTTGTGGAGTCTGGTGGGCCTGGTCGTCCTGCTATTGGCCGGTGGCGGGGTCGTCGTCGGTGGCTCCTATCTCTGGTTTCACCATGTGGTGGTCGAGGCCAACAGTCGGGTGAGCCCGGCGGCTAAGACTGCTCTCAGCACCAAACCGCAGAGCACGTTAGTCTCGGTCGCTCCGCCCGTACCGGAATCGCCCGACGCCATGGATATCCTGGTTCTGGGGTCCGATAACCGGGGTAACGAGACCAATGGCCGCTCGGACACGCTCATGCTCGTGCACGTCGACCCCGGTCAAAACTTCATGTCCATCCTTTCCATCCCTCGGGACCTCCGGGTGGATATCCCGGGGCGCGGCATGGACAAGATCAACGCCGCCTATGCCTACGGAGGAGCTGCTCTTTCGATTAGTACGGTGAAAGAACTGACCGGCATTGACATCAATCACTACGTAGAGATCGGCTTCGACGCTTTCGAAGATCTGACGAATGCCCTGGGCGGAGTCTACGTGGATGTGGACCACCGCTATTACAACGACGATCCCGCCTACGAACTGATCAAGCTTTCACCGGGCTATCAGCTGTTAGGGGGGCACGACGCTCTGGAGTACGTCCGTTTCCGTCATGACCAGAACGCTGACTTCGGCCGTATCGAGCGTCAGCAGCGGTTTCTGGTGGCTCTGCGCGAGCAGGCCATGGCTATGGGACCCAGCCTCGTGTTCAAGCTCCCTAGCCTGGTGAACGCGCTCTTTCGCAACGTGGGCACTGATCTTAGCGCCAACGACGTCCTCAAGCTCGCCTATTGGGGGGCAAAACTAAATGGCGATCGGATCCGGCAAATCAGCATTACCGGCAGCACTCCTACGATCAACGGCATCTCCTACGTGGAAGCGAGCCCCGAGGCCATTCGCCAAGCGGTCACCGACTTCCTTACCCCACCCTCTGCCGCCAGCGTATCGGAGAGCGGGGGAAGCCCGACGGGAGCCTCGGCCAGCAGCAATGGTTCTTCTACTACCACTACGCAAGCGCTCCAGCCTGACCTGAGTCGCGTCACCCTCGATGTCCTTAACGGCACCGGGCGCCCCGGGATCAACCAAGCCATCGTCAACTGGTTCGAGAGCCTGGGCGCAACCGTGGCGAGCAGCAGCGAGGCGAGCCACTCCCCCTCGCAAAAGACCACGGTCGGCTACCCCTCGGGCGAGTACGATACCGCCCATCTTGTGGCCCGCGCGGTGGATGCGGACAGCGTGACTTTGAACCGCTCGCTCTCCCGGGTGACCGTGACCCTGGGGGAGGGCTTCGCACTTCCGGCCGCGTTCACTCCTCCCGCTACCCCCGAGACCATCCCTAACGCCACCGAGTGGAAGGCGCTCGCCACCATGATCTCCTTCCCGCTAGAAGCGCCGGGATATATCCCTGCCGACTACACGTACGAGGACCGGATGCCCCAAAAAGGCGGGACCTACGGCATCAAGGTGGGCAGTGGCACCCAGCCGGCCCTGCGCATGGTCTACCAGTATCAAAAAACAGACCAGTACCTAGGAATCACGGAGACCACCTGGCTGGACGCCCCGATGGCGAGCAAAGGCGATGAGGTCCAGCACGACGGCGTCACCTTTACAGTAGTGGGCACGAGCCAAGATGTGGACCACGTGTGGTGGAAGAAGGATGGCGTCCTTTACTGGGTGTCCAACACGCTCTCCTACGATCTCACCAAGAAAGACCTTCTGGCCATGGCGGAATCGATGATTGATATTCCGAAGCCATGAGTCGCTGGCCTGCAACGCACCGCAGAGAGCGGGTGAGCCCGGCAGCGTGCAGCGAATGCCGCGATAAGTGGGGCTGGCTTTCTTCTTTGGTTAACGCTCAACTTATGGGCAGTCGTATATGGTGTGGAAAACCAGGCTTTCCAGGACTGAGGCCCAGCTCCGAGGAGGCCGAGTGGGCCGTGCTGGTGGGGTCACAGCGGACCAAATTGAAAGGCATAGGGTGTTGAACGGGAGGGACGACAGCCATCGCGGGCGCAAGCGGGCGCGCAAGATTCGCTGGGGACGACTAGCGCTATGGGGATCGGTGGTCATTCTTGTGGCGGCTCTTGCGGCGGTAGGCGGGTTCTATCTGTGGCTCCACGCTCAAGTAAGTGGCGCCAACAGCCGGTTGCCCTCGGGCGTCGCCCAGGCACTCAAAGACAGCTCCTCCAGCTCGACGACCTCCGCCGGCGCGGGCACGAGCAGCTCCACGCAGACGGGCACTTCGGGCGGCCTCTCTTCAAGCTCGACCGTAACCGTGTCCATTCCCAAGAGTCCCAGCGGCATGAATATCCTTGTCGTGGGCTCGGACACACGCTCAACCAATGGCGCGGGCGGGCGCTCGGACACGCTGATGATCGTGCACGTGGACCCGACGAGCAACTTCCTTTCCATCCTGTCCATACCCCGGGACCTTCAGGTGGAAGTGCCCGGACACGGCCTGCAGAAGATCAACGCCGCCTACTCGTTCGGCGGGCCGGCACTGACCATCAAGACGGTGAGCGAAGTGACCGGCATCAAACTCGACCACTACATGGAAGTCGATTTCGCGGCGTTTGAGGACATCACGAACACCTTGGGTGGAGTGTATATAGACGTGGATCGCACCTACAACGACGGATCGATACAGTTTGCGCCCGGCTATCAACTGCTCAACGGCTTGAACGCGCTCAAGTACGTGCGCACTCGTCACGATCTCAACGGTGATTTCGGCCGCATGGAGCGGCAGCAGCACTTCCTGGATGCCGTGCGTGAGCAGGCTATGGGCTGGAACCTGCCCCTCAAGTTACCCAGCCTCATCAAGGGACTGTTCGCGAACCTGAGCACCGATCTCCACACGAACGACTTTCTCAAGCTCGCTTACTGGGCGGTCAAGCTCGACGGAAGCCGGATGAAGCAGGTTCACATCGTCGGCGACACCGAGACCATCGACAGTATCTCCTACGTCGTTGCCTCCAGCGGGACCATCGCCAATGCGGTCGCCGATTTCTTGACGCCCCCCGCGGCCAAGGCTCAGCCGGCGACAACTGCCACCACTGCCCCACCCGCCACGCTCACGCGCGTAGATCTGACCGGGGTGACCGTCAACGTGCTAAACGGCACGGGGCGCGCCGGCCAGGGGGCGTCCGCTTCGTGCTGGCTTGAGAGTCTGGAGGCGTCGGTCAAGAATGTCACAGACACCGGTTCTCCGTCGGTCAAGAACACATCAGTCGCCTATCCTCCCGGCTGGGCGGCTGCGGGTCAGGCTGTCGGCCAAGCGCTGGGCATTGCCAAAGTGCAGGTGAGCGCTGCAGTGAGCCGTGTCACGGTTACCCTGGGACAAGGCTACGGCATCGCGCCCAGTGTCCTCATACCTTCTGCTGGCCCTGGGGCGGTTCTGAACATCGCGAGTGTCCAGGATCTAGCCGAAGACTCCTCGTTCACCGTGGAAGGCCCGGCCTTTCTTCCTCCCGGGTGCTCGTATGTGCAGGGGCGGTCGTATCAGATCACCGTGGGCAAGGCCTCGCAACCCGCCCTCAAGCTGGTCTATCGCTATCAGTCGCAGGACCAATTCTTAGGCATCATGGAGACGACGTGGCTGAGTGCTCCAGCGGCTAGCGCGGGCCTAAAGGTAGTGGCAAACGGAGTCACTTACACGGTTGTGGGGGCGAGCGACAAAGTAGACCACGTCTGGTGGAAGAAGGGCGGTGTTCTCTACTGGGTATCGAACACGCTTTCCTACGCCTTCGATCGGGAGGCACTCCTGGCTACGGCCGAGTCGATGACCACCGTTCCCCGATCGTAGCGCACCGCGAGATGAAGATGAACGCTGGGTCTTCCCCTCCTGCTGTGCGGCTCAGTGGTCGACACTTGAGCTCGAGGGCTATCAGGGAGGCTTCTGATTAGTGGGGGTACCTCAGGCAGGGTAGGTTTCAGTCTGGTGACTGGCCTGCTCTTGTTGGCGGTGCTCGCCCTGAGCGCCGGCCCGTCCGCGTCGGCGGAGCCCAAGGCAATCACCCAAAGCAAGAGCGAGGTCAGCGCTCTCCGCACCCGTGTCTACCAACTAAATAGCCAGCTTGAGCTGTTGGTGGAGAAATATGACGTTGACAACATTCAGCTCGCCCAAGCAAAGACAAATGTCGCTCAGAATCAGGCCCGGCTAAAGGAGGCAGAGCAGAGCCTGGCTCTGGCGCAAGCTAAAATGAGCAGCCGTCTGGTCGAGATCTACGAACGGGGAGGCGTTGGCAACTTCTTGGACGTGCTCGTAAGTGCCACTTCCTGGTCTGATTTTGTGGACCGCCTTGTTTTTCTGGAGAGCATTAGCAGCCAAGACAGCCAGCTCGTGGCGCAAGTCTCTATCCTATAAGAAGCAAGTGGCTGATCAGCAGGTCCAGCTCGCTCAGCAGCTCAAAAAGCAAAAAGCAGCAGCCGCCCAGGTGCTGGCGTCGAGGAAGTCCGTGACGCGCAAAATCGCGCAAGATCAGAAACTCCTTAAGGGAAAACAGCAACAGATAGCCGCCATGGAGAAGCAGTGGCAGGCCGAACAGGCCAAACTGGCCGCTGAGGCCAAAGTTGCGGCAGCTCGATCCAAGGGGATGCGGGTGGTAGAGGCTGCCATGAAGTATCGAGGCGTGCCGTATGTCTGGGGGGGCTCCAGCCCCGGCGGCTTTGACTGTTCGGGGCTTGGTCATGTATGTGTTTGCACAGTTGGGCGTCAGTCTTCCCCATTCTGCGGCCATGCAATATGATTCCGGCACCCATGTCTCCCGGAACCAGCTCGAGGCTGGAGACCTGGTTTTCTTCGGGAATCCCATACATCACGTGGGGATATACGTTGGCAACGGGGACATGATCGACGCCCCCTACACCGGGGTATCGGTGCGCATCGATCCTCTACAGAGCGACTACGCGGGGGCCACGCGGATCTTCTAACTGGGTTCCGCTGGGCCAGGTGGCCGAGCCACTTCGAGCCCGGGTCGGCGTTCGCGGCAACCACCACGGTGAAGGCATGAGTATCAACGCATGGTAAGTTGGCGGGCATGACGCGCTTGAAGCGACAAACCTTAGCACGGCTGCTGGCTGCTCCCGCCATGCTTGCCCTGGCCCTGGTCATCTGTTTGTCCGGCCTCGCCGGAACGACGTGGGCGACCACGACCACCTCCATTCCGGCCGAGTCGCGCGCCACGCAGGCCTTGGTACAGCCGGCGACCCAGGCGACCACCGCCCCGACCTCCACTGTGCAGTCTTCCGTCTCGCCGCCGGTCATCCATGCCAAATCTGCGATCGTCATTGATTTGACCACGGGCCAGATTCTGTACTCACACGACGCCAACGCCCGAAGGCCTATGGCCTCGATCACCAAGATCATGACCGCCATTCTTGCTCTGGAGACCCTCCCGCTTGACCGGGAGGTCACGGTTTCGGCTCGGGCAGCCAAGGTGGGGGAGCAATCCCTAGGGCTGAAGGCCGGCGATCATCTAACGGTAGAACAGCTTCTCTACGGGGCTCTCGTGCACAGCGGCAATGACGCCGCCTTTGCCTTGGCAGAGGCGGCCGGCGGCAGCATGGAGGCCTTCGTGGGCGAGATGAACGAGAAAGCTCGCGAGTTGGGCCTCTCGAACACGCATTACATCAACCCGGACGGACTCGATGCCCGGGGCCACTACTCCTCAGCCCGTGATTTGGCCATGCTGGCTCGCTACGCCATGCAGAATGCCGAGTTTCGCAAGATAGTGGGGACGGTCAACTACAGCATCACTCTTCCAGGCCAATCGAATCCCATTGCCTTTCGAAACGTCAACAAACTATTGGGGACGGTGGCCTGGGTCACCGGCATCAAGACCGGTTCGACCGATGACGCCGGCTTTTGTCTGGTGGCCTCAGGCACGAGTCAGGGGAAGTCCGTTATCAGCGTGGTCTTGGGAGAGTCCAGTTGGACGCCCACTTGGGCGGACAGCAAGAACTTGCTCGAATATGGGTTCAAGCAGGAGGAGCTGGCCGTGACGCCCGCGCCAGTGCCTGTAGCCCCAGCGCTTCAGGTCGTCGATCTCGCTCGGCCTTCCGTTGTCGTGGCTGAATTGCCAATCCCCTATCACCTGGGAGCCGAACTCAAGCTGGTCACCGATGGTGGACTGAGGTGGCCTTGCCACCGGGAACAAAGGTGGACAGCAAAGTAAGCCTGCCTTCCAAACTCACGCTGCCGGTTGAGGCCGGACAGGTGATCGGTCGGGAGCAGTTCACGGTTGGGGGCAGGCAAGAGGGTTCGATGGCTCTCGTCGCAGCGACATCAGTGGCAAAGGTCACTCTATGGGTCAAGCTGAAGTACTTCTGGCATCGCTTTGTCCGGTGGCTCCGCCATGTGTTCTAGTCTTGACTTTGCGATTGGTTCCTGTGGCAGTAGCTCGCCCGGCGCCCCTCTGACGGCGAACAGTAGACTCTCCGCTGGGCCGGACTCACGTGCTCCTGCAAATGTGCCCCTGACACCGCCG
>CAVVNF010000024.1:0-18962 GCA_963749535.1 uncultured Thermoleophilia bacterium | reverse complement strand
GCTGGTGGCGCGGGCATGGGTGGTATGGGCGGCATGATGTAGAGAAGGTCCACTCCTTCCAGGGCTCAAGAGGCCCGTTGAGGAGGAAAGGGGCCGTCGCGGGCCAGCGGGCTGTCAGGTGGAGCTCGCCATAGCCCGCGATGGTCCCTTTTTTGTTACTGGGCGGCCCAGTTTCTCTCCTCGCCCAGCGAGGCGACGCGCGTCGTACTTCCGCTTAGGCTCGCATCCTAACGGGAGGTGGGCAGCCGTCGGTGGAGTAGGAAGGGAATGGCCACCGTAGGATTAGAGCAGGCCGACCGCGCTGACAGAATGTCACCCGTCCGCGCAACAAAGTGCCACCTAGCCCCAGAATTGCGTCGCACGGGATGAGGCCAGGGGAAAAGACACCGGTGGCATCCGACACGCGAGTAACTGGGCACCTAGGTATGGGGTTTCTACGTTTCTGAGGGTGGTGAGCGCCAGCGCCCTTTAGGTGAGGTCGGTCCAACTGCGCAGCTTGAAGCGCACCGTACCAGAGAGGTCTTCGGCATCGGCCTCCGGCGTTCCATTACCATGGCCCAGGCTGCGCAAGGGCTCCAGGGTTCGCAGTTCGAGGTTGATCCTTCTCGGCTCCAGAAACAGACCGAGGGGCAGCCCGGCCACAAAGGCAAGGGGCACCCCGTCGGGTTCAGCCACCGCTCTGGCGGCGCCGCCCAAGCGCTTGCCGTTCTCCTGAGGGAGGGTGTCGGTCCAGGAAAGTTCGACCAGCTCCCCGCCCGGATCGATGGCCCGAAAGGCAAAGGCAACCTTGACGATCCCGCTCTTCTCGTCCAGCGCGCAGAAGGGCTCGCAGGCTAGCTCGGCTCTCACCGCCCGTTCCCTTTCGTAAGCACGCGAGCCGCTCGTTAGAGCGGCCCGCCGGTGCTGTCTTCAGACGCCCGGACTATACGACCGGGCCGGTGCCTGTCAAAGGAGCGGAGTCCGATGGCTTTCGCAACGCGGCCCCTGCCCGGGCCTCCTGACCTTCCAGCCGTCGGAGATACGTGTGGTTACGGCCGGGAACTGTGGTCCAGGAATCGCGAGACATCCTCGGTGGACTCCCTGGCATCGAGCCTGAGCTTGGCAAGGAGAGCGTGAACATTCTTCTGACACGAAGCCTCTCGACCAGCGCGAGAACCGGCTAAGAATACGGTTGTGCTCGCATGGCCGTCTTTGAAATGGGTAGAACTATGGGCAGGTCCCGTTCCCATTTTCGGAGACAGACCGAAATCAGAAAGGTCGCACGCAAGATGTCCAGAGTGCGTGAAGAAGCAGGGGAGCTTCTTGAGAGTCTGTTGGCAGACCGCTCCCAGCAGCCGGCATCCCTTGAGGAAATCGACGCAGCGATCGAGCGCCCCGCTTACACCCCGCTTGCTTTGCTCTCCGGAATCCGCTCTACTGCGCCCAGACCCACTGATTTGTACTCTCCAAATTCGATGCCGCGCGGCAAAGAGCGAAACTCCGGCGAGCAAAGCAGTCGCCTGCTTACACGCCGCTTACACCTCTCTCCGAATCCGGCCTACACTGCCCAAACCCGCTGATCTCTATGCAGCGGGTGTGGACTTGCCGGTGCCTACCATGATGCCATTGTGTGGGTAGCTGCCGCTCGCCACTTGTTCCTCAGCGTTGAATGACGAGGGCGGCTCCGCCCAGAAGGAGGGCGGCGCCGATAAGCCTGGGGGCGGTGATGGTGTACCTCTGCAGCCCGAACAGGCCAAAGCGGTCGATGATAATGCTGCCGATGAGCAGGCCGGCGATTATCCCGCCGATCAGACCGGCGGCGCCCAGGCGAGTGACCAGGAGCGTCTGCGTCGTCACGAAGATGGCGCCGATAAGACCGCCGGTGAACATCCACCGTGGAGCCCCGCCCAAGCCGCGGAAGAACGGCTGGTGAACGACCAGGGTGAGAATGACCGCCACGCAAAAGAGGGCGAGCGCCCCCACGCCGAACGACACGGCGGTGGCTTGGACCGATCCGGTTCTCCGGGCGAGCGACGCGTTGATGGGGGACTGGAACGCAGAGATGATCCCCGCCACCAGTACGATCGCGCCCAGCCAGTACTTGGTCATGACCGGTCCTTTCTCGTTGTCATCGCTGGCCCTTGGGAGCAAGATGGTGTGTCTCTGGGTATCGGTCGTTTGTGGTGACGCCCGCAGCACATGTCAGCGACGAGCAGGCGCGTGAGTTGCTTCATTTGACTGCTGCCGAGGAACGCTCCCTAGCCTCCTTTACCGAATCCTCCTCTATCCATTCCAGGCAGCATTCTTGAACTCGGCCACCTTCGTCGACTCTTTCTCCACGACCAGGTCGCCGCTCCCAGCCGTCATCATGATCTTGTCGCCGTCGGCCTGAACCGGGTCGACCCTGTCGTTCAAAAAGATTCTGTAACGCATTGGACCCCCTTTGGATGCTGTTTGCCTCGCAATCCCATTGTAGGCGTCGTCTTTTTCGGTGGCCACCAAGTTCGGATGGGGGTCTGCCCGTTTCGCACCTGCTCCCGTGGTTTAGGACGGGCACCCTTCAGGGGCGTCGGCCCGCGGCGTCCATAGGTAACTAGACGGCGCCCTGGTTCCACGGCCTGTCCAAGAGACCACCACCACGCAATCACTACCGAGCCATAGTGTGGGGGGTACCGCCCGGCGCTGGCCCAGCCCGGATTAGCTCTCGTAGGTCAGCCCGAAGCGGTACGGGTAGGCGGCCGGCACTCCCAAATGGTCGAGGAGCGCCTGCCCGTGGAGCTCACCGTATTCGACGACTGAGGCATCCGGATCGAAAGGCGGCAGGTGGTCGGCGCTCGTCGGGATGGCGAAGGGCAGGCGGCCGGCCGGCTTCTTTCGGCCGAGGATGATGTCGGTGAGCGCGTGGCCACCCTCCATGCCCGGATACCATAAGATGAGGATCCCCGGCACCAAGTGTCGCCATCGCTCCATGAGAACAGCCGAGCCGCAGACGAGCACGACGATGGTGCGGTGGTTGGCGGCCGCGACCGATTGGATGAGCGCCTCCTCGTCGTCATGAAGCGTGAGGCACCTACGATCCCCGCCGCCGAAGACTCCGTCCCTTCGGTGGCGAAGCCGCGCAGCGGCGAGGAGGGCTTTCGGGATCAGCCTGAGGGGCGGGCGAGGAAGGAGCTTCTTGAAGCCGGGGGGAGGGAACTCGCCCATGTACTCGCCCTCGTCCCGGTAGTCATAGCCAGCGACGACGATCGCGCTGTCGGCGCCAGCAGCGAGTGCGCATGCCCGCTCCGGTTGCGAGCCGTCGTCATAGACCACTTCCACGCCAAGCGGCTCAAGGGCAGCGCATAAACCCTCGAGCGGAGTCACCACATACGGGGCCGTCACGTTGCTCGAGCCGTGGTCACCGGTATCGGGGACAGCGGCCAGACGGCCGATCACGGCCAATCGTCGCAGGCCGCTCAAGTTGAGTGGCAGAACAGGTCTTCCCTCGACCGTTTCGTTTCGCAGGAGCACGATACCTTTTATGGCCGCCTCTCGGGCGAGCGCCCGGTGCTCGGTCGCAGCCGATGACCTCCGCGCCGTACTCCCCGTCCCCGACTCGGGCGAAGCGGAGTTGCTGGCGGACCAGGCGCAGAGCAGCGTCATCGACCCGCGCCTGGGCGACGAGTCCGTGTCTCAGGGCCTTTGTCACCCGGTCGTCGATGAAGAGCCGACTGGGCATCTCGAGGTCCAGGCCGGCGTTGAGGGCCTTGACACCATCGCGGATGCCGAAGACCCAGTCGCTGACGACGAACCCGTCGAATCCCCAGCGTTCCTTGAGTATCGACGTGAGCAACCAGTGGTTCTGCCCGCACCATTCGCCATTGAGCGAGTTGTAGGCGCGACATGACGCTGGCCACTCCCTCATCGACCACCCGCTTGAAGTGAGGCAGGTAGCTGCGCCCAGCACTTCCTGGTTCACCTTCACATCCACCCTGAACCGCGAGTTCTCGATGCTGTTACAGGCGAAGTGCTTGGCGCAACCCATGACATGTCTCTGCAGACCGCGGACGAAGGCCGCGCCCATCTCGCCAATGTGCTCGGAGTTCTCGCCGTAGGTCTCCTGCGCCCGTCCCCAGCCGGGATGGCGCAGCAGATTGAGGCAGGGGGCCAGGCAGACGTTGGCGCCATGGGCGCGCGCCTCCCGTCCGATGGCTCCACCTACGCGTTCCTCCAGTGAGTAGTCGAAGCTGGCGGCTCTGGCCATGGCCACGGGAAAGCAGGTGGAGGTACCGCGAGCGACGCCGCGGGGACCATCGACGAAATGAAGTCCGCCAAGACCCAGACGGGGAAGGTCGGCGGCCGAGTAAAGCGGCGGCTTGTAGCCGTCACGCGCCGCGCCGAGCATGTCCCTATAGAGGTCTTGGTCTCCGGCGAGCAGGCGCAGTCTCTCTGCTGGCGACATCTGAGCCAGCAGTTCGCGTGCATGGACTTCGATGTGTGGCGCGACCATTGTTACCGGCTCCCGCTCCCAAGTAAACGTCCAGAAGTATACGGTGGCTATAGACTTGGGACGGGCCGTGCGGATAGATCTAGTTCGCGCTGGAGCCAGGACGTAGAAGCATCAGCTCCGTGATGCCCTCATGTGGGTACTGCGGGCTGTTCATCGGCTCCTCAAAGACTCTCATGCTCGACCATTCTGTCGATCGGTTGATCTATGATCGAAACCTCGATACGCACGGAAACGCGTTTGTCCACGAGGACAGGAGATACCAAGATGGCCCGCAGAAAAGGTCTCACCATCCCCAAGGTCCGCAGATCCCTCTACCGCTCCGCCCGTATCCTGGACGACGTGCAAGCGGTACGGACCGGCCGTGTCTCACGCCGGATCGCCAGCCGGGGAGTTGGCAAGCTTGCTCGGTCGCACTCTCATGCGAGGACTGTTTCGATAGTTTCAACTAGTCAGGTGCGCGTGAGCCACTTGGGGCTCGCTTCGCTTCGTTTCGGTAGCGCCGTTCAGCGGGCGCGCAGCGCTCGGGTGATTAGACCGACCGTCGCCGAAGGGGCCTCGACCTCCACCACCAAGCGGGCGTAGCGCTCGTCAGCAAGCTCGATGATGATCGCCTTCTCAGAATCGTGCACGTCCCAAAAGACGGTGTCCCCCTCCTGGCGAAAGCTCCCGGCGGTAATCACGCCCGGCACCCTGGCTCCGGCAATCTTGAGACCCTGGTAGCGCTCGTGGGAAACGAAGGCTGGATCGATTCGGGCTGCTCTCACGTGGGCTCCGGGGATTTCCAGCCTGGATCTCAGCGCCCAGAGCTTATCCGCTCCCTCCACAGTTACCACGAGCTTGTCGCCTTCGATTTCGATTGCCGTCATGACAACCTCCTCATTGCTCCAGCGGTACGGTGAATTGGCTTGGACTGAGGTTACCCTTGTCCCTGATTAGCTATCAACCCGAGCCATATTCCCCATCGCCATGTTCACGTCCTGATAGGTTGTTCCACATCCTCGGACTAGGAGTGAGCGTTCTTGCAGCAGCCCGTCTTTCCGCCCGCTGTCCTTAGCCGCCCGAGTGCTTCAACTGATAGGTGATAGACACGCTGGCGGTGACCTCTACGTTCTGCGGGCTGACCGGAGGGGGCGTAACCGAAGGGGTGGCGGCCCTGGAGACGGCGCCCGCGCCATAGATGGGCAGAATGGGGGAAGTGGAGGTTTCGTTGATGGTAAGCACGTCTCCCACCGTCACTCCCTGGCTGGCCGCCAGCGCCTCGGCCTTGGCGCGGGCATTGGCGGCAGCTATGGTCAGCGCCTGGGCCTCGGCTTGGCTGTTTTCGGAGAGCTGCCAGGTAGGACCCGAGAGGTTATTGGCCCCGGCTTCGGCCGCGGCGGCAAATACCGGTCCGATGAGCGTGAAATCCGTCAAGGTGACGTTCACCGAGTTGGTGGCCTGGTAACCGGTGACCGTCTCTTGCCGGTCTTCGGACTGTAGGAGTCGTTCGGGTAGACGGCCACGTTGGTGGTCTCTATGGCCGAGTCCGGCACCCCGTCGGCTTTGAGGCGAGCCAGGACCTTCTGGGTCTCCTTGGAGTTCTCATCGAGAGCCGCGCTCGCGGTGGCGGCGCTGCTGTCGACCTCTATCTGGATGACCGCCTCGTCCGGAAGCGTGTTCACCGTGCCCGTGCCGGAGACGGTGATGGTGTTAAAGAGTGGGTTCTGATCTTCAGATGACGCGGGAGTGGTGGTGACCACGGTTCCTTGGGCTCCGGCCTGGGTGGAGCCGGAGCCGCAGCCGGCGACGGTGAGAGCCAAGAGCCCCAGCGCGCAAGATGCGCGCCTCCCCCGATCGCCATCTTCTTCCCGAGCTTTCTCTCCGACATGGCGCCCCTCCTTCTTTCGCGGGCCAGGAGTCCCCGGCACCTAGCTTGAGCGTCCCCCGTCGTTTGAAAGCTCTAACCCGCTCCTGAGACGGCTGGTGGGCAAGGGCGGGTTCCTCACCGCCTCTGGGGTTTTGGCGGGGCCCGTCCAGGCGCTCCGAAAAGTGGACCCGGACAGATGAGACTGCGGATGAGCACAGGCGGTCAACGTGCGGCATCGCAAGGCGCCGGGTGGGCAAGCTCCTGGGCCGCACCCTGATGCGGGGACTGTTCCGGTGAGCTGGACTCAGACGGAAGCCAGGGCTTCAGGGTCCAAGGACGAGGGGGGGAGCCCCACCCCGGGGAGGGATGTCGCGGGGCGGGGCCAAGCTCGCACTGCGGGGGGTAACCGCAGTGGGGAGTCTACCCTGGCACCCATAAGGGTTCTGTAAGGCGAGGAAATCCATCGAGGGGAACTCTGCACAGCCTTGCGAGGATGGCCTTGCCGCACGCAGCTTTCCGTTTTGTGCCCCAGGAGGGGTACGCGCTGCAAGCAGTGAACAATTGCAGGGCCACGATGCGAAGGGTACGATGGGGTCAAGTCAGCCCCAAACCGTCCGGCCAGTCTGGAGGAACGTATGTTCTTTCTCGGCTTCCCCGTTCCGGCTCTCTGGATCGCCTTCGCCGTACTGTGGATTTTCACGCCCAGCACCTTGGGACATATCCAGCACTGGATCGCCACCATCCCCATCGTGGCGGAAGTCATACTCTGGATCATCTTTCTGCCCTGGGTCGGTTCGCTCTGGATCTGGCACAGCTCGCTGGCGCTGGGGCTGCGGATCCTCATCATCGTGGTGATCGCGCTCGCGACCATCGGCATGTTCAACCGACGTCGGGTAACGAGACGCCGGCGGGTGCGCGGGAGCTAGCAGCCGCGTGCAGTTTGTGCGCTAGGGCCGCCCGGAGTCAAACCGGGGGTGGCGCTGCTTGGGCGTAGGCGCAGCCCGTCGTGCACCTCGCGCGGTAGGGCGTCGCCTCCATAATAGGGATAGCCAGAACAGACCTGGGCCTCTGCTCGTACACCGTGCAGAGATGAGTCTGGAAGTCGAAGCAGTCGCACCAGTAGTAGCCTGTTCCCCAGCAGTAGCGCCAGTGGGCCACCATGAACATGGCGTCTGGGTGCCCCTGAAGCGCCAGGATTTCGACCTCCTGCCAGCTGCGTTGCCCGGTTTCTGGGTTCCAGCCGATGAGCTGACAGCACAGGCCGCAGCGGGCGCACTGAGCCATCAGTCCACCCGGAGCTGCTGCTTCTGGGAGGAGGACAAGTGGTGCGCCATGACGCCCCGTAAATCCAGCCGGCCCTCCTGGAGAGTCACGGCATCTCTGAACACGAGGCCAGTGTACTCCCACCGCACGGCCGGCCGCATGTCTTGGGCGTGTGTGTGGCCGCGGCCTCGATTCTGTTACCAGAGCCCTGAGTTCCGCATGAGATTTCGCGGCGGCAATGCTTCATTTGCGCGCCTCCCTCATCGAGACAGAACCGTTACCAGACTGATACCGAGCTTTAACCCCATCGGTACAGGTCCTTGATCCCAAGCCACGAATCTCGACAAGTAACGTGCAGTCTCTTCCCTCCTTGCGTCTGCCGTTGCCCCTCTGAGCCGAAGTCCCTCCTGCGCCCCCCGGGAGGCTTCGGCTTGCCAGGTGGCCGGAGCTGGCGCCCACCAGGAATGCAGGCGAGATGTCTTCTGCGCAGTCGACCCGTCGGTATGTGGTGTCCGGCGAGACCGGGACGGCCTCGACCTCAGCATCGATGTAGTGCCACCGAACGTACCGGGTTGCCGGGATAGCCGGTGCCCTAGCGGATGATGACCTCGCTCCGCGTGACACGCCATAGGGCAAAAGGCTGGAACCCACACTGTGCGGGTGGACCTCCGGGCGTTGTCTTTGGCTTTCGTGGGCGCCCTGTAAGTGATAAGTTACAGCCCTTTTTCGATTTTCACGCGGGGAATTGCACCCCCATGCTGGGCGGGGCCATACTGTGCGCTGTAACCCTAGGGGGGGTGATGCTGGCCATGTCCAGATGGCGCGCACCGCATGGGCGGAGGCATCCGGTCTGGTTCGGCTGCCCACACGTCGCGTGCCTTTGGCAGCTCGGTTCGTGGCAGGCTTTCCCCCCCTTGTTGGACAGACCTAGGAGGTGCGAGATGAGCAGCGGCGACAGGAACAGGCGCCGTGCGGCCTCTCCGTCGCAGCCGTGCCGGCACCCCCCGCCCTCGCGCGGCAGCGGACGCCTGCTCCTCGGGCGAAACTGATCCAGATCAATCCCTCGGCAACCGAGAGTGTGGCTGTATTGGGCGGGCCGCCAGAAACGGTGACGATGCAATCGGGCTCGATCGTTCTGCTGCCTTCGGAGAACGTGGGCACGCACAGCACCGGCAACAACGAGGAAGCACTCGTGGTGTTTTCCGGCAGGGGCGAGATGCGAATGGCCGATGGAACCACCCTGAATCTCACACCCTATGTCGTCGCGTATTGCCCACCCGACACGGAGCACGACGTCTTCAACACCGGAAGCGAGCCACTTCGGTACGTCTACCTAGTCGCAAGGGTTCGATGAGTTTGCTAGACGGTCTCGAACAAGAAGTGTTCGGCAGCCGGGGGTCGGCGGTGGCCAGGTGCAAGTTGTGGTCTTTCACGCGAAACAGGGGGCATGATATATCGGCTTGCCGGCCGACCCTTTTCTGAGCGGCCTTCGCAGGGGATTGCAGCTCTCCGAGCTTACTGGGTACCGCAACCGGGTAGAAGCTCCAATACCGTAGCGCCCCAAAGAGGTGGATGAAACCACTCCGGTGAGAGAGGCTAGCGCCAAGGAGAGGAGCCAAAGGTGGCTGAGGAGGATCAAGCGACCAAGGCCGCAAAGGCAGGCGGGAAAGCCTCACCCAGACAGCAAAGCCCCGGAAGCGAAGGGAAGCGCTCAACCAAAGCGGGCGGCACCCACCACGCGCAAGCCCAGGGGAGCAGCAACCACGGCCGCCGCGGCCAAAGCCACCCCGAGCCCCAGGAAGGCCAAGGCCGAAGCCGCCGCTCAAGCTGCGGCCGAGGCTGCGGAGCGCCTGGAGCGCACGGAGATGGCTAAGGCGCTCAGCGAGGGCGGCCGCACCGTCGCCGCCAAAAGCTGGAAGGACATGATCCAAGGGGTCGACGCCATGGCCGCCGCCGAGGCGGTGGCCAAGCTCAGCCGGGTCGTGGCCCAAGCTGGAGCCAAGGATGTGCTAGAGGGTACGAAAGTGCTCGCAGCCTCGCAAGACATCGCGGCGCAAAGTCTCGCCGCGGCTGCTCTGAGCGACGAAGACCTAGATATCGGCCTGACCCTTGCCGGCATCGCTGGGCAGCTAGGGGCGGTAACCGGGGTAGTCGAGAGCCTCGGCACGTCAGCGATCGTGGGGTTCTTGGACGCTAGAAGCGAGCAGCTCAAGCAACTGGCCGAGGCCGTGATCCTACGAGCAGGCGCCACCGGGGCTCTGGCCAGGGCGCTCGCCGAAACCAGCACCGCCGTGGCCGAGCTGGGCGAGGCCGAAGTGGCCGAGGGTGAGGTCAAATTCGCCACCTCCCGGCAGGAGGCTGACGAGAGTGAGGAGCTGGCTGGCGAGGGCCTGGGGCTCATGATGATGGGCATGGCCGAGGCGGCGGAGGCCCAGGACCTGCAGGAAGAGTCCGACGAGATGGCCGCCGAAGGCGGCGCCGAACCGGTGGAAGGAGCCGAGACCGACAGGCTAGACTCGGGCGTCGGTTAGCTACCCAGGCGGAGTAAATCTCTCGACAGGAATGCTCAAAGAATCGAGGTCTTGATGCAAACCATCGTGGTCGGTGTCGACGGCTCCGAACATGGGGAAGCCGCTCTGGCTTTCGCCGCCGAGGAGGCCGCCCTGCGGGGGCGCACCTGCTCATCGTCTGTGCCTGGGAGACCCCTATGGTGGTGGACCCCGATGGGCGCCTATCCAGCGGAGTCGTTCGAGGGCTTGGCCGAGAATGCGAGAAGCATCGCGGAGGCGGCGGTTGCCCGAGCGGCAGAGCTCCACCGCTGGGCACTTGCGAAGGCAAGGCGGTCGAAGGTCAGCCAGCCGCTGTTCTACTCAAAGAAGCCGAACAGGCGGACATGATCGTGGTCGGCAGCCGCGGTCGTGGCGGGTTCGCCAATCTGCTGCTGGGCTCGGTGACCCAGCAGGTAGTCCATCATGCCCCTTGTCCGGTCGTCGTCGTGCGGTAGACAGGAACATCCCAAGACCGTGGCGACCGACGAGTGAGGGAGAGTTGACGCCGAGCCTCTCGCCCGGAAGAGCAGAATTGAGAAGCTCTTGCCCGAGGACCGAATCGCCAGCCGGTCGTACAATGGCGGCGGGAACATCCGCGGAAAGGAGTCGCTCATGCCGGTCATCACCATCGAAGGTCCGAAAATCGCCGACCTTGCCAAAAAGCGCAAGCTGGCCCGGGACATAACAGCCGCGGCTTCGAAAGCCTTCGCTCTTCCCGCGGAGAGCATGGTCATCATCCTCCACGAAACCAGCCCCGACTGCGTGGCGACCGGAGGGGAACTCATCTGCGACCGCCATGGAGCGGAGGCCTTCGCTTGAGGTAAACACCGGGCGTCGATGAAGCCCCGTCTTGAAGAGCTGATGTACCTCTACGAGAAGCTCTCGCTCGAGGAGCGCGACGAGCTACTGCAGTGCCTGCTGATCGCCGCGCCCCGCGGGGGAAAGGCCATGATCAAGGTGCTCGAGGATCTGCTGCTGTGCCATGCGACGAAGAGTTGCTGGGCGAGCACAGTCAGACCATGTATCTGGATTAGAGGAGCACACGAATGGGGCGGGGGGACAAGAGAAATGCTCACAGTCCTCGGAGCCGATGCACCGAGCGAGGAACATGCGCCGCAGCTCATGCTGTACGGACAATTCGTAGGTGCGTAGGGATGGAGTGAGTGAGAGTCCATCGCAGAGATGGCACCTTGGGTGAGGAGAGCTGCGAGGTCTACTTCGGATGGGTGCTTGAAGGCCGAGCGATTCAGGAGCGTTTGAGATAAGAGCTCCGAGCACGCAGGGACCCGAACGTACGGCGGATAGACTCTCTGACCGAGGGACACTGTACGGGACAACCATACCGGTCTATGACCCCCGCGAGGACATCTGGCATGTCACGTGGATTGACCCTGGCACCGGTTCCTACGCCAGAATGAAGGGCAAGTCCCAAGGAGGGAACACGTCCAAGAGTACCGGGACGGAGGGGACGCTCTGGCAGTGGTGCTTCACAGACATCACTGACGGCTCGTTTGTGTGGGTCACCAGGAGTCCACAGATGAGGGAATGTCGTGGCAGTTGCGTAACGAGTTCTTCATGAAACGGCGGAACGGCTAGAGGCGGGGCCGCCTAGATTACCCCGCTGGCAAACGAAGATCTAACCATCGTTGTCGTCTTCCTATCGAAAGGTTCTGTTGCGAGCATCTTTTGGCAGAAGTGCGCCGCCTGACAAGTGACCTTCAGGGGCGCTGGGGGATAAGGACTATCAGCGTTTCAGCAGCAACGGGAAGGAGGTGCTGGCTCTATTCCCGTGCACAGCGGTGCAACAAATCAAGGCCCAGTGGCAACCCAGCAGAGATGAGGTCGCTGATCACTATGAGGTCATAGTGTTCCCTGACCTTCGCAAAGTGGCCCCGGGCCCCGACGGGCGCCAGGTTCCTCCCAGTTAGGGTGAGCCGTTCGAGGTTGCTGGCCAGGAAGACCGTCTCCTTCTTGATCCCTTCCCGAGAAGATGGGTTCCTGCCGGCGCTGCCCCGAGCGCCGTTGGCCGACAGATGCCCTCGAGTCCGGCCGGAGTTGGAGTCCGAGGCTAGCGAGCTCGAGCCCAACCCGTGACTAACGAATCAGGGGGAGGGGTATGGTCAGGGCGCGGGCACAAGGGAACCGTGGGCGCGGGCGCGACGCCACCCTGTTGTTACGCAAACACACAGGACATTTGCGATTCCAGGCTTGAGAGGAGAGTCCGGGATGAAGTGGATTCAACAACGTCCGTCGATCGACCCATCAAGGTAGGAGTAATCACCGACCTGACCGGCCCCCTCTCGTTCATGGGCATGGCGAACGCTAATGTGGCCAAGATGGTGATTGACGACATCAGCAAAAATGGTGGCTTGCTGGGCCGCCGGATAGATCTGTACCTGGAAGATAGCGCAACCACCGATAGTGTAGCGGCAGCCAAGGCGACCAAGCTCGTGGAGCAAGATCAAGTCGACGTGATTTTTGGCGGCATCTATAGCTCAACGAGGCAGGCCATCAAGGGTCCCGCAGTCGTGACCGGGAAGAAAGCTTACATTTACCCGGAGCAATACGAGGGACGGGAATGTGACCCGCTCATCTTCTGCACTGGTCCGGGGCCGGCGCAGCAGGTTGAACCCCTTATTCCCTGGCTGATGCAAGAGACAGGGGCGAAGAAATTCTACCTGCCCTCGGCCGACTACATTTGGCCGCACGTAATGAACGGAAGGTCCGTGAGATGGTCACGGCCAACGGAGGGACGATAGTCGGGGAGGAGTACTTTCCGCTCGATAATGCCGACTACGGCGCGACGGTCGAGAAGATCGTGTCCAGCGGTGCCGAGGTGGTATTCAACACGATCGTCCCTCCAGGGCTTGCCCCGTTCCTTGAACAGCTTTACAACTCTGGCTTTACGAAACGAGGCGGATATCTAGCCTGCACGTACTTCGAGGAAAACATCTTGGACCTGCTGCCCGCGGCACACGTGGAGGGTCTCTATAGCTGCCTGGACTACTATCAGGAACGTCAGCGATCTGTTCGTAAGGAACTGCTCAATCGGTACGAGAAGCTCTACCCGGGCGGTCCCAAGTTCACTGCTGGTAGTGCGTGTTCGGGCCTGTACCGGGGTCTGAAACTCTGGGAAGCTGCTGTGAAAAAGGCGGGCTCGCTGAGGCAAGAAGATGTCATCAAGGCACTAGACCACGCAAAGCTCGCCGAAGGGCCGGGGTGGTCCTTGTGAAATGGTGCCCGGTCAGCATCATGTTCGAATGAACATGTATATCGCTCAGGCAAAGAGTGGTAGCTTCAAGGTTGTTAAGAGCTTGGGGGCCATTGAGCCCAAAGAATGCACGCAAGGGATAGAATAAGCGAACACGATCTCTGGAATGCCCTGCGCCTCCGTTAGTCGCATGGGTTGGTAGTGCCTCTGCGACCTCTGCACTTGGGACAAGTTCTGGTCGTAGCTCCGGCGGCGCGAGCCCCGGCGGACAACGCGGCGCACGGGAACTGTGCCCAGGAGCGTCGCTGTCCAGCGTTATTCGGAAGATGACCGTCTCTGTCCGTTCATCGTGATTGCTTGCCTAGCAGCGGAATGGGCGGCCGCAACCATTGGTCTTCCGAACGTCCAGCTTGGCACGAGTCGCAGTTGCAGGTGCCGAAGCCAACGGTGCTAGCTTTCAGGTGGAGGTCTGGTTTCCCGGCGGAAGACGCGATGAACACCGTCACCCTTCAGCTTCCGGGCGGACAAGCAGCGGGTCGACGAGCACGGCGAATGAGTGGGACCGGACAAAGGACCTGGGAGAAGTAGACAGCCTCTCCCTCTGCCGTCGCTCATTGGTGCGCAGAGCCGAACGATGTCGTGGGGGAAGCAGGCCTTTCCCACCTGGGGCGGGCGGATGACCGAGCACGCCGTTGCCTTCGCAACCGGATTGTGCGGCCGGTAGATGACCGAATTACCCGTGGCGATGACCGTGGCGGTGGTGGCAGGTACTATGTATCCACGGGTCGTAAGCCGCGCTTCTTCGGTTGGTGGTCCTACCGGGCGGGAGCGGTAGCGCGTGGGAAAGGATGAATGACATGCTCGACTCCGTACGAGACCTGTCTAGCGGCATATTCGCCAACACGCATGTCCTTGCCACCGTCATAGTGACCTGACCCCATTCGTTGGTCCACTTCCTATGATAGTGCGAGAGCCGGTTGTCGTGTGAGCGTCGGCGGTGCGTAGTCTTTGAGCGAGAACCCCGGCCAGACGATCGTCTCCGGTGCCGGTGGGCGTCCCCCGAGTGAGCTGTGCGGTCGCAGGTGGTTGTATTCCCGCCGCCAGTGCTCGATCAGGATCTGGGCCTCCTTGAGCGTGTAGAAGAGCTCGCCGTTTAAGAGTTCGTCTCTCAGCTTGCCGTTGAACGACTCGATGTAGCCGTTCTCCCAGGGGGAGCCGGGTTCGATGAAGAGCGTCGTCACTCCCAGGCTGCGCGAGCCACTCTCGGACCGCCTTGGCCACGAATTCGGGTCCGTTGTCACTTCTGATGTGCTCCGGGATGCCGTGCTCGAGGAAGAGCTCGGAGAGCAGGTAGAGCACGTCGTGGCTGGTGATGTGGCGCGCCACCCGGATGGCCAGGCACTCCCGGGTGTACTCGTCGATCACCGTGAGGAGACGCAGCTTTCGGCCGTCATGGGTCGTCTCGCTCACGAAGTCATAGGCCCAGACGTGGTTTCGGTGCTCGGGCCGCAGGCGGATGCAGGAACCGTCGGTGAGCCACAGCCTGCCTCTCTTCGGCTGTTTGGAGGGCACCTTGAGGCCTTCGGCCCGCCAGATGCGCTGCACCCGCTTGGCGTTCACCTGCCAGCCGGCCATCTGCAAGAAGGTCGGTGATGCGCCGGTAGCCGTAGCGGCCGAAGCGGCGGGCCAGAGCGACGATGGCCGCGGTCAAGGCGTCCTCATCTTCGCGCACCTGGGGCTGGTGGCGTTGGCTCGAGCGATGCTGACCCAGAGCCTGGCAGGCCCGGCGTTCGGATACATGCAGCCCCTCACAGACTGCTTCTATGCATCTGCGTCGACGTGAGGGGCTTAGAAGTTTCCCCGGGCGGCCTCCTGCAGGATCAGCTTGTCCAAGGTGAGATCCGAGACGGCTTGGCGCAGCCGGGCGTTCTCGCGCTCCAGCTCCTTGAGGCGCTTGGCCTGGGAGACGTTGAGGCCGCCGTACTCTTTGCGCCAGCGGTAGTAGCTCACCTCGCTGATGCCGATGGCTTTCACCACCTCGGGTACCTTCTTGCCTTGGCCGAGCAGTACCTCGGCCTCCCGCAGCTTGGCGATGATCTCCTCGGGGCGGTAGTGCTTCTGGGACATGATCTCTTCCTCCTTTGTCGGTCCGAAACCATAACCTATGGGTGGACCGATTTCAGGGGGTCAGGTCAGTTCCGCAGACTGGATGGCGCTTGTTCAACACACAGGGGGAGTCGTGAGGGTTGAGCCCGAACTCGACGAGTTGGTCAACGCCAAGCGCGGCATGATGAGGGGGATCCAGGTTGCACTTGACGCGCAATGCCTGTCTCCGCGATCGCGCTCATGTTCTCTACGATTGATGCGTTGGCGGCGCTGAGCCGTGCGGTTGATGCCGACGAGATCGCGCGGGAGACTTCAGCCGCACGGTGTGATTGCTATCTCCGTTGAACTCGACTACTGGGGTGCGACTCCCTCGACTTGTATGCGGCGCGGTGCGGGGTGCTGCATACCTACGGCCACGAGTCGCGTTTGGGCCGCCAGGGCCTGGCTCGGCCGCTGGTGTACGAATGGCAACAGGGGCCTCGCGCGGACGCATCTGCACCGCTCCCATCAGATGCGATCGTGGTTGCGGTGGAAGCCCTTTCCTTCTTCTCCCACCAGGCCTTCCCAGCCGGGGATTGTGTTCTCTCGGACTCGACCTCGTCCTATACTAAAAGTACGTCCGGTGATGCCCGTGTGCAGAAAGAGGGGGGGTCATGGCGTCGGATATCGAGAAAGCCGCCAAGCACAAAGACGTCCTCGAGCTGGAACGGCTGAGCCATGTCTATGCGGGGAAAACCGACAAGCTATCTGAGATAGGTGTCGCCTTCCAGCAGATCATCCCTAAGCTCGATCCGAAGAAGCAGAGGTATGAGCTGGAATACGTAACGAAGGCCCTGGATTGTCCGGAGTTGCGGGAGGCACGCGATGCCGCAAAAGCGGCTCTCGGGTAGCCTCCCCAGAGGCCGAAAGAGGTCTCGAGCTCGCAGGTGTGACGGCTCCGCAGGAGAGCGAAGATTCTTCTGGCTGATGTCGATGCGATCGGTCGCTTCCGTTCTTTGGGTAGCACACGTATGAACAAACGAAGGTGATCGAAGTGCGAGACGAAGACGACGAAGAAACGGGGAAAGCATGATCGAAGAAGTGGCAACCATGACCTCCGCTCAACTGCTGGAAGCCTTAGACCGACAAAGCCGGGACTCGAGTAGAGGCGGCCTCGGTGTGCTTATGCTCAACGAAGCCGCACGCCTCGTGGCCGAGCACTCCGAAAGGCGCTAGCCACATCTGAGTCCAAAGTGGCAAGTCTGGAGACGGGCAACACGAAAGCAGCCGAAGAAGCGAAGCGGCTTCGGGGACTGGTGCAAGCCTTAGACGCCCAGATCGCCTCGCTTCCCGATCTTCGGTAAACAACTGCATCGGCCACCGGCAGCAGGGGCCGAACGGACGGCATTAGAAGCGGAACGGGCAGATCTGCAGCGACAGCACGCAGCAGCGGAAGCGGAAGGGCGAGCCGCTCACAACCTGCTCGTAGAAGCACGCCGGGACCGTGACTCTACTCAGCACAAGATAGACGCCTTGCTGGCCTTACCGGCCCCAGATTCCGCCGTGTTGGCCGTCCTGGCCGCAGCTCTGAAGGGAGTATGACGTGGTACTGACCGACGCCGAAAAGAAGTGGCCGCCGGGCTGCAGCTGACACCCGAACCATATGAGGCTGGCCGCTTTTCTGTGCCCTTGTAGGGTGTCGGAGCCCGGAAACGTAAACTCCCCTTGGGGGATCTGGGTTTTTGGCCGAATCCGATGCGCTTGAAGGCTCTCTAAGTCACGGGAAGCAATCAGACAAGGGTAAGCCCTGCAATCACCGCGTTTTTGGCATAGCTGGTGCGTTCGCGGGGAGTTGCACCGTTTCGCGGCACCGATCCATTTGGTATATATGCCCTGTATCGAGGCACTCACGAGATTCGAGGACTCTAGTCGGTTCGCGAAAGAGGTGGGGTAGTGCCGTATGTCTTGATTCATCACAAGGTGAAGAACGTCGACCAGTTGAAGGAGTTTTTTGAGTCAGACGCCAGCCGGCGTCGCGCCGGGGGTCCAGGGGGCTCGTCTGTTCCGCGATCCGGCGGATTCTACCCTCCTTGTCGGGCTCCTTGAATTTGAGAAGGTGGAACAAGCCCGGAAATTCGCGGACTCCACTGAGTTGCGGAAACTTATTGGCTGGGCTGGCGATCGCTCCGACGTCAATCCCGAGGTTCTCGACGAATTCCTTACTATGGACGCATGACCAGGGGTCTCTGGGGGCGATTATCCTTTGCCTACCCTCCCCAGACCGGGGAATTACCAAAAAGAAGGAAAGAGGCCAGCGGTAAGCCGGCGGCCGGTAGGCCTCAGAGTGTTAGGAACCGGCGTCGTGCTTCTTGTCGCACGGGGGAGGAAGCCCGACCGGCTTGGCTAGGCCCTGAGCTGATCTGAGATCAGCATGGTTTCGCTCGCGCAAAGGCCATCCCCATCAACAGACCGTGATGCTGTTTCGGACTTTTGCTCCGGGCGATCGCCGGCTTGTCCGAGGCGCGAGTCCTTGTCACTCCGAGCACCCTCTGCACCGAAGCACGGGGGTGGTCGCGACTGCTAGTGCGGAGAGTTGCCCGCTAGCGCGGGCGCACCCGGCGCACAATCCGTTAAGGCGCCCGTCACTTCCGGGCCAATGCCCATTCTCTTACCGCGCTCGAGTGCATCGATCGCGGCCATCTCTTCTTCGCCGAGTTCGAAATCAAATAGTCTGCGTTCTCGGCGATGCGCTCTCGGTGGATTGACTTGGGAATGGCGGTGATTCCGTGCTGCAGGAGCCAGCGCAGCGCGACCTGGGCCGGAGTATTGTCATGCCTTCTGGCGATCTCGACGAGTGCGGTAACGCCTCCAGCCCGGCCCTTCATGAGGGGCGCCCAGGCTTGGACCGTGATGGAACGCCTGTGGCAGTACTGCCGCAGAGGAGCCCGCTGGAGAAAGGGGTGCAGCTCCACTTGGTCGAGGGCCGGGGGGACGGTCGCGTAAGACAAAAGCTCCTCCAGATCGCTCTCGAGATGGTTGCAAACACCGATGGCCCGGGTCTTGCCCGCTGCCCGCAGCTCCTCCATGGCTCGCCAGGTGTCCCGCGCCTTGCTGCGGACGGGCCAATGAACGAGATATAGGTCCACGTATTCGAGTCCGAGTCTGCCCAGACTTCGGTCAAAGGCAGCCAGCGTCTGCCGTAACCCTGGTCGGAATTCCATACCTTGGTGGCCACGAAGAGGTCCGCTCGGGGCGCGCCCTCACTTTGATCGCTCGGCCAATGCTTTGTTCGTTACGGTACATGGCCGCGGTATCGATGCCTCGGTAGCCGATGCTTAGCCCGTACGTGACCTCCTCTTCCACGTCCGGGCCCTGCGCCGCTAAATAGGTACCCAGCCGAGTCGTGGCATCCAGACCCCGGCCGCTATCTCCACCCGTTCCGCGAGCGCGGTCAAAGGGATGCCCTGTTCCATTTCTGCCTCCTGGGGCCCGTACATCGTGTTCATGCGTACGATACCCGGCCGGCCGGCAGCTACACTT
>CAVVNF010000023.1:0-36856 GCA_963749535.1 uncultured Thermoleophilia bacterium | reverse complement strand
GTAGTGCCCCAAAGCCCTGCTGGCTCTTGAATTTCGGCCATGTTTAGGACCTACGTGGCCCGGAAACAAGCGGCTCGTGAGTCCAGGAGACGTAGGGCGTCACCCGGGGTTTGTGAGAAAGAGACACTGGGAGTACGCTAACACCATGATGTAGGCACCCTGAAGCTGAAGGGGAGGAATGCTATGCCCAAGAAGAGACTGATTGTCCTTGCTAGCTTCGTAGCCGTAGTGGCTCTGTGTCTGGTGACTGTCCTTACCGTTAACTCGCACGCACCCGCAGCTAGCCTCACGCAGGCACGCCGAGCCCCCGGGCTCAAAGAGAGCAGCGCCCTTAACTGGTCGGGCTATGCCGTGGAGACTAGCCTTACCAGCCCTCAAAGCAACGCGGTGACCGACGTTAAGAGTACGTGGTCGGTGCCCACCGTGACCGGCACGAGCAGCGCTGCCTACTCCTCGGTCTGGGTAGGCATCGACGGCTATTCCGACTCTACCGTCGAGCAGATCGGCACTGAGCAGGACTGGACCGGCAGAAGCGGCTCCTACTACGCCTGGTATGAGATGTACCCCACCGGTATGGTCTCCATCGGCAGAGTCTATCCGGGCGATGCCATCTCGGCCGAGGTGAGCTACCTGAGCAGCAACTTTTTCCTGCTTACCATCGCCGACACCACTAGTGGCCACAGCCTTTACCTTCACGACCACCCAAAGTGCGCCGAGTGCCCTTCGCGAGTCGGCGGAATGGATCGTTGAGGCTCCCTCCTCCGGCTCTCGCATCCTGCCTTTGGCCGACTTCGGCACCGTAAACATGAACAATGCTTCGGCCACCATCAAGGGTGTGACCGGCTCGATCTATACCGCTAGCTCTACCTGGCAAGACGATCCCATCACCATGGTTTCGTCCAACGGGGCGCCCAAGGCCTCGCCCTCCGCTCTTGGCAGCTCAGGCTCCAGCTTCAACGTGACCTGGCAAAGTAGTGGCGTAGCTGGACGCTCAGGTGGACACGGTGGTGGATTTGGTGGGAGATGAGCAGGGACCTGCTAAGCGCGACACCTGGCGGAACGTGCGGCACGGCAAGCGGTACCTGACCGACTTCGAACAAGTAGGACGGTAGAACGCTCTCAACAAGAGTCTGGACCGGGGTGCAGGGGCACGTGCCAGCCCCCGGTCCAGGTCCAGCGCCCGGCCACCGCCATACCTTGCCCGGTAAAGATCGACCTTATTGCCGCTGCGCTTGACGCGTGACTGCCGCCTAGTGCCCTTCATGCTTGCTAGTGGAGGCAGAAGGGGGCTAGCAACTGGTCGCCGGGGTGCAAGGGGGACGGGAAGGGGCGTGGCTGCCCAGAAGGGCACCGGGTTCTGGCGGTAGGCATGTGGAGCGAGCGAGGCTTCCTTGAAGTGTCGACCAGTCTCGTCGCCTTTTCAGAAGCCACTCGGGCGCAAGTCGGTCCTGCCTCAGGGGTCTGCCGGAGTCTCGACCGCCCAGGTTTTCTCAAGGGCCGCGGCCCTTAGCCGGGCATCACCAGGATGCCATGGTGATGCTCCTCGCCGCCTTTCCGGTGAACCCCTTCGGCCAACTTGTTTAGGCCGTGCGAGCTAGGCAATGACGGACGTCCCGAAATACGTAAGAGCGTCTTCCCAGGGCCTCTTGGGAAGAGCTGATGCAGAGAAAACACCGAAGTAAAATGGGCGCTGGCATTGTCGCCGTAGTCCATGAATTCGGAACAGGAAGGCGACTACTGGCAGGTGACTATCCTGCTGTCACTCTACTCGCGGCTGGCTAAAACTTGGTGCCCTGTTTGAGCAGGACGGGGAGATGAGCGCTGAGCCTGCCAGGCACAAAGGCCGGGTGTCGGACCAGATTGCCCCAGACATCTTAGCAGCGAGCATCGGCAGAGGCGTCCGATCATTCTGTTGGGCGATGTCGGGGTCGGTAAGACGACCTTCATTCGACACCTGATAGAGGTGGAGGACGGTGAGCTTTTTGAGAGGGCCGGACTCAAGGACGACTGGGGCAAGGATGAGCTAGATAAAGACTTCGAAGCCCTGTTCGAAGTGGAGCACTGGCAGCCGGGGGACGCACGGGAACCGGCATGGGCATAGCCCGGCGGTGCTCACGACCGGCTACCGCCCTACTCGGGCCTATGGGCCTTCGAGAGTCACTCCTCAGAAAAGGGGTGATCGGCCAGTCGAGACCGGAGTGTCTCTAGGCGTCGTGCGACAACGTCGGCAATCTCCCTGAACACACGGTAGCCGATGTGATTGTTCGCTTCGAACAGCGCCCTTAGCTTCTTGCCGTCCATAACGATGAGCGTGCAGTCCTCAAGTGTCCAGATCGCCCCATGAAACGTCGGACGCCCCAGCACTGACGACCAGCCGAACAAGTCGCCGGGTCCGAGTTCGTCGATCGCGACTTCGTGGCCATCCCGACTGGTCATCCTGACTTCGACCCTGCCCTCCTGCAGCAGGTACACGCCGGCCGCCTCGCTGCCCTCGGTAATTACCCGTACCCCGGCAGGCCGTTTCCAGAGCGTGCCCAGCTTGGCCACTTCGGCCAACTCTCTGTCGTTCAAGTCGCGCAGTACCTTGCTGCGTCTCAGTTCGTCGATCTCGACCATCTCCCCACCCCTCAGACTACAAATGGCGCGGCTTAGCTTCTCCAGATACTCGCGGATTCGAGGGATGTCAAGACGGTCTCGCTCGGAACACCAGAAATCGTGGTTGGGCGGCACGGGAGCCAGGCTGCGGGCGTATTTTTCGGACTTTGGGATCAAGGTGTTCGCGGATCAACAACTTCCAACGGTTGGAGAAGTGGTCGAGCCTCTGCTGCAATGACTCTGTCCCCTTGGGCGACTCCGCCACCTGGCGGTTGTTAGGGCGTTCAGCCTCGGAGTCCGGCCTCGGCGCGGCTCACCGCGCCGGCCCAGTCGACAGCACCACTACCGCGGCCAGCAGAGAACGAGCTTATCGACGTCCGCCAAGCGTGTAGGGGCCTACGCCCACTCCGTCGAACCCCTCTCCAGGTACTCGTGCATGTCGTTGGCCGCCTGACGCGCAGCGCCCATGGCCAGGATCACCGTCGCCGATCCGCTGACGATGTCCCCCCCGGCCCACACGCAAGGCATACTCGTGCGCCCGGACGCTGAATGTGACTTGATGTAGCCCCGATCGGTGCGTTCGAGGTCCGGTGAGCCGGAGAAAAGGACCGGGTTGGGGCCGGCCCCCACCGCCACGATGACCATATCCACGTCCATGAGGAAGTTGGACCCCGCCTTGGGGATGGGCCTCGGCCGACCGGAGGCGTCGGGCTCGCCCAACTGCATCTGCACGCACTCCATCTGCCTCACCCAGTGTTGGTCGTCGCCGATGAAGCGTACGGGGTTGGTGAGGAAGCGGAACTTCACGTTCTCTTGCCGGGCGTGCTCGACCTCCTCGGTGCGGGCCGGCATCTCGTCGCGGGTGCGGCGGTAGACGATCGAGACCTCGCGGCTGCCCATGCGCACGGCCGTGCGAGCGCAGTCCATGGCGACGTTGCCGGCTCCCAGGACGGCCACTTGACGACCCCTCGGCGCCGGCGTGTCGTACTCCGGAAACGCGTAGGCCTTCATGAGGTTGACCCGGGTGAGGTACTCGTTGGCCGAGAGGATGTTGCAGAGGTTCTCGCCGGGCAGCCTCATGAACACCGGCAGCCCGGCCCCAGTGCCCACGAAGACCGCGTCGTAGCCGGACGCGAACAGTTCCTCGATGGTGTAGAGCCGGCCCACGATGGAGTTGAGCTCGATCTTGACCCCCAAGCGGCGCAGGTAGTCGATCTCCGCCTCCACGATGGCTTTGGGCAGACGGAACTCCGGGATGCCGTAGACGAGTACGCCGCCGGCCTTGTGCAGAGACTCGAAGATGGTCACCGAGTGGCCCTTGGCGACCAGGTCGGCGGCTACCGTGAGGCCGGCCGGACCGCTGCCGACCACGGCGATGCGTCTGCCCGTCGCCGGCGCCTTGCGGGGGATGGAGACCGCATCGGTCTCCCGTTCGAAGTCGGCGGCGAAGCGCTCCAGGTTGCCGATGGCCACCGGCTCTTCTTTCTTGCCGAGGATGCATAGCTTCTCGCACTGGTCGTCCTGCGGGCACACGCGCCCGCAGACCGCCGGCAGGGCGTTCTTCTGCTTGATGAGGCGCGCCGCCTCCACGAACTCCCCGGCCTTGATGAGGCGCACGAAGCCGGGGATATCGACTTCGACCGGACAACCGACCACGCACACCGGCTTCTTGCAGTCGAGACAACGGCCCGCCTCGATGACGGCCAGCTCGCGGTCCAGACCGTAGGAGACCTCGTTGAAGTTGCGCACCCGCAGCATGGCGTCCTGCTCGGGCTTCTTCTGCCGCAGCACCTTGGGCTTGATCTTGGCCTGGTCGGCGCGGGACATGCCGTGCCAGTGACAGCCCATCTTTGTGCAGACGGAGAAGTCGACCAGCTTGGATTGCGCGTAGATCACCAGCCGCGCCGCCGGCGCCCCGCACTCCTCACAGGTGCGCTGCTCGACCAGCGACCGGCCGCAGTGGGGACAGGACACGTCGTCCACCACCCGATCCTCGCCCAGCTCGATGTTGAGCTGCCGCTCGAAGAGGTCGAACTTCGGGCTGAGCAAGAGCTCACCCTTCTTGGCCTCGGCGGAGACAGTCAGCCGCACCCAGATCTGTCCGCTCGCGGGGTCGAAGACGTTCAGCCCCTGGTGGCAGTGGGGGCAGAAGGTCGAGAGTTCGGCACCCTCGAGAAGACCTTTCTCGGTCTCGTTCTTGCTCACCACCGCCCCCTAGCGCGCCCTGATCGAGGTCAGCAGCGAGGTGCGCTCGGCCCGCGAGTACATGGTGTTGCGCTGCATCAGCTCGTCGAAGTCGACCTTGTGCCCGTCGAAATGGGGACCGTCGACGCAGGCGAACTTGGTCTCGCCGCCCACGGTCACCCGGCACCCGCCGCACATGCCCGTGCCGTCGACCATGATGGGGTTGAGGCTCACCAGTGTCTGGATCTCGTACAGTCTGGTCATCTCGCACACCGCCCGCATCATGATCAGGGGGCCGACGGCGATGACCTGGTCGACGTGGACCTGCTCTTCCACCAACTTCGAGAGCGCGTCGGTGACGAGGCCGTGCATACCAGCGCTGCCGTCGTCGGTGGTCACCAGCAAGCGGTCGCACAGCACCTCCATCTCGTCTTCAAGGATGAGGAGCTCTTTCTCGCGCGCGCCGATGATGCCGATGAGCCGGTTTCCGGCCTCCGCCGAGCCTTGCATGATGTGATGCAGGACGGCTATGCCCGAGCCGCCGCCGATGCCGACCACGGTTCCCACCTTCGTGAAGCGCTCGTCGCAGCCTAGCGGACCGACCAGGTCCTTGATGGCGTCGCCGATCTTGAGGGAGGCGAGCATCGCCGTCGTCTTGCCGAGGACCTGGAAGATGATCGTGATGGTGCCGTGCACCTCGTCTTTGTAGGCGACCGTGAGCGGCGTGCGCTCGCCGGTCTCGTTGACCCGCAGGACGATGAACTGTCCGGGATGGATCTTCCGCGCGATCGCCGGCGCCTCCACCGTGATCGAGATCATGTCCCCCTTGGTGAGCTCTCGACGGTCAACGATCGTGTACATCCACGGCCCCCTTTTGGCGCCGACTCACATTGATGGGCGCCACGCGTGGGGCGGCGTGTCGACAAACGGGATAGCCAGGCCGCCCGTGAAGGAAGTAAGAAGTGGTGGGAGATTGCGCAGCGGTATCCTCATTTTTGCTTTGCTCCTCGGCGTGGCTGGCTAGACCGAACGGCTATGATCGCGCCGCTCCGCTAGTTTCAGCCGACATAGTAGTTTTTGCGTCTTTGTGCGTAGCGAGTGCGTCGCATTTCATCGTGTATGAGGGCGGCTAACTGCTTAGGGTCGTCGAGCGGGGGCGAACAGACGTCACCACCATGGGCGTGGAATACGACGCAGCCGCTCTGCACTTCCACGTCGTAGATAGAGTCGAGAGGAATGACGTCGGGCCGTCGGTGCGCATTCCGATGAGCACCGCGTGTGTGGTGAGCTGAAGCTCATCTTTCTCCCATACCACCCGTTCTTCACCACTGAAGGCTCGCAGATCTTTCTCACGCACGTCACCGCACGATCCGATAGCCTGCCCGAACCGTCTCGAGACCACCTCGCCGATCGCCTTGACCACCTCGTAGCCGATGTGCTTGTTTGCCTCGAAAAGCTCGCGGAGGCGGTAGCTATTGATGACAATCGCCTCCGATTTCTCGGTCGTGTAGCCCGAAGCTGTGTAGACGTAGGGTTCAATTACCGCCGACCACCCAAGTAACTCTCCTGGGCCCACTTCATCGATGAGAGCTTGACTACCGCCCGGACAACTCACTTTGACCTCGGCTTTGCCCCTTAGGAAGAGGTAGAGTCGATCAGCCACAGCTCCGTCCACGG
The DNA here is from genome assembly GCA_963749535.1 of uncultured Thermoleophilia bacterium. Taxonomy (GTDB): domain Bacteria; phylum Actinomycetota; class Thermoleophilia; order RBG-16-64-13; family RBG-16-64-13; genus Chersky-299. Next base: position 30,400 of record CAVVNF010000023.1, on the reverse strand, counting down.
TCAGAGTCTCACCGATTTGAAACTCGCGGATATCGGCGATTTTTGCGATCGAATCAAGATCTGCCACATCGAGTTCTGCGAAGATCTTGAACTGGTGAAGCTCGTCGACCCCGTGCGCCTCGATCGTCTGCCCGAGTCGCCTCGAGATGACCTCGCCGATGCCATTGTCCACCTGGTGGCCGAGGCGCTTGTTTTCTTTCAGGAGTTCCCGGAGGCGGGTTCCGTCTACAATGATTGCCTCGGACCGCTCCGTCGTCCAGGAGGAAGCGGTATAGACATAAGGTTCTATGACCGCCGACCAACCGAGCAGCTCCCCTTGGCCGACTTCGTCGATAAGAGCTTGGTCGCCGTCGGGACGGCGCACCTTGACCTCGGCTTTGCCCTTCAGGAACAGGTAGAGGCGATCGGCCTCAGCTCCTTCTTCGGTCAGCTTCTGGGCGGTTTCAAACTCTTGAACGTGGGAGATTCTTGCGATTGATTCGAAATCCGCTTCGCCGAGCCCGGCGAAGATCCTGAAACGATGGAGCTCGTCCATCCCTTGGCCACCGATGGTCTGTCCGAAACGCCTGGAGATCACCTCTCCGATGCCCTTGACCACCTGGTAGCCGAGGCGCGTATTTGTTTCGAAGAGCTGGCGAAGGCGACCGGCGTTCACGAGGATTACTTTAGATCGCTGAGTCGTCCAAGCCGAAGCCGTATAGACGTGAGGCTCCATCATCGCCGACCAACCGAGCAGCTCCCCTGGGCCGACTTCGTCGATAAGAGCTTGGCCGCCGTCGGGACGGCGTACCTTGACCTCGGCTTTGCCCTTCAGGAACAGGTAGAGGCGATCGGCCTCAGCTCCTTCTTCGGTCAGCTTCTGGGCGGTTTCAAACTCTTGAACGTGGGAGATTCTTGCGATCGACTCAAAATCTTCTTCGCCCAATTCTGCGAAGATCTTGAACTGATGAAGCTCGTCAATCCCGCTCAACACCTCGACTCCTTTCCGCCTGCATCGAGGTCCCCAACAGCTTCGCACCAAGAATACACTCAAATCTACGTGCAGTCCCGGCGGCTCTGGGTGTCAAGGTCGAGTGTGAGGCCTATCCAGGGACTGGGAAAACCTTTAGGACGAGATGATCGGTGGGAATTCTGCGGACCCCGCGGACGCTGAAGGCGCGAAGGAATGTCTTTCTTGCCGGACATAGGGTAAGCAAGGCCAAGTACGCGACCGTGACTCCAGATCTTACCGCTAGCCCGCCGGACGATTCGGGGAGCAACTGCGGCTCTCTTGAGGCTTCTACGCCGACGACGGTGAGCTGTTGACGGCTACAGACTTCAGCCCACCCAGCCAGACAATTCTGGTCTCAGGGGCAACTACCGATGGGGTCGTCATGTCTGCGGCGCCGTCGGGCACAGTGGCCGCCTTCCTGGCTGCTATCGATGAGGTGGGGGCGAAGAAGATGATGGCCAAGCTGCCGGCCCTGCCAGAATCCTACGCATTGGATCCGGGGCTGCACTTGGTTCAAGCGTGGCCAGAGGGCACCGTCTCAGAAGATATCCCGACCGGGGCCAGAGTGTTCGTCTGGGACGGTTCGCAGTTCCAGCCCCTTTCCCCGGGTGACCCCAGGCGACAGACGGACCCCCGCTATGTGCGGCTCCTCATGACGGCGATCCCCACCACGGCGTTGCCACCGGCTCCTGGGCCTGGGCAAGTAACCACGTCCACAAGTAGCGTGGACCTAGGGCCGGTCTTCTTCATCATCCCCACACCCAGCAAGTAGCGGAGCGGTGAAAAGGCGCAAAGAAGCTCATCCTGCTGGAGAGCGGAGCTTTCCTCACCATCAGGGCTGGGACCATGGTCCTGTTCTTGGGTGTCCTGCGCCAGCTTTCTTGGCCACCTTTACCCGAGGAGTAGGCGTGGCTTGAAACGCCGGATTGCGGCGCTCTCCTGAAGTCAGGGAACCGCAAGGTCGCATTTCGTGATGGATCACTGACGCCGCTCCTGTGGGGCATCACGACCGAACATTCGTACGGGTCCATCCGATTAGCCGCGTTCCTGTCTACTGAGCTTGCAGACGCTCTACCCTCATCGCCGCTCTTCGAAGACATCCAGCCCGGCCCTATTCTTTGGTTAGCATTTCGCTGGTCGCGAACCGTCGGCTCAGGTTCGTCAGCGGAGCTTCGTTCTTCTTTTGAAGATACTTCCGACGGTCATTGAAGTCGGTAAATACCTGGAATTCCTCGGCCTGCTGACCGTCTGTTAGAGATATCGCCCGGATTAGCCACACTTCAGTGGTACCTTGGCACTCGTCCCCAAGCCGGCGAATAGCGCCATCGAGCACCGACTCCCACTCCCGAGATTTCTCCCGTAACAACTCCCGAATCCGAGAATGCACCACAGATAGCCCCTCGATGTAGTCCCGGACTAGCCCCTTCAAGTCGACCTTCCCGCCCAGCCCCTCGATTTCTTGTAGAACCTTCTTGTTGAACTTCGGGTTCTCTCTCAGGAATCGCGCCTCCACATAGGGAGTGAGCCCAAAACGAAGCATTCCTGTCTCATCCAGGCTGGTCCAGCCCCTGTTTGCCTTGACCTCATGTACTGGCAAACCACTGTGTTGAACGTGATTCCGAAGTGCTTCCATACATCTATAGCCGAGGCGCCTGTCGTATTCCTCTGCGAACAACCCTTTAAGGTTTGGCTGCTCGCCCGGCAAGGCCCGGTGGACATGCTGCTTCACATGGTCCTCGTAGATTCGACAACCAGACAGGAGGTTTGCTAGCCGCCTGTCGAGAGTAGCTCGGGCCAGATGAAAGGAGTCATAGTCCCAGGCTCCGCTTCCGAGCACCATGCTTCTCGCGGCAAAATCGAGAACCGTTGTCTCGAACTCTAGGTAGTTCTCAATGAGAACGTCGTATTTTTCCTCGATAGACAGGCACTCGAAGAGGCTTGACCGTGCATTTTTGAGGGTTAGGAACTCGTCAACAGTAATCGGAGCAAAAACGTCATCCCGCCCTACGAGACCAGCTAGGCCATAGTCCATTGGCCAGCCCTCCATACACGCGGTCCTCTCGTCACACGTCCTACATTAGCAGTGCTGCCGCGGCGACTCACATCTGCCTGGCAGCGTTCGTGTTCGAAGACGTTCCAGTACCGCCCATTTCATGCGAACGCGCGATGCTGGATGAGGGCACTGACTAGATACTGGTAGTCCATTACCTCGAAGTAGGTGATCGGCTGTTTGCGGTAGCGGCTCATAGAGCCATGGCCAACCCGCTTGTCACGGTCCCACGTGAACGTTATGAGTTTTTCAGCTAAAGCTATTGCGGGCTCGCCGCGCCACCCTGCCTCGAAGTCGGCAAACCCCTCAGCGAGGAGTTTTCGCTCCAGCTCCCGGCGCCCCGACGGCATGTGGCCGATTATGGCTTCCACTGCCTTATACGCAAGCCAAATAGCGGTTTCCGCATCGACTTGAGAAAGCAGAGTGGCCGGCGCGTCATCCCTGTCCGCGTTCGCCATGGTCATCTCGTCCCCGAGAAAGCAGAACACACCTATGCTCGCCGCGAGGTACATGCCCCCCCGAAGCAGACCAGGATCAGAAAAGAACCGGACCGTCGCGGCCGGCCAGTCGAGTGCCGGGAGTTGTGTTCTCTCAGTCAGTGATAGCCAGGCGGGACGAGAACGATCGAAGAGAGTAGTTGCCCCCCAGACAAGGCCAAGAGACGCCACCAGTTCCCGTACGTCAAGTGTGTGTGCCGGCCAAAGTGTGGGCGGGATCGGCACCGATATGTACTGGCGAGGGTCGACCATCGTGCTCTGCACCGCCGCCATGACCGCAACAACCGAGTTGGCCACCCTGTCAGCTTGGCATCGTGTCACCCAGGAGCCCTTGCCTTGGACCGCTAACGCCAAGTAGTCAAGCCGCGGCGAGAGCGACGGGTCCACTACACGCACTGCCCTGAGATGCAGAGTCGTATCCGGGAAGATCAGAGGTACCGCGGGATACTGCCTCCACTGCTCAGGTAAGTCCATCATGGATGGAAAGTCCATGTATGACTGAAAGGCGATATGAGGAATCACGAAGGCAGGTGCCATGAAGCTATCTTCGTCTAGCATCGCCCGATGACGCCTCCCTCAGAGCGCAACGTCAGCATCAGAAGACAGATCATACTAGGTTGAATCGAATTGCTTGAGCCAAATCTCCTCTCCAGACTCTGCTTGTCGAGAGTACCTCCCCGCCAGGCCCGCATCATGTTGGGAGGGCTAGTGAAGTATGAAGGCGCACGCTCACTTGCTCGCCGAAGCGAAGGGCTACGATGTTCGAAGAGCATCCAGCGCGGTCCACTGACTATCGCTCATCTTTGGGACACGCAGTCATGTTCGGTCTGGCGAATCGGGACACGGTCTCAGCGGGCCCATCGCCATGACCTGATTGTGTGGGTCCGGCGTTCACCGGCCCAGCGCCAACAGCGCCACACGCACGATCAGCCAAGCCACGAACAATATGATGCGCGGCCACATCAGCGCCACCCTCTACCGCAGCATCGCACCACAAGCAAATCGGCGAAATCCCTGCATCCACCGTCATCTCATTGTGTTCCCCCAGTAAACACCGCACGATCAGCCGCTTACCGTTCTTACCATCCAGCCGTGAAGAAGTTCCGATTGATGTCCACCGAGATAGCCTTAATGGCGGCCCCATACCCGGTGCCGGGGACCGCCCACTTGCCGTCGAGGTCGGACACGACGCGCACGTTTCCCTGGTCGGGCTTGCCATTAATGACCAGGTGCCGAGGATCACCGGGGTGTCGATCACCGTTGTCATCGGGACATTCACGAGTCTAGAGGCCGGGTCATCGAGGTTGGCCGGATAGGTGTACCAGGCGAGGTGGGCGAACTGGGCGATCACACCCAGCTCCGCCGTCTTAAACGAATAGCCGGGCACCGTCGGTCCTGTGGCGCCGATGCTTCCGAAGTTGTTCTGCGCCGGCTTCACCACGCCGCCGTATTGGCCGAAGTTGGTTTCGTTTATCATCTGCGCCCAGGCCATGTCCGCGCGGATGCCAAAGCGGTTCCCGATAAGGACGTAGTACTTGGCCAACTGCGGCAAGGAGACGGTGAACTTGCCGCCCTGCGGGTGTTGGCTAAGGAAATAGCGCACGAGGTCACTCGAGTCACCAAGGTACCTGCCGTTCAACCCGCTGGGGTCGGTACCCATGACGTTGTACAAGAACGCCGCCGCTTCCGCCCGGGTGGCCGGATGCCAGGGGGACATGGTCTTTAGGGGGAGACTCCGCAGCAGTCCGTTGTATTGGGCGACCCGGGCGATCACGGCTTGCTGGGAATCGAAATTCCCCCAGGTGGACTGGTAGCTACTGGGGGGACGAAGAGGCCCCGGCCGGCAGCCCGCGTGCCCATGGTTACCATCTGGGTCAGAGTAATCGAGTTGAGAGGCCGAAAATAGAGTTTGCCGCCGGTTCCCTTGTAGCCGGTGATTATCCCCGCCTTGGCGGCAGCGGCAATGTAGTGGTCGGGATAGAGATTGGCGCCTGAGGTCTTGGCGACGTCTACGAAAGTAGACAGCTCACTCGTGGAGACGGGGATGCGCATGGCGAGATCCACCATCTTGGCGAACTGCTCGCGGCTCACCGGGCTGTTCGGGTGGAACCTTCCGTCGGGCAGACCCTGGACTATGCCCAAGAGATTGAGAACTTCGATCTGGAGATGGTAGGGGCTGGAGGCGGTGTCGCTGAAGCCGGCGGCTTGAGCAGCCGGGGCGAGGAGCATCGTCAGAATTAGGCCCAACGCAACAGTCAGGCCAAAGAGTCCCGCCAGCCGTGCACGGAAACCTCGAGCCCTATGCCACCTGGATCTCATGGTTGTGAGGGAAACCAGCAATTTGCCACCTACCTACTCGTCGAGGCGTCGCGAGCGCGACCTACCTATAAGTTTCCCGTCAAATCGCCCGTGTCCTGCCATCGGAGTCCGCGGGTGTGGGAGTAATCAGGGGTGACTTGGCTTGGCTAAAGGCGGCCTTGCCGTACTTGATGGCGGCGGGTGCTTAGGGGAATCGGATCACGATGAGGGGATGGTGTGGGTCCGCCGATCACGGGAGCACCGGCAGCGCCGCACGCAGGACGAGCCAGGCCGCCCATCCTGCCACCATCAGCTAGGCCGCGAACAATACGACGCGGGGCCACATCAGTGGCCTTCGTGCCTGTCCCCCTTTTTGTGGCGGAGGGGCTACAGGCGGCAGGTCGGAAAACCGCCACCCTCTACCGCAGCACCGCACCACATCCGAGTCATCAAAACCCCTGCATCCACCGTCATTCTGTGGTGAGGCTGTCCAGTCCCAGCCCCCGGGTCCCCCAGTGGCCCCGGAACCCCTGTTACGGTTCCGGCAAAGGGAGGGATTCCGGCATACAGTAGGTAGTGGATTCCTGGGTTGGGCGGAAATGTTCAGCCATCCTATCCCGGCCGAGGGAGACGGTCTCACGGGGCTACTGCCGCAATACGGACGGAGGAGAGTGACCAAGATGGGAATCGCGTCGATGGTGGCCAAGAAGAAGGTACGGTGGGCTTGGGCCATGATGAGCCAGAGTCACGTCGACACCGATGCCTTGCTCAAAGACTGGGCCGAGGATGCCGTCTGGGACACTCCTTCGGACTTCAGTGTGGGACAGACCATCCAGGGCAAGAAGGCTATAGCAGACTGGTTCCAGAGGTGGGAGCAAGAGTTTCCCCAGAGGAAGCTGGTGGAAAAGAACGTCTGCATGAAGAGTACGTTCTGGCCCAGCCGAAACAACGTCCTCATGGTTGATTGGACCTGCAGAAACCGACAAGCAGGGGCGAGAGTATACGTGTGACGGTGTCACTGTCATTCACATGCAGAACATGAGAATTGTGAAGTCGACCGAGTACCTCTCTTTCGCTGGTCTACCTCAACTTTCAGACCTGCTGAAGCCAACCAGCCAGGCCTAGGAGAGAGGTCGCGGTCCTCTTGGCCCCCGTTTGGACCCCGGCGTGACGGCTCCCTGCAGGCAGTTCGCTTCGGGTTGTCCGTCGGCTGTGCCTTGGGCGACGTGTACTTCTGCGGTGAGGCGCTTCCCCGGTGCCGCCATTGTAATCGTAGGGGCCGCCAGACACGCATCCCTCGCTCGCGCTATGGTCGCGGACAAGCCCACCGAGTGTGCCCCTTTCCGGTGGGAGCCCTGCTAGGGGGCCTACATCATCGCCGTGTGCCCCCGCATCGGAAATCCATGGGGCTACCCAGGCTGTTTCTACCACCCTGTGGGTCTGTCGCGGCCGGGGTCTAGCGGGTGCTGGACTTCCTGCTTACGCTTCCCGGGACTGCAGAGCGTTTGCCTCATTGCCGGCTAAGTTTGCGGAAAGGCGCATTATGGCAAACAAAATCAGCGACGAAAGAGGGGCCAAAATGAAGCCTACGCCACTATCGGAGGTGCAACGATGAGCGAGGCGCGCAAGGTCTACGCGGTGCCCATCCTGCCGCCCGTCCTGGTAGGGCGCGCGGAGAATCTCCTAGAGGCGGAACTCCTCGTCACCAACGCCGGCTATCGCATCATGGGCGAAGAGGACGGCGGCCTTGATGGGTTAGTCGATTACGAGGAGGGGGAGGGGGCCGTGTGGCGGATCGCCGTATGGCCCGAAGGGGTGCAACCATGAGCGGTCTTGGGTAGATGCCTTCCGTGCTGGCCTCCGGATCGGGAAGGAGGAGTGATGGAAGACGATTGGCCTTGTGACGATGACGCCTGCGGAGAAGCCGAGGCAGATGTGCAGTGTGACTATTGCGACCGGCCGGCCACCTGGCACGCGGCATGGAAACTGCCACCATGCCGGCGACGGCCTTCGCCTATGCCTGCGACCTTCACCGCTTCGCGGGTATGGTGCCGATAGACGGCCCATACAACGCAGCTGGACCACCTGCCCACGGCGGTAGACCGCGAGGACGCCGGGTAGAGCTCGCCAGAGACACGCTGCCACGTTCTCAGGCGGTCGGGGTAGGCTTTTCCCGGCCGCTTTGCTTTGGCCTTCTTCCAGCCGGCGAAGAGCACAAAAAAGTGAGCCCCGAGTGACCTCGCTTTCCCTCCAGCTTCATCAACGAGTTGCTGGCTCCGATTACTCGGCGGGTGCTCGCTTGTCCTCGGATGCTCCCGCGCGTTGTCTCGCCTGGAGGGATGCGCTTACCTCTTGGGACTCACAATGAGGTTATGCGCACTCTTCGACTTTCTTAAACCACCCAAGAAAGAACATAATGGAAGTGACCACGAAGGGGTAGAAGCATGAGTGCGAAATGTGACTACTGCGACCGGCCGGCCACCTGGCGCGCGGCATGGCAAACGCCCACCACGCCGGGGCCGGATATCGTCGCCTATGCCTGCGACCGTCACCGCGCCGAAGGCATGGTGCCGATAGACGAGCCCCTACAGACGTACCCGGACCCTGGCCTCGACGAGCATCATCCCTAGAACGCATACTCCGGGCCGCCGGTGAGACCTTGCCGCGTCCGGTTGCAGTACGGGAGAAAGGCGAGGCGGCCCCGTAGACTTCACCAGAAGCCCGCTAGGCAGCGTTACCAGGCGGCCGGGGTGAGGCTGCTTCCTTTTCGGGGCGGGCTGGAGACGGCAGGTCGGGAATACGCTGCCTTCACCGCAGTACCGCACCACGTACATAATCGATAAAAGACCTGCGTGTACCATTATTCTGTGGTCAGGCTCGTCTCCAGGTGCTTGGCCGTAGGCGCAGCCCGTCGTGCACTTGCGCGGTAGGGCGTCGCCTCCATAGTAGGGATAGTCAGAACACACCTGGGGCCTCTGCTCGTACACCGTGCAGAGATGGGTCCCGAAGTCGAAGCAGTCGCACCAGTAGTAGCCGGTTCCCCAGCAGTAGCGCCAGTGGGCCACCATGAACATGGCGTCCGGGTGTCCCTGGAGCGCCAGCGTCTCGACCTCCTCCCAGCTGCGTTGCCCGGTCTCCGGGTTCCAGCCGATGAGCTGGCAGCACTGGCCGCAACGGGCGCACTCGGCCATCAGTCCACCCGGGACTGGTGCGCCTTGGGGCAGGTGGCGTAGTGCGCCGTGAAGCGCTTGAGATCCGGGTGGGCCTCCTGGGCGGCCGCAGCGTCCGTGATCAGGAGGGCGGTGCACTTGTCCGCCCGATTGGCAGCCTGTTTTCCCCAACATCGCGGTTGGGGCCTGGCTTCTTTATCCGAAGCCCCGCGACCGGGCTCGGTGACCCTCCAGGCAACGTCAAGACGGACGCCCGGGAGCTGCCCCACATGAAGATAGCGCCGCACTACGGCGGCCTTCACGTACTGATACTCGGCCACATCTTCCACAGTGTAGAGAGAGGCTCGCTCAAGCGGCAAGCCCCCGCTGCTGGTACTGCTCGCATCCTATCACTGCTCTTGGGGCAGACCGACCCGTTCTCTCTCCTCCTCCACTTCCTGAGGGGCCACCAAGCCCTCGGTGATGTCGACTACGGCGAGGATCGGGCGGACGCCGTGGCAGCCCAGGCGCGGATGTCGCCCAGGACCCACCCCCGGCCTCGGGCCCTCGCGCGCGGGCGCGGGGATGGGGAGGTGCGGGTGTGTATTCTGGGATCATCGTCCCTCGCTTTTCTTGAGTCGGCTCTTGCGCAGGCTTTCGGCTATTTCTGGGGGTTTGCCGGCGGCTCGGCGGGCCACAGCGGTTTGTGTGCCGTGAACGGGCGGCCCTCGGGCTTCGCGCGAAACCGCCCCAAAGCCCACTTTACCCCCCTCGAAGCCTCCACAAATGGGCTCTAGCCCTCTTCAACCTGCACTCTGATCGCACGTTTCACCGTGTCTGGCTTGGTCCCCAGGCGCAGCTCGTCGTAATCTTGGTCGCCTCCTAACCGACCAGCCGCTTGTTGGGGCTTCGTCCTGTCTAGCTCCGTATGGCAGTAGACATATCAGGCGGTTGGATCTGAGCTTGGCTCCTCGGGTTCTCTGGGAGGTGTTGGGGGCCTCCGGCTGGGAAGGGCTGCGCGGCGCTCCCGAATACTTCAAGCGCCGCGAAACCCATATCCTGCTGCCCTTTTTCCGAGGCCACCCCTGGGCAGAACCGTTTAGTCCTCTGCACCGTCAGACCTCGCGAAACTGGCAGCTAGCTCCCCAGTTGTTGCCGGGAAGGCTGGTCTGCGCCCGGCGGTAGGGATGCAGTGAGCAGTCAATCAGGTGGCAGAGGTGGACTTCTTTACGTTGCCCGGCGCAACAATCCAGGCACTTGGCCCGAATCGCCTTGATGGGGGTGAGAAGCTCGGTGTGGTCATGGTCACGGTCCTTTCTCCAAACGTCAGATGTCTGACAGGGGCGTCGGCGCTTCCCGCGAAGCCCCGGGTCTCCTCCTTGAGCAGTCCCGGCCGTGCTTGGCGGCGTAGCCTAGCACGCGAGATCGCCCAGGCGGAAGAGGTCGCCTTCGGTACCCCGGGGATTTTCAGCGGCGGCCCTCAAGGCGGCGCCCAAGTCGAAGGTTTTCGCCCGGCCTCGTTTCTCCCGGGCGTCCAGGCTCCGGATCAGCTGCTTGGCCTCCTTCTCCTCAAACCCGGAGAGGATTAGATCAGCTCTGGAGGCTCAAGGAGTATCGGCGAGCACCCGGGCGGAAGGGGTGAGGCTAGTCATTTTCCGGAGACATCGCCGCTGGGGCCACTCCCGGGTCTCCCTCGATCCGCAGTCCGAAGTCCGCACCAAGAAGAAGACACATTGGTACTCCCATCTTCTCGCTGGGTTCATTTCTTGCTTCCAGGAATCGAACGCTGCCTCCTCCTCGGGGTCAGAGCAGCAGACCGTCATCCTGGCGCAGGATGAGCCCCTCTTTCCCAAGAGCGGCCAAGTTGGCGTTGTAGTCGACCTCTCACCAGGACCCCCAGCCGGCAGGCACGTAACCTCATCTCTCGGCGGCCCCCCACGGGGCCGCCTTTGTTGCTAAATGCGAGGCTCCAGACGGCGACCCCGACAACGATGGCGGCTTCACCAAGGGGAGCCGAACGTTCCTTGGAGAACCTTGCCGGGCCGAGAAAGACAAGTCCCGGGGTACCCATGAGGATCATCCCTTCGGCCGACTCCAGATCGGCCCACTCCTTTTCGGTAAGGCCAGCAAACAATTGGTCACTCATTTCTTTCTCCTTTCGGAATCCTGATTGGACTGCACGCTTCCTTGGCCTTGCGGGAGGCCTTGGTGATCTGCTCCGTTTTCGAGTTCGGGTGGTCGGCGCGGTCGTTGCAGGTTTCGCTTTCCACGTCGACCGGCCGCCCAACGCGTTCTTCCTGACTCGCTTCCTTGGCGCCAAGTCGAATCGGTGTGTGTCGAGTCGTTCATGTGCTTCTCCTTCCAGTTCATGCCCTCCTATGCGGGCGACAACCGGGGGTATCAGCTGTCTTCTCCAAAAAGTCAGTCAGTACGGGTAAGGGGTAGTAACAGTGGCCCATCACTCGCCCATAGCGCCTCCTGCTGCTGACATCCTGGAGACGACTTTCAGTTTGTCTCTGCTCCAGTCGGTCAGCTCCCAGGTGTCGATGTCCCGCCCGTCCCCCGGGCAGCTTGGCGTGTTGAAGGATGCTGTAAGATTTTGAGGTCTTCTAGTGCGCGTCTTGCCGTGTTGGGGGGGTAGCTTGCTAACCCGGCCACTAGGGAGGTTTTTTAGGGGCTTATCCGCTCCGGTGACAACGTCGAGTACCCTCCGTCGGATCGCCAGGCATGCTGTCAAGAGCGGTCTTCTCAAGAAGGCGCCAACAGCTCGGCTCGTCGAGGCCTTTATAAGGCGCAGCCCGGCGAGCAGCTGAGCGAGGGCCTTGGCCAGCCGCGCGGGAGCCTCTGCCCCTGGGATTAGGTCGATCTCGCGGTGCCAGTTGTCCCGTTCGACGGAAGAGCGGGCGTGGGCGGCGAAAGTCGCAAGATCGGACAGGACCCGGATTTCTTCTTCGCTGCGAAGGATCGGCTGAGGCGGAATGCTGAGGCGCGAAAAGCTCACGCACCGCCTCGTTCATTTCTCGGCGCATCTGCTGTTCGCGCCCAGCGCACCGAAGTGCGGCCTCAGCCTGCTTCGCGTCTTCCGTGTCAGCCAACCGGAACAACAAGAAGCGATTTCCCAAGCTGGCAATCGCCTCGTGGTGGCGATCTATCGCCGGGGTCACCCCGGCGATTATCCCGACCTTGCCCTGCCAGCTCAGCGTTTGGCCCCCATCAGTTCCAACGTGCCGTGTCCATGAGCCGTCGTAGATCTCGCGAAGAGCTGCGAGCAAGGCCGCTCGGGTGTCTCGGTTCATGCTGAGGACGGATCCGAAGTCCTTAGCGAGAATGATGCCGAAGTCTCCTATCGTTCGCAGCAAGCCGCCTTTGGCGTCCCGGGCTCGCTCCTTGCGGGACGTTCCCGACAACAGCGCCCCCTTGGGTCAACGTGGCTGCGGGGTGGACGCCGGGAACGCCCATGAGCGAAAGCAGTATTTCCTCTTTCCTGCAGACCGGTACGGCGACCCGAACATCAACCACATGGGTCCCCCGGGAAGCAAGTTGGCGGCCACGAAGCCAAGGACCATGTACAGGGGCCGGTGATCACGTAGGAAAAGGTAGCGATCGAAGACCGCCTCAACTTCAGCAAGACAGGAGGCGGTTTCTCCCACACCACCGGCGAGGCCAGGGTTGTAAGCGCTTTCAACAAGGGCCTCCGCCCTGTGGCGCGGCACCTGGGTTCCTGCCTCGCAGTCGGAGGCCGAGGTGGAGTCGAGCCTCTAACTCAGGAAGACCAACCCGCACGGCCGCGCCGACCGGGCGGACTCTGCCTCCGAAAGGAAGGCTAGGTCTTCCGGGGCCGGGTGTGGCACGGCAAAATGCTCACCGTCCTCGCTCGTGCCCAAGCGAAGGCCCGTTGATTGAGATCTCGCTGCGGGCGACCGCGAGATGTCGCCGGAGGTTTCCGTTGGCCCCAGGCGGACTCAGCGGCGACCGGCCGCCGATGGCTGTATCTTCAGGCTTGTTCTCTATCTCGGGGCGCGCCTTGACCGCTTCGACCCCCCGGTCTGGCCGGATTTGCGGCGATTTGGCGCCGCCATTATTCGGCGCATCAAGGGCTGCAAAACCCGGGAGCTCGCCTTGAGTTGCCAGACAGATCTCCTCGTCGTGGGTCCCGCCGTTGCGGCGGATAGATTTGGCCCGGCGGTTGGTCAAGGTTTGTCCTCGTTGGATTGGTGGTCGCGGAAAAGCCCTCACAGGGTCTGACCTCTTTCAAACGCGCGGATAACGGCCGCCTTGCTCACGAACAAGCGTCGGCCGCAGCGAATCACGGGAAAGGGAAACAGCCCGCGGCGACAATATTCATAGCAGGTTGTCCTGCTCAGACCCAGTAGGGCGGCAAGCTCGTCGACGTGCATGACATCTGGCAGGTCCGCGAATCGGGGTGCGATGGAACTACGCTTGCTCATTGTCCCTGTGCATCTGAGTCGGCTTGTAGGGCTGCAGATTATCGAGGGCCGAAACCGGGATCCGAATGACACTGCCTCTCCCCGTGCCAATCTCACGGCCCCCGTGATTTCTCCGCGCCTCAGCATGTTCTGAACCATGCGCGCCGTGACGTGGAGACGGTTGGCAAATTCACGAACGGATAGATAGTCCTGCTCAAGCTGGGGCACGAAGTTACCTCCTTTGCACTCCCCCGACGTCGTGGTACGGTGGTCGACGTGGGGGCTCGTATTGAGTTGTACCACGGTTTACGTATGGTGCCAAGACTGGACAGCCACCAGACGAAAGGAGCGGCATGTCCGAGATGTTCGTTAGGTACACGACCAGGTGGTGGCGGTTCACTGACTATGAGATTCAGCCAGCGGGAAGCGGCGGGTTGTCAGCAGAGGATTGGGCCAGGCATGGTCTAATCCGCCCGGCTGCCGGAGCGGATCTGGTCGAGTATGACCCCTGGGAGGAGTATCTGAAATCGAGGACGCGTGGAAGCGCGATAGAACCTGCCCACCAGACTTTCGTGTCGCTCAGCGAGAGGATCAGCTTCGACATCAACAGAAAGCTCAGACCCGATAGTGCGGAAGCGATTCTCACTTGGTGCCGACGCTATGGGCTCCTCGGGGCTGTTCCGCAGTTCTATATGAGCCTGCCCGCTGGAACGCGGGAAATCGTGTCATTGGATCAAAAAGTGGTGTGTCCCTTCGCCCATGTGAGGGTGGCTGGCAGCTGGAGGACAAGGGAGCAGGAGGGTCCGGTGATCGCCGCTGGTCTCCGAAATGCGGTAGTCGCGCGGCCCGACCTTCTCAACAGGTACTTCCCGGGAGTCGAGGATGCGGAGAGAATCGAGACGACAGCAGAGGGCTATCGCGCGATTCCCTACCTACCTTTGACCGAAGAGTTCTGGAGGATCTATGGGGAGCCAGTATCGGTGTTTGGCGCATTTGCCAGGAATCTGGGGCTCACAATAAAACGCCTGACATCCACCCCCCTTCGATCAAGCGGTCGCGAGCCTGGACAACTGGACAGACCCGAATGCGGGTTGGGATTCCCGCGTTTACGGGGGAGAGGAGTTTTGGGATTCCAAGTTGTACCTTGATCAGCTGACCGGGTCTGTAGGCACGGTGCTAGAGGGGGGCCCCGGCACTGGTTTCAGGCAGACCTGGGCGTCACCCTCGCTTCTTGCCACCATGGCCCTCATGATTCTTCAGGACCTTGCCGCTAACCGCCGTGCTGGGTTATGTGCCAATTGCGGAACGCCGTTCTTTTCCAACAGCCCCGAGGCTCTCTATTGCAGCGTCAAGTGCCGAAACGCCGTCCAGAAGCGCCGCAACAGAGCCCGAAAGAAGCACTCTGAGAACGACGGAGCCAGCGTATGAAAGGTCACATGAGAGCACGGGGTCGAGGCACCTGGGCGCTGATCGTGGAACTCGGCCGAGACGCTGAAGGCAAGCGCCGTCAGAAATGGCACACATTCCACGGAAACAAGAAACAGGCCGAGGCAGAACTCACCCGTCTTCTTCATGAGCTGAACACTGGTCTCTACGCTGAGCCGGACCGGATGCTGGTCAGGGACTACCTGGAGAGATGGCTCAAGGATTATGCCCGCCCGAGCGTCTCACCGAAGACCTACGAGCGCTACGCCGAGATCGTCCACCTCCACCTTGCGCCAGCCCTCGGCCAGATTCCCCTGCAGAAACTGAAGCCTCTCCACATTCAAGCCATGGAAGCAGAGATGCTTGTGAGCGGCAGGAAGAAGCAGAAGGCAGAGCGACGAACCGCGAGGGCTTTCCGCTCGGACCGTGCTCCACCATCATCGCGTGCTTCATTCCGCGCTTGCAGCAGGCGGTCAAATGGCAGCTGCTTGGCCAGAAACCCGGCAGACGCGGTAAGGCCGCCAAGACCCGATCGCAGAGAGATGAAGGTTCTTGACGAGGCCGGCACGGCTCGGCTTCTCGAGGCGGCCAAAGGGACGCCCTGTACATCCCAGTCCTGCTCGCCGTGACAACAGGAATGAGGCGCGGCGAGGTGCTGGGGCTTCGCTGGCAGGACGTGGATCTTGAGGCGGGAACGCTGGCTGTGCGGCAGGCGCTATCGCGGACTCAGTCCGGCCCGGTCTTCACGACACCCAAAACGGCGAAAAGCAAGCGTACCATTGCCTTGCCCACGGTCACGCGCGACGCTTTGAAAGAGCATCGCAAGCAATAGGCCGAAGCTCGCCTGCGCTTGGGCCCCGTGTTTCAAGACCACGGGCTAGTTTGCCCGCAAGAAGATGGACGACCTTGGCATCCTGGGACGCTGACAAGCGGCTTCCGAGAGTTGGTCAAGCGGGCAGGAGCGGCAACAACCTTTCACGGTCTTCGGCATTCGCATGCCACATTGCTTCTCCGACAGGGGGTCCATCCGAAAGTTGTTTCCGAGAGGCTGGGCCATTCGACGATTGGTCTTACCCTGGACACCTATTCGCACGTCCTTCCCGGCATGCAGGAAGACGCGGCAGCAAGAGTCGACGCGGCTCTGCTGAAAGCTTTCGAAGACCTTGCGAAATAGGGCCCGGCCGCCGCGGTTGGTTTGCAAACGGAGGGCAAAGCCCCACGTCTTTGAATGGGCGACTCACCAATGCCGATCAAAACACCTGCAAACGAGGCGGAGGGGGCGGGATTCGAACCCGCGACGGCTTGCGCCGTGCCGGTTTTCAAGACCGGTGCAATCAACCGAACTCTGCCACCCCTCCGTGTACTCCGAACTTGACTCATAGCGTCGGTAGGCGCAACGTCGCTGCGCACCGAGCCATGGACACCTGGCGGCGGCCACGAGTATAGCGTAGGGCGACCGGTTTCCCGGCCGCCCCCACAACGTCAGAAGCAAGATCTCCGGGCAAAGCCCGGAACCGGCCCCGCAGGCTACGAGCGGGCCACCGCGGCCGCGACTACTATCCCGATGATGGCGATCACGAGGCCGGCGATCAGCACGCAGAAGCTGATCCAGCACCAGAGTCTGGCCCTTCGCGACGAATGAAGCGCCCCGTTGTAGTCGCCTCGGGCCAGCTTGGCGTTCACCTGGGAACCATAGACGATGGCGACCACACTCGCCGGCCAGAAGCAGAGGATGAGGGTGACGATCGCCCAAACCAGATATGTCGGCAGCGAGATCGGCATGCCGTAGTTGGTGGGCGTGGGCTGATACTGTGTCTGGTACGGGCCCCCCTGGAACGGATTCTGTTGTGGCGGCGAGCCGTATGGGGCCTGCTGATACGGCGGTTGCTGGTACTGCTGCCGTGCGTATTGCTGGTTGGCCGGTTGTGCGTATTGACCCTGCCGGGAAGCCGCCTGGGCATTGCCCGGGGCCTGCGAAGTCATGTCCGTGCCGCACGCCACGCAATACCGGTCCAGGTCCGCGTTAGAAGCTCCGCATTGCGGACAGAACATCCGTTTCCTCCTTAAGAAGCCCGACCCATCGGCTCTATCGGCCGAACAAACAGATTAAACGAGTTCGCCGGCAAAGGGTAACTCCCTTGAAATCCTTGTGCCGTCTCATTGTGGCCGTCTGGGAGTCCCCAGGACGGCTCAAATCCCGAGGCCGGGTCCCAGACGACACCCAGCCGGAGGAAAGTACTAAGGTCTGGCGAATGTTTGCCGACAATGGAAGCACAGTGCAAACGGGGCATGCTGCGAAGGGGCGGGTACGGACCATGAAAACCGGGTATCTCGGCGGCACGCGAGGTTATCAATCGGCCTTCTATCGGCCAGGCGCCGGCTGGACATCCAATCAAAGGCGTATCCATGTGGGTCTCCAACCGATCGCACACACCTGCGCCCATGCCTGCCAGATATCACCGCTCACCGTCGTCCATCGACGCCGCCCTGGTCTGCCCACCAAAGCGATAATTATCACGGGCATCATCCTCGTCGCCGTCCTCTTGACAGTCGTGCTCACAGGCATGACTTCGCTATAGGCTAAGGCCCCTCTTCTTCCCCCCTCGCTCCCGGTAGCCAGTCCGGCGCGACGACGGCGCCGCCAGCGCCGCCGTGTCCGCGCATTCTCCCTAGGCGGGAGGCCATGGTAGTTTGGATGGCGACGAGAGGGGGAGCCGTGACCGATCACGACGTGCAGAAGCGAATCGACCTCATTAGGGCCAACGACCGAGTCATCCGCCTCTTCGGCATGGAGGTTGACGCGGCGGCAGAAGGGGTCGCTCGGGTCTCAGCCGTCGTGAGCGAAGAGGTTCTGAACCATCACGAGCTCGCGCACGGGGCGTTCGTGTTCGCGGTAGCCGACGTCGCGTTCGCACTGGCGGTCAACTCGGTCACCGATTCGGTGGCGGTTCAATGGAGCCTCAGCCTGTTCCGGCCCGCGCTGCTGGGGGAGAGAATCACGGCCGACTGCGCAGTGATCCACCGCGGCCGACGCCTTCTGGTCGTGGAACTCGAGGTGCACAACTCGGCCGGAAAGCTACTCGCAAAAGGGGAGGCGACGGCGCTGCCGGTAGGAAAGGACTCGCCGGCAAAGGAATAGCTGGCAGAGGACTCGCCGGCGCGGGACCCGGTCGCGGAAGGCTAGTCGGCCTTCGCAGCCGGTCCGGGTGCGATCACGCCGGGCGAGCGCGCCGCGAGGCGCAGCTTGACAGCCGCCAGCTCCGGGGAGAGCCCCACCGTATAGATCTCGGGATTGCGCAACCGGCGCACCTCCTCCGGCAAGGAAGCGATCTGTTGCTGAGCGCGCGAGCGGATCTCCTCGAGAGAAGGTGAGGCGCCTATCCTTTCGCCGTCGACCATCACCGGCTGGAGAAGCTCCTCGCGCAACGCTGCGCGGTCCACTCCCTTCAGGAAGAACAAGTCGTTGCGCTCGGCGTAGGGCACGGTCTTGAGCGACTCCCACGAACCCGGGCTCTTCGACGTGTCGCCGAGCTCGATAAGATCAGCGAGCGGCTGACCTTGCGCGTCGCGATAGCGCACGAGCAACTTGTAGCCGGGGTCCGTCATCTTGGCGGGATTCGACGAGAGTTTGATGCGCGGTTCCCACGCTCCCTCGCCTTCCCTGACGGCCACCAGCTTGTACACGCCGCCCAGTGCCGGCCAATCGGACGACGTTATGAGATGAGTCCCCACTCCCCACGAGTTGATGGGAGCGCCCTGCCGCTTGAGGTCAACGATGAGGTCCTCGTTCAGCTCGTTCGAAGCGACGATCAGCGGGTCCTCAAAGCCGGCCTCGGTGAAAATCTTGTATGCGGCTTTGGAGAGGCGTGACAGGTCGCCCGAGTCGAGGCGCACCGCTGCCCGGACCGCCCTGCCTTGGGCCCGCAGCTCCTTGAATACCGTGAGAGCGTTTGGCAGCCCGGAGGTGAGCGTGTCGTAAGTGTCAACGAGAAGGATGGGGTCTGGGTAGGCGGCCGCGTATGCTCGGAATGCCGACGAGCTCGTCATCGAAGCTCATCACCCACGAGTGGGCGTGTGTCCCTCGCACGGGGATGCCGAAAAGCTTCCCGGCCAGGACGTTGGAGGTCGCATCGGCCCCACCGATGTAGGCCGCTCCGACCCGCTCAGTCCGCCATCCGGCCCCTGTGCGCGGCGCAGCCCGAACTCCACCAGCGTCGTCGCTTCCGCAGGCGAGCCGGATCCGTGCCGCCTTGGTGGCGATCAGGGTCTGGAAGTTGAGCGCGTTGAGGACGACGGTCTCGAAGAGCTGGGCGACGATGAGAGGTGCCTGCACCTGGAGCAGCGGCTCGTGCGGGAAGACGACCGTTCCCTCGGGCACGGATTGAATCGAGCATCTGGGCCGGAATCCGCGCAGGTAGTCGAGGAACGCGCCGTCGAACGTTCCCAGAGAGCGCAGATAGGCCAAGTCGTGCTCGGTGAACTGCAGCTTCTCCACCAGGTCGAGAAGTTGTGCCACTCCGGCGAAGACGGCGAAACCATTATGCGAGGGGAGATCGCGGAAGACATAGTTGAAGCACGCAGTCAGATCTTGCCGGCCACTCTTCCAGTAGCCGCCCATCATCGTCAACTGGTAGTAGTCGGTGAGGAGCGCGAGGTCCTCCCGGCGGGCCCAGCGTTCCGATGCGTCCAGCTTTTCGGTCATCTGGTCGTCCTCGATCACGCGGAATCCTCGATCTGCGACGACAGGATCCGGCGAACCCCGGCACCCTCCAGCTCGGCGAGCGCAGCGGCCGTTGTGTCCTCCGCCACCCCGCGTGTCGCGTCCTCTATGAGATATACCTCAAAGCCTCGCGCTAAAGCATCGAGCGAAGTCTGGCGGACGCAGTAATCGGTCGCCAGTCCGGTGACGAAGACCCGGCCGACCTTACAGCTCCGAAGATAGGCCGCCAGGTCGAACTGTTCGGCCTGGAAACCGCTGTAGGCCTCCCGCTTAGGGTGGTCGCCTTTGCTCACCAGGATCGCATTCGTGGGCATCTCCAGCCCCGGGCAGAACTCGGCGCCGGGAGTGCCCTGCACCGCGTGCGCAGGCCAGGAGAGATCGCGGAATCGGGGATGATCGGAGAAGCTGATGTGGTTCAGCGGGTGCCAGTCGCGCGTGTAGATCCAGCGTCTGAACATCGGGATGAGGTGGTTGATGACTGGGATCACCTCGTCGCCGCCATGCACTCCGAGCGACCCGCCAGGGCAGAAGTCGTTCTGGACGTCGACCACGATCAGGGCGTCGCTCGGACCGGTGAGGACCACCTGGTTGGCGTGAGCTTGTATGTGGTCGGGGCCGGGTCTCGGATCGTGCGTCTCTGCGGCGGGTTTCATCTCCACGCTCGCCTCCCCTCAGGCTCCCAGGGTCTCCTTGCCCGCGGGGAGGAAAGGCCGCAGTGCCGCCGGCACCTCGACCAGTCCCTCTTCGGTCTGGTAGTTCTCCATGATCGCGATGATGGTCCGGCCGATCGCCACCACCGTGCCGTTCAGCGTGTGGACCAGATAGGGGCTGCCCTTCTCGCCCTTCGCGCGGACGCGCAGGCGGCGCGCCTGGTAGTCGGTGCAGTTGGAGCAGGAGGTCACTTCCCGGAATCGTTCCTGGGTGGGCAGCCAGACCTCGCAGTCGTACTTTTTGGCCGCGCTGGCGCCAAGGTCTCCGGCCGCGATGTTGACGGCACGGTAGGGCAGCCCCAGCTCCTGCAGGAGTTCCTCCTCGATGCCCCGCATGAAGTCGTGCTCTTCCGCGGACTTGTCGGGTGCACAGAAGCTGAACATCTCCACCTTGTCGAACTGATGGACGCGGAAGATGCCCCGCGTGTCTTTGCCGGCCGCCCCCGCTTCTCGCCGGAAACAGCTCGAATAGCCCACGTAGCGCACCGGGAGGTCGGCCTCGTCCAAGATCTCGTCCATATGGAGGGCTGCCAGCGGCACTTCCGAGGTGCCCACGAGGTTGAGACCATCGGCTTCCACCCGGTAGACCTGCTGCATATCGGTGGGGAAGAAGCCGGTGCCGTACATGGCCTCGTCGCGGACCAGGACCGGCACCACCACGGGGCGAAAACCCTTGGAGGCCAGCTTTTGCAGGGCGAACTGCACCAGGGCGAACTGAAGGAAGACGAGGTCTCCTTTGAGGTAGGCGAATCGGCTGCCGGAGGTGCGGGCGCCTCGTTCCATGTCGATCATGTCGCACGGCGCTCGCCAGGTCCAGGTGGTCCGCGGGGGTGAATGTGAAGACGCGCGGCTTTCCCCACTCGTACATGGCCAGCGAGTTCTCCTCACCGCCCGCTGGGGCGCTGGGCTCCGGCAGGTTGGGTATCTGGAGCAGCTCTTCTTCGATCCGGGCTTCGATCTCTTTGAGCCGGACATCGAGGGTCTTGATCTCGTCGCCACCTGCCGCATCGCTTCGATCTTGCCGGAAGCATCCTCTTTGGCGCGCTTTGCCCTGGCGATATCCTCGCTCACCGTGTTCCGCAGTGCCCGCTTCTCCTCCACCGCCACCAACAGTTCTCGCCGCGTCTTGTCCAGCTCCAGGAGATTGTCCAGGGCAGCTTCGGCGTGAGCGCCTCGGCGACGCAGCGCTTCGCGTACGAACTCGGGATCGTTGCGGATGAGCTTGAGGTCGAGCATTGGGTTTCTCCTAGCGGGGCTCGGTCGAGATCAAGACGCTTCAGACTATCGTGAGGCTCCGCGCGCCGGCTTACCAACAGGATAGCTACCCAACACGTCGAGTCGCGGCAGCTTGCAGGACAGACAACGCAAAGCGTCCGCGATCGGGCCGTCGGTGACTTTGCCCTCCATGTCGATGAGGAAGATGTAGTCCCCGAGCCTGTGCTTGGACGGGCGCGACTCGATCTTCGTGAGGTTGATATGCCGGAAGGCGAATTCTTGCAGGATCAGGAGCAGGGCCCCAGGTTGATCCCTGGGCTCTTCGCACACTACCGAGGTCTTGTACGGCTCGAACCAGTCCTGGCGTTCCCGCTGCCGGGCGAGGAACACAAAGCGGGTTTCGTTGTCCTTGTGGTCCTCGATGTCGGCTTCCACTATCTCGCAGCCGTATGTCGTGGCGGCCAGGCTGGTGCCGATCGCGGCCCAGGGCTCAGCGGACTTGGCCACTCGCTCCACCGCGTTGGCGGTCGAGTTGGCGGCCTCCACGTCGCGGCCCGGCAGATTCCGGCGCAGCCAGCCCCGGCATTGCGCGTTGGCGTGTGGGTGGGATACAACTCTCGTGATCTGGTCGAGCGAGATCCCGGGGCGAGCCACGAGGCTGTGGCGGATGGGGTGTCTCACCTCCCGCACGATCTGCACGTTGTCCACCTGGGCCAGGACGTCCACAGTAACCGGCACCGACCCTTCGATGGAGTTCTCGATGGCGACGATGGCGCAGTCGATCGCGCCGCTGGAGACGGCGTCGATTGTGTCTTCATGCGAAGCGTAGGGGACGAACGTGCGGCCGTTCTCATCTAGGGTCGCGCGGAGGCATTCCTCACCGAACGTGCCCCTTGGGCCCAGGAAGCCGACGGTCCGTGCAGCAAGGGGCAGCGGCTCCGAGTAGGTCGATACCGGCCAACGGAGGAGCTCCTGACCCGACGGATTACAGTTCATGCATCTCGTCCGGCACGGGCGCCGGCCTCGGGCAACGAGTCGCTGCTGGGCCGGGCCGTTGGAGTCTCCGGCTCTGTCCATCCCAGGGCGGACGGCACGGGCAGTTCGTCTATCGGAGGCAGACCCCGGCGTTTGCGCCTGCGATTCTCGCGGTCCAGCAGCCTGTCGTCAGCCGGCCGAGGGCCCGGGATGCCACCCGCCAAAGGAGCGTCGAGACCGGCCGTCAGATCGTCGATCGACAAGGAGGAGCCGGATTCCTTGACTTCCACGCGCGGACGGATCGTGAAGGGCGCATTCCCTCGAGCCCTTGCCTGGTCCAACGCCTGGACTTCTTCTGGGGCCAACGGTATGTCGGACTTGCCGTCGCGGACAAGCTTCACGTACATCCGCGCGAAGTCCCGACTGACTACCGTCGTGATGACCACGCCATCCTCGAGCGCGTTCAGAAAGGCCACGGCGGTGCTTTGCCGGCCGCCAAGATCCTGGTACGCGTCAAAACGGACGATTCCCACACGGGAGAGGCAATTGTCGATGCGCACCTCGTGGTCGCGCGCCGCAAGCGTCAGGTCCTCGACGACAGTGCGGATGTTGTTGAGCTTCTCGTCCAGCGACGTGACGTGGTCGACGATGTCCACTGTTCCGCGGGAGCCCATGATCACGTGCTGATTTCGCTGGTAGCGCTGAAGGCGGACGTAAACCAGTCCCAGCCCGACTCCAGCCGCCGCAGCAGCAGCTATCGCGACGATGGCCACGATCTCGAATACCTGTGTTGCGCTCACGTTCGACCCCTCGTTCGATTCCTAAAGAGTGAAGATGACCCACGCTTGGAGCGAGTTATTATCCTTCACCTTCTCGTTCTTCACCGGCCCCACCTCCACCTTGACGGCAGACTTCTCCCCGTATGGAGTCGGATTGAGCCCATTCACTGAGACAGTGAGTTGCTCACTTGGCTTGATCTCCGGGACGTTCACCGTCTTGGACTCAGGTTGTTCGCTGCTCGGGGTGAGGGTGACCTTCACCGGAACATTCTTCTCAGACATATTCCCTTGGTTCTCGATGGTGACGTGGAACGCGAGCTGATCGCTGGCGACCAGATTGAACGTGTCGTTCGCAGTCAGAGTCTTCTTATCCGGCAGAACCACGACCTTGACCAATTCCACGCCGTGGACGGCCTGCAAGTTGCCGGTGCTCTTGAGCGCCGTGAGCATCGACTGGACGCGGGTGTTGGAGTCCATGTCGGGGTCGGTGAGGAACTGGGTGGTGGGGACGTTCACACCGGTGAGGTTCTTCTGTTTGAGGACGTCCGTCGCTCGTTGGACGAACACTTCGTCATACAAGAAGTCGGACAGCGTCAGATATTTGAGCGCGCGCGACACTTGCTCCGACGAGACCACGACGTCCTGGACCTCGAGGGCGTTCATCAGCGAAGGCTTGAGATTGACGAGACCCTTCTGGCGCAACTCCATCGTAGTAACGAACATCTGATGAACGTCCGCCTTCACAAGTTGGCTGGGCACTTTCATCTTCTCCGCCTGGGTCGCGTATTCCCCGCACTCTTGGATGTACGTGTCGAGGCGAGTCTGAAGGTCCTCGCGCGTGGTCCCGCTGGGCTTGGTCAGGAGGGTAGTGAGGGCCGCCCCCACCGCGTCCGAGTTCTTGAGGATGCCGGAGACCTCGGTCATGTATTTCTGATAGCCGGCGGATTCCCGGCTGTTGATGGCGCTACGGACGACAAGAGTGACGACGACTACGATGACGACTATGGCCGCCAGTAGAACGAGCAGACGGATGAGGGGTTTCGGCAGGGCCTTCTTACTCCGCCGCTTTCGCTCCCCCGGAGCCAACTCCTTCGATGTGTCGTCCTCTAGCAGATTGGTCATCTCCCGGCGGCAAGACTGAAGTTATGGTGGGCGAGGGGGGACTTGAACCCCCATGAGCGTAAGCTCACTAGACCCTGAACCTAGCGCGTCTGCCAATTCCGCCACTCGCCCGGGCATGATCACAGGGCGTCTGAGAAAGGCACTGCTTGAGGGCCGCCCTGAGTGATTTCGCAGTATACCACGGGGCTCCTTCGGTGGCGCCACCCCGGCTACAGCTGCGCGGGAAAGCCTCCGCGGGGTGAGGCGGCGCCAACCCGGCTCCAGCAGCGCGGAAAAGCCTCCGCGACTCTTCCGCCGGGCTGACGCCGCCTCACTTCCGGTTGGTCAAAGCCTTGGCCTCCCGAGCTGCCCCGCACTTTCCGGCGAATCGCCCCTCACGCGCTCCTGAGCCAAGCGACTGCCCGGCGGTATACTCGCTGCAATGGCTGACCCGCCACTCCTATACGAGCGCTACCAGATAGTCCGCAAGCTGGGAAGCGGTGCCTTTGCCACCGTCTATCTTGCCGACGATCTGCGCATGGGCCGGCCGGTAGCCGTCAAGGTGGTCCAGCAGACCGCCGACGTGGATGATCGCGTGCTCCGCGAGGCCCAAGCAGCGGCGAAACTCAACCATCACCACATCCTCACTGTCTACGAGATGGTGCGCGACCCGGACAGGACGCTGCTCATCACCGAATACGTGGAGGGCAAGACCTTACGCGAGCACTTCCGCGACCAGAGTCTCACCGATAGTGACATCCTCGAGGCCGGCATCCAGCTGTGCCGGGCTCTTGAACATGCGCATCGCCGCGGGGTCGTGCACAGAGATATCAAACCCGAGAACATCATGCTCGTGGCCGATGAAGCCGTCGACGTGCGGCTCATGGACTTCGGCGTGGCGATGCTGGAGGACAGGGCTTCGATCACCGTGGACGGCGACCTGGTCGGCACCCTCGCCTATATGTCTCCGGAACAACTGGAGGGTAGGAACGTCGACTCGCGCAGTGACGTCTACTCGCTGGCCCTGACCCTCTACGAGGGCTTCGCGAGGAGGAACCCATCAAAGGGCAAGAAAGTGCAAGAACTGCTGCGCGACGTGTCGCGCCCCGACGTCCCGCCTCTTCTCAGCCTGCGCCCCGACCTGCCCCACTCGCTCAGCGATGCCTTACAGCGGGCCATGGCGCGCGACCGCTATGCCCGGCCCGATGCCTCCGCCTTTGGCCGTCTCCTGTCCCGCGCCGCGCACGACATGCCGGTGGAAGTGCGGGACGAAAGTATCCCTACCAGGGTCTTCCAACGGCTGGATGTGAGTCGGCTAGACCAGGCGCGAATGGCCTTCCTCGGGCAACATCTGGCTGCCGGGGTCTCTTCGCTGGGCTGCTCGCTCTATCTGCTGCCGCGGGCTCCCTTCTATCCGGGCTCCTGGATCATCCCGCTGATCGCAGTTCCTGCGTTCTTGGCTCTCGTTTGGCCTTTCGGTGGAGGGAGTCTTGACGCTGGCAATCTTGGCCCCGCCGATCTTTGCCTACGGGGCCGGTTGGGGGGTCATCTACGTGGTACTGGCCGTCCTCTCCATGAGTCTGCTCCGATGGCGGAGGCGAGAGTGGGCCGCTCTATTGCCGGGAGTCATGCCGTTTGCCATCGCCGGGGGCGTGGGTCTCGCCGTTCTTCCTCTCGCCTCCGCTGCTCTTAGGCGCTGGGGGCCCGTTGTCGGTTTCCTGAGCGGGTTGGTGCTGGCAGTCACCGCGGGCTTGGCGGGATGGACGAAGTTGCCGTATGTCTTCAGCCAGGGAGTGGGCGCCCCGTTGCGTGCGGCGCGTCACGCCGCGTCCCCCTGGACAGTGCTGACGGAACTCGCCCGCTTCTTGGACGCGCGGCCGGAACTGTTCCTGCAACTCGGCCTTTTCTCCGTGTTCTCGTTGCCGTTCTTTACGTTGGCGGCTCGGTCCACAGAGCGCCGGCTCTGGGGCGGGAGTCTTTACTCCATGGCTGTATTTGCGGCTTTTGTCCTGCTCCCGGTGCTAGTCGTACACGTGAGGGTGGCGATGGGACCTTTTCTGGTAGCGTACGTCCCGTGCGTTATAATCGCGTTTCTGTCCGCCCTTCTCGTCCCGTCCGAGGGTCCGGTTATCCTATAGGAGGTACGTGTCTATGGGTTTGATGCGGAGGGTCGAGTCGCGAATGGAGAGTGCCGCCGGAGTCAACAGCAAGGATGCTCCTAGCACCGAACGACGTCGCGACCGCTCCAAACGAGAGTCCAGACCGTACGTAAAGCCTGCCGATCTGGCAAGCAAATTAACGAAGGAGATGGACGACCACAAGATCGCCCGTTCGTCGTGCGTCTCGGCCTGCAACAGTTTTGCCGTGTACTTGTGTCCGGAGGACGCCGAGCACTTGGGAGGACAGGAGGACAAGATCATCCGCGATCTCGAGCGGCGTCTTCGCAAGCACGCCCGCGCAAAGAGGTACGAACTGCCCGGGGACGTCGGCGTGCGGCTGCTGGTGGACAAAGATCTGGCCGTGGGCCGCTTCGGTATCCTTGCGGAACGGGTGGCGACGGACGCCGCAGTGCCGTTGTCCGGCGAGCCTGGGGCTGAAGCGGCCGCGCCTGCACCTGCCGCTCCGTCGTCAAAACGGGCGGCTCGCACCCGGCCGGTGACTCCCGCGGCCGCCAACGGTATGCCCACGGCGACACGCGTCATTGAGCCGGAAGAAGCGGCGCACCTGGGCCTTGCTCACCAGACCCTCGTGGTTCGATCCGGAAATCGAGTTCGAGAGTTCAGCAAGGGCCGGATCGTAATAGGTCGGGCGAAAGATACGGATTTTCAGCTCGATGACCCCAACGTCTCACGTCGTCACGCGGCGATCTACTGGGAGAACGGACGGGTCATGGTGGAGGATCTCGACTCCACAAACGGCACTCTGGTGAATGGCTATCCGATCCTGAACACGCCGCTCAAGCGGACGGACGTCGTGTACATCGGGGGCCACAAGCTGACCGTGGAGACCAGGTAAGACGGCCACCGGGCAGGGAGATGGGGGCAGGGAGATGGGGCCATGCTGCAGATAGTGCTGCTGGCGGGCAAGTTCGTCTTTCTCATCGTCCTTTATGTGTTCATCTACAGGGTGATCCGCTCCACCAATCGCGAATTCAGAGCTTCGGCTGCGAGCCCCAGCCCCAGCGGGTTCAGGGCTGCACCCAGTAGTTCAGTGCCTGTCTCTGCACCAGCGGCCGCGGTGGGTCAGGTCTCTGCTGTCGAGGGCGCCGCGGTCATGCCTGGCGCGGTCTGGGCGCTCGTTGTGGAGAAAAGCCCCTCGCTCCGGCCTGGGGAGGCTTATGAGCTGCCTCGCGGCGCAAGCGCGCTCGCGGGACGCGCTCCCGAGACTGACATCTGCCTCCGGGACACGTTTGTGTCATCCAAGCACGCCCTCTTCGAATCCACTGCCGAGGGCCTCACGGTTGAAGACCTCCGAAGTACCAATGGCACGGTCGTCAACGGCGTGGAGATAGCGGAGGCTCGAACCCTTCACGCGGGTGACCACGTAGAAGTGGGCGACACTATCTTCCGGGTAGAGGTGAGATAGTGCGCTTCCAGTATGCGGTGGCGAGCAACGTCGGCCTCGTGCGGAGGAGCAACGAGGACTCTTTTCTCGCGCGGGATGGCCTTTTTGCGGTCTGCGACGGCATGGGCGGGGCCCGGGGAGGAGAGGTCGCTTCCGAGACGGCCTGTCGCACCCTGCTCACCGTGGACCCCCGGACGGCCGGGCCCGACACTCTGCGGGAAGCCGTGATGAAAGCCAACACTGCTATCGTGCGGCGTAGCCTCGAAGAAGACCGGCTTATCGGCATGGGGACCACCCTTACCGCTGCCCTGGGGCATGGCGACCGGCTGGTCTTCGCGCACGTGGGAGACTCCAGAGGCTATCTGTTGCATGACGGGGAGCTACGGCAAGTCACCAGCGATCATTCATGGGTAGGCGAGATGATACGTCGTGGCGAGCTCACCCCCGCCCAGGCGGCCGTGCACCCGCACCGCAGCGTGATAACGCGAGCGCTCGGCACGGAAGGCGTCGTACAGCCCGACATCCTCGAGGTGCCCGTGGTCGCGGGGGACCGGCTCGTCCTGTGCAGTGACGGGCTGAGCGGCATGGTGCTCGACCCGCTGATCCAGGAACTCACAAAGGTCGCCGCCGACCCGCAGCAGGCGGCGGACTCCCTCGTCGAAGCGGCGCTCGAAGCGGGTGGAGATGACAACGTCACCGTCGTTGTAGTGTTTATCGGCGCTGACGGAGCCGACGGCTCCACGGGCGCCGGCGGCTCCGAGGATCTGGAGGACACAGACGACGGTCAGGTCGCGGCAGCAGCGGAGACCGTGCTCATCGGTCCGGTCGATCGCGGGCTGGACGCCGAGGGCGCTGGACTCGGCCGCGGTCGCAGGTACGGCGGTGGCGTGCGGCGTAGGCTTGCGGGCCGCGCGCTTCTGCGGCCCGTCCGCGTCCGGTCCGAAGCGGGCGCCGCAACGGCCGCTAAGGATGAGGTCGCCGAGAGTGGCGCGGTGGTCGATGGTGGAGCGGCCGACGAAGGAACTGACGGGGCTGACGAGTCCGTGGCGCGACGCGGCACTGCCGGAAGTGCCGGACCGGCGGCAGGTCGGGCCGATGCCTCCCCGCTGCTTCCCTCCGCCAAACCGCGGGCTGGTGTCAAGGGAAGATGGGGCTGGTCGCGCCGGCGGTGGGCGCTCACCGTGACTATCGTCATCCTCGTCATCGTGATCGCTGTCGCGGGATTCGCCGTATACAACTCTTCCGTCTACTACGTGGGCGTGTACAACGGAAATCTGGCTCTCTTCAACGGACTTCCGGGAAGCGTCCTGGGCATCGAGCTATCATCCGTCGTGGAGGAAGGCCAGGTTCCCTACTCGGTGCTGCAACCAGCCCTTCAGGCACAGGTGAACGCTCACGCCCATGTCACGAAGGAGGAGGGGCAGCGGTTCATCCGCAGCCTCAGCGTCTCTCCGTGAGCAGCCGTACCCTGGAGAACACGCGTAACCGAGAGCTTCTTTTCCTCATCCCCGCGGTGCTTTTGACCACGTTGGGGTTCGCGCTGGTCTACACGCAGAAGTCCTCCGCGCTCACGTGGTACTCGCTGCTGTACGGCGTGATCTTCCTGGCCCTCTTTGCGGTGGCGCACGTCGGCCGTCGCTTCCTGGTTCCCTACGCCGACCCCTACCTCTTGCCGGTAACTGCGTTACTCTCCACGCTCGGGATCCTGGTCATCTATCGCATCAACGAGAAGCTGGCCCTCGAGCAGGCCCTGTGGCTGGTGGTGGGTCTGGTGGTGTTCCTTTTGGTGCTGGTCTTCGTGCGAGACCTCAAGATGCTCCGCGACTATCGCTTTCTTATCGGCATCGCGGGAGTCTTGCTGCTGGTCTTCACGGCCGTGTTCGGGCATGACGTCAACGGGGCCAAACTCTGGGTGAAGCTGGGCCCGATCGGCTTCCAGCCGGGAGAATTCGCCAAGATCTTGTTGGTGATCTTCTTCGCGGCGTATCTCGAAGATGCGCGGGAGGTCCTGACGGTGAGCACTCGGCGGATCCTGGGGGTCCCGGTGCCGCCCTTCCGATATCTGGCGCCCCTGCTGAGCATCTGGGCTCTGTCGATGGTTCTGATCATCTTCATGAAGGACCTCGGTACCGGCTTGCTCTTCTTCGGGGCGCTGCTCGCCCTCATGTATGTCGCCACCGGAAGGTTCTTCTACGTGGTGGTTGGGCTGATCCTTTTCGTGGCCGGCTCAGCGCTCTTGTACAAGGTCTTCCCCCACGTGCGGCTTCGAGTGGACGTCTGGCTGAACCCCTGGAAAGACCCATCCGGCAAGGGCTACCAGATCGTGCAGTCGTTGTTCGCGCTGGCCGCTGGGGGCCTGTTCGGACGGGGCCTGGGGCAGGGCTATCTGGTTCTCCAGAACGGTCGGACCATCATCCCCGCTCTTCCCACGGACTTCATCTTCTCGGCCATCGGTGAGGAATTGGGTTTAGTGGGCGCGGTCGCGATAATCCTTCTTTT
>CAVVNF010000022.1:0-41384 GCA_963749535.1 uncultured Thermoleophilia bacterium | reverse complement strand
ATCCGAGCCGAGGAGATCAGTCAGGAGTGCCATAACAAGGACATTGCCTAAGGGAGCCGCCGCCCAAAGTTCTACGAGACTCGGGACATCCTCATAGCCGACGAGATCTTATAATGTGAACGGCGCACCTGGCCGAAGGCCTGGCTAGTCTTCGCGAGGGCCGTCTCCCTCTCCCTACGCTGGATGTGGAGTTTCCTTTACTTTTGCGAGGGTGGGAGAGAGTGATCTATTCCCTTCCCGGCATCATGTTAATGGAAGTGCTCTTGGTAGTAAAAGAGAAGCCAACGCGGATCCGGACATCCACATCTCCCAAGGAGTGCTCATCCGAGCCGAGCAGCTTTCCGGCCCACGTCCACGAGGAAATGCAATTCATCGACCAAGGGACACTCATTCTGAGAAACAGGCGCCTGGCTTTTGCCGGCACAAATCACGCTACGGTCACCGACTACCAAGCTCATCTGCGTTGACGCCTACAGCGACGCAGTGGCCGTCCGGCGGGTGGGGGAGGAGAATACGAACTCTACCTCGGGCTCGACCAGCACTCCTACCAGTTCGAGAGCGAAGATCGCAGATACACAGAGCTCTTCTCCGGTCTCATCCTCAAGTACACCATCAAGGGGCTATTGAAGGCGGCCTAAGGGGCATCACGAGCAACAGGTGGTGATCGTTTCGCCGAGGGAGGGACAGCGAACACGGCGGCTTGACCGGGCGCAAGGTGACCTATAGAGTCTGTCCAATGGCGAGAGCTTCTCGTGGCTGAACGAACTGCCGAGTTATCCCGCCGTCCACGGCCTATCTCGGCAGAAGGCGCCGGTGTCACGCGGACTGCAAGTGGCCGCACCGGGGGGTTCTATAGACCGGATACCGGCTGTTGGGTCTTCAGAATC
The DNA here is from genome assembly GCA_963749535.1 of uncultured Thermoleophilia bacterium. Taxonomy (GTDB): domain Bacteria; phylum Actinomycetota; class Thermoleophilia; order RBG-16-64-13; family RBG-16-64-13; genus Chersky-299. Next base: position 40,497 of record CAVVNF010000022.1, on the reverse strand, counting down.
GCTCGGACCACGCGCCCTAAGTCCGAGAGGCACCGAGAATCGATCAAGAGGGGGACATACACTGATGGCGACTGTTGCCTGGATTCCCATTGGTATCGTTATCTTTATTGTTCTTGTGTTCTTTTTGAGCGGTCTGCGTCTGATCGGCCCCAATGAAGTCGGCATCCTTACCAAGAACATGTTCGGCAAAAGATGCCGGAGGGCCAAATCATCGCGCGCCAGGCGAGATCGGTGTCCAAGCGCGGACCTTGATGCCCGGGCTCTACTGGCGGCTTCCCATTGTCTGGTCGTTTGCCAAGATTCCGGTCGTGACCATCGACACCGACAGCGTCGGCATCGTCGAATCCATTGACGGCGAGCCGCTGCCCAAAGGCAGGGTCTGGGCGACGAGGTCGAATGCAATCAATTTCAAGACGCCGAGATGTTCCTAGCCAACCATGGCAAGAAGGGCCCGCAGGTCGGCATCCTGCGCCCGGGCACCTACCGGATCAACACCAGACTGTTCAACGTCACCGAAGCCCCACGCGGTGCAGAATAGCCGAGAATACGATCGGCATCGCCGTCGCCAAAGACGGCATTCCCTTGCCTACCGGCTACGTCATCGCCCCGAAGGCCCGAAATGATGACGGGACGGAAGCAGACCACAAGGCCTATCAGAACGGCCAGCTCTTCATCGACAGCAAAGGCTACCGGGGACCGCAGTTGGACACCCTGCAGCCCGGGATCTATTACATCAATCCCAATCTCTTTGATATCAAGATTGATAGCGTGGCCGAGGTGCTTCCGGGATATGTGGCGGTGATCAGGTCCAATGTCGGGTTGGAGCTGGAGAGGGCGCCGGAGGGCCCGACCGAGCCACCGGTGAGGGAAAACTCGGCGGTCCGATCCATGAAGATGTCGAGAAGATACTGATCACCGACAAATTCACCCGCGGCATCTGGAGAGAGCCCATCGCGCCCGGGAAATACAATCTGAATACGATCGCTTTCACGGCCTACCAGGTCCCACTTCCGCCGTCACCATCGATTGGGCATCCGAGGGAAGAATCGGGACCGAGGTGAAGGGAGTCAAACCCACGGAGGCGAAGGACGCAGGAGTCTTGTACAAGTTTCGACCCCCTGAAGGTGACTTCCAAAGACGGCTTTCAACTGGAAGTCAATGTGCGCATGGTCATTCGCATCCAGCCGGGCAACGCCGCCTACATCATCGCCAGGTTCGGGTCGGTGGCCAATCTCATCGACCAGATCGTGCATCCGCTGATCGATTCCTCTTTCCGGAATAAGGCCGGCGAAAAGAAGGCGATCGACTTCTTCCAGAGCCGGACGGACCTGCAGACCGAGGCCCTGGCCCACGCCAAAGAGAAGTTTTCCGAGTACAACGTCGAGGCGCAGAACCTGCTCATCGCCTATATCGATATACCCAAGGATCTGCTGGATACGCAGACCAAGAAGGAGATCGCGAATCAGCAGCAGGCCCAGTATGACCAGGAGGCGCTGGCCCAGGAAAAGCGCATCGCGGTCATGGAGAAGTCCTCCCGGGCCGACAAGCAGAAAGACGTCATCGACGCCAAGCTGTCCATTGATATCAATAACGACCGGGCCGAGGCCAAGGTCAAGGAAGCCGACGGCAACAGGCGCTCCGTGATTCTTCAGGCCCAGGGCACCAAAGAAGTCGACCATCCTGGTGGCCGACGGCAACTCCTACAAGAGCAAGATCGAAGGCGAGGGCGTCGCCGCCGCTTACAATCGCCCAGAAAGACGCCATCGGCCAGCAGAATGTAGCGGTAATCAAGCTCATTCAGGAGATTGCGGCGGGCAAGATTCAGATCGTGCCCCAGGTTCTGGTGGGCGGCGGGGAGGGCTAACGAGCGGCAACCTGTTCAACGCCTGGCTGGCCCAGATGGTTGCTCAGAACGTAACGAAAGATGGGCAAGAGTAGGTGGAGACAGCCGAATAATCTGCGCCTTTTTTGGGAGTTGAGAACGCTACGGTCAAAGCCGGATAAGGGGGACAACTGAGGGGCACATTTATCCCGACTCATGCCGCCAATCGGGATGGATGTACCCTTCACCATCTGCAGCACTATGTGTCTTATGGAGCAGTGGGTGCCCTAGTTCTGGTCAAAACGTCCCTAGATCGCAATTTTGAGTTTGGGTCAAACGGGAAGAGCCGGCGACCATCACGATATCCCTTAGTGATCCCCGCGAGAGCGGTGGCGTTGGCTTGGCCGGGGGCTCCCACGACCTGCCCGCCTAACGCCCGACCTTACGGATATCAGTCTAGACTCCGGGGTGCCAAGAGCCCGTGGGCGCACCGGCGCCGAGAGAAAAGAAAGAAGTCAAACCTATCTCGCCGGCACCGATCACGGTCACTCGCGGTAGAGGTCAAAGCGCGATTCTGGTCGTGGTTCTTCGAGCGGTCCGAAGAGGTCCGGCCGCAAAGGCCGCGTCGAGGGCCCGTGTTCTCAAGAGCGGGAAGCAGGGTAGCTAGAAGCCAAAGAAGCGCACTTTGCTGTCTTAAGCAAACGTATCCGCGAAGATGGTTTGCAAATTGAGGAGAAGCACATGAAGCAGATGTTCAAACAGAGAAGGCCAGCACTTGTCTCGCTGATTCTAGCCGCGGTTTTCGGGTTGGCTTGCTTCAGCCTCTTGCTAATCGGCTGCGGTAATGGCGCCTCGAGCCCCACAAGTACGGCGACGTCTTCCAGCTCCACCACGGTCAGTTCCGGGACGAGCACCACGCAGAGTACCGTGACCACCTCTGCTTCGAGCGTTCCCGTAACGGGCTCCCTTCCGGTAAGCCCCGCCATCGCGGTGGCGACAGCGGTAGGCCCCAGTGTGGTGAACGTTCGGGTGACCGGGGTGACGACAACCCCCTACTTTGGTAGCGAGCCCTACGAAGGTATCGGCTCGGGGGTGATCTACTCTAGCGACGGTTATATCATCACCTGCCAGCACGTGGTGAGCGAGAACGGCACTCCCGCCCAGACGGTGACGGTCACGTTTAGTTCAGGGGAGCAAGTCCCGGCCAAAATCATTGCCACCGACTCCTTCACCGATGTCGCGGTGATCAAAGTGGACAAGACCGGTCTTCCGGTCGCCTCCTTCGGCAACCTCTCCAGTGTCCAAGTAGGTGAGTACGCCGTGGCCATCGGGAGTCCGGAAACCTACCAGAACTCAGTCACCATGGGCATCATAAGCGGGCTTGATCGCTCCATCCCCGGCTCTGGCTCGACGGCTCTCGTCAACCTTATCCAAACAGACGCGCCCATCAGCCCGGGCAACTCCGGCGGCGCCCTGCTTGACGAGCAGGGCCAGGTAATCGGCATCGCCGAAGCCTATCTTCCTCCGGGGGAGACCGGAGCCGAGAACATCGCCTTCGCCATCCCCGCCGACACGGCTGTTAGCATCGCCAAGCAACTGATCGCCAGCGGCCACGCCAGTCATCCCTATCTGGGACTGGGGCTGGAGACGGTCACCGCGGACCTTCAAAAGCAAGACAACCTCTCTCGTCCCAGCGGAGCTCTGGTGGCCTCGGTCGATGCCACGGGCCCGGCGGCCAAGGCCGGTATCAAGCAAGGCGACATCATCACGAGCATCGACGGAGCGCCCGTCATCCAAGAGGAGGACGTCATCACCATCCTTGGCCAGAAGCAGGTGGGAGGCACCGTCTCGGTAGCCGTTGACCGTAGCGGCAAGAGTCTTACCTTCAACGTGACGCTGGTGGAAAGACCGGCCTCGACCTCGGGATAGGGGTGGTCGGGTCGCTGGTGAGCAGGTCTGGCGGAGACGGTTACTCGCTGATGGAACAAACGCTCGAAGAGGAAAAGCCGACTGAGCACTCGCTCACAGATATGGCCAATCAGGTATGCATGCTTTCCGAGCGGCAACCCAGTCAGAGGGCGAGTAGAGTATGAAGCTCCCGTATCAGTCCCGGGACGCCCGGCAGAAGCGTCGACTGAGAACGAGGCGTCACCGCCACACCACCAGGATGACGTTTCTCATAGTGGTGCCATGCGTGGTTCTAGCTCGGGCTGGCCGGGATAGCCTTCTTGGCTCTGGACCTCACCGGTGCCTTTGGGCGCGACCTGCCGAAGCTGAGCGACCAAGTGGCGGCCTCCCTTCCCCAGACCACTCAGATCTACGCCGCTGACGGCACTCTGCTCGCCTACCTCTACAAGGACCAGAACCGGACGGTGATCGCGAACTCCGACATCCCAGACACCATGAAGCACGCCTTGGTGGCTATCGAGGACAAGCGCTTCTACCAGCACGGCGGCGTCGATTACGAGGCCATCTTGAGAGCTTTGGCGGCGGACCTAAAAGCCAACAAAGCCGTGCAAGGCGGGTCCACCATCACCATGCAGCTGGTCAAGAACCTCTACCTGGGGGGGCAAGACACCTCGCTCACCGACAAGATCTACGAGGCCTCCTTGGCCCTCCAGTACGAACAGACCCACTCCAAAGACACCATCCTCACCAACTACCTCAACACGGTCTTTTTCGGTTCCAATGCCTACGGGCTGGAAGCGGCCACCCAGACCTACTTTGGCATAGAGCCCAAGGATCTGACCCTGCCCGAGGCAGCCTTGCTCGCCGGCCTGCTCCAGGCTCCCACCGCGTACAACCCTCGGGCCCACCCGCAGGCCGCCAAGACTCGGCGAAACACGGTTCTCTTGGCCATGTATCAGCAGAACTACATCACCCAGGCCCAGTACCAAGCAGGCCCAAACGCACCGGTCACGTTGGCCCCCTACTCGCCATACGTCCAGGTGCAAGAGCCCTATGTGGTCGACTACGTCAAGCAACAACTAGTGACGATGTTCGGCGCCACCGAGGTCTACGGCGGGGGCCTGAGAGTCGAGACCTCCATAAACCCGGCCTACCAGAAGCTGGCCTCCCAGGCGATCTCATAACTCCTTAACCGGCCGGGGGATCCTGCCTCAGCCCTCGTCAGCATCGACCCTAAGACGGGGTATATCCGGGCCATGGTCAGCAGCACCGACTACAGTAAGTCCCAATTCAACCTGGCGGCCCAAGCCCAACGGCAGCCGGGCTCCGCCTTCAAGATGTTCTGCCTGACGGCGGCCATCGAGGAGGGCATCGACCCCAGTACTACCTACTACGTCTCCCAGCCTCTCAGCCTCAAGTTGCCCGGGACTAGCAAGCCCTGGACGGTTCACACCTTCGGCAACACCTACGCTGGGACGATAATCTCGTCCAGGCCACCCTGGAAAGTGACAACACCGTCTACGCCCAATTGGTGCTCGACGTGGGGGTGGACCATATGATCGACGTGGCCCATCGCATGGGCATCACCTCCTACTTGAACTGCTGACCCCGCCATCGTGCTGGGCGGGCTTACCTACGGGGTCACCCCGCTCGAGATGGCTTCAGCCTACGGCACGCTGGCCGACCAGGGCGCGCATGTCGTGCCGACGATCATTACCAAAGTCACCGACGCGAGCGGCAAAGTGCTCTATAACGCCCCTCCCCAGTCCACCCAGGCCATCTCCGCCGGCGTGGCCTACGCCGTCACCCAGATCCTCGAGCAAAACGTGCAGCGGGGCACAGGGGTCCGCGCTCAGATCGGCCGACCGGCCGCCGGCAAGACCGGAACCGCCACCGACTTTGACAACGCCTGGTTCTGTGGCTATACCCCGGACCTGGCCACGGCGGTATGGGTTGGCTACCCGCAAGGCAACATCCCCATGAGGAATGTGCACGGCATCTCCGTGCAAGGGGGCAGCTTCCCGGCTGAGATCTGGGCGGCCTTCATGAAACCTGCCGAGTCAGACTTTCCCGTGAAGAGCTTCTCGGCCCCGCAAGTGCTCGTCAAGTACAACCCCTTCTTCCAGAGCCACTATGCGGTGCCTCCCACCACCAGTACCAGCAGCACGAGCAGCACCACCAGCACCAGCCTGCCGACCTCCTCCACGACTATCTTCGGACCTCCACCAGCTCTCCACCGTCTACCTCGCCGCCCACCACCTCGCCGCCCACCACCTTGCCACCGACCACGTCGCCACCCACCACCTTGCCACCCACCACATTGCCACCCACCACATTGCCACCCACCACATTGCCACCCACAACGTCCCCACGAGGTACCACCCCTACGACCTAAAGATCCCCATCCGCCCGAAGGGGACCAAAACGACCCCGCCCGGGTTAGCACCAACCAAGATTGTCCAGAGGGTTGCCGAGTAGCGAACCGCAAAGAGGATCATATTCGAGTCCCGCTTCAGGCTGTGGAGCAGCATGGCTCCATCACGATCTTGCCATGGCGACGGCCCCTCGGTAGACCCCTCCGCCGGGTAGGCGGATTTTCTCTTGCAGCCTTGCCTACTTGGGCGCGGCTCTGCTCTTGCCGCGCGCTCTCGCGTCCCAGAGTGTGTGTCCCAGGATTCTGTCAGGGGCATGGCCGCAATCCGGTCCTTAGGCCGACTCCCTCATGGCCTGGATCTCTGGCGCCGCCTTGATCTTCTCGAGGGCCTTGGCCTCGATCTGGCGGATGCGCTCCCGGCTCACGTGGAAGCGCGAGCTGATCTCGGCCAGGGTGCGGGGCTGCTCGCCCTTTAAGCCGAAGCGGAGCTCCACCACCTTGCGCTCCCGTTCGTCCAAGGCCTCCAGCACCTTGGCCAGGCTCTCCTTGGCGATGATGCCGGAGATCACCTCGGCCGGGTCGGGCGCGCTCTCGTTCTCGATGAAGTCACCCAGCTCGGCGTCCCCTTCGTCGCCGATGGGGGTCTCGAGGGAGATGGTGCGCGGGGCGATCCTGCGTATCTCCTGCACTTTCTGGGCGTCGATGCCGAGCTCGTAGGCCAGCTCCTCGTCGTTGGGCTCCTTGCCGGTCTCCCGGAGCAGTTTGCGCTCGGTGCGCGCCATCTTGTTGATCTTCTCGATCATGTGCACCGGGATGCGGATGTTGCGGTCCTGGTTGGCGATGGCCCGGGTGATGGCCTGCCGGATCCACCAGGTGGCGTAGGTGGAGAACTTGTAGCCCTTGCGGTAGTCGAATTTCTCCACCGCGCGGATGAGGCCGGTGTTGCCCTCCTGGATCAGGTCGAGCCGGTCCATGTCCTGGGCGTAGTAGTTCTTGGCGATGGAGATGACCAGGCGCAGGTTGGACTGGATCATTCGGTCCTTGGCCCGCTTGTCACCCGCTTCGATGCGCTTGGCCAGCTCGATCTCCTCGTCCTTGGTGAGCAGGGGGATCTCGCCGGCCTCCTTGAGGTAGAGCCGCAGCGGGTCGCCGCTGACGCGTGTCGATGGACAGGTCAAGCCCAGGCTCGGTGGGCTCGAGCGTGCCCGTGGCGAGGGGGCTCTCCTCCTCGATCTCGATGGCCGCGATCGAAGAGCTGCGAGTAGAGGTCCTCGATCTCCTCGATGGTCAGGTCGCACTCTTCCACCAGCGCCATGATCTCTTCGCTGGTGACGTAGCCCCGCTCCTGGCCGAGCCGCAGAAGATCCTGAACGTCCCCCAGGGGGCGAACGTCCGCTGGACGTCAACGGTAGTGCCATGTGCCGTGTTCAATTGTGCTTTACATGTCTCCGTGGGCTTCCTTGCGTTTTGTGGTGGCAACGTCGGAAGGGCTGTCTAAGGCCAGTATAGTGGGCGGGCATATGGGTTTCGTAAGGGCGGGCGATCGTCCAAGGGGAGTTCTTCGCCAGACTAGACGAACTGGTCTGCGGGTCAACGAGGCCAGCCAGGGAGTATCGGAGAGAGTCGCATCGGCCGCGGCCCCCTGCAATGGCCCATCATCTCGTGACGGAATCGTTACCGCCTCGTAACGCCATCTTCAGGCAGGACCGTCACCTTTACCTCACCCTCCTCTTGACGAGAAGTAGCTGGGGCCCTTGGTTGCCTCCGGGGGCCCCAGCGGTGTCATAGGAGGGCCCGCTCGGCCAGCTCTCGGTGCGCGTGCCGCTCGTCGCCCAGAGGTTTTCTTGAGCCTAGCTTAGGTATCTAGAGTCTAGTCTTCCTTGGGACCGGCCTCACCGTTTGCCTTGCACGAAGGAAAAGAGGAGAGCTCGTGAACCGTAACCTCCGGCTAGAGTCCATCCACCGGGACTATCTCAAGGCCGCCTATGAGCTGGGAGAGCTGAGGGACAAGAACGGCGTGCCTCCGGCCGATATCCTGGAGCTCCTAGACCTCAGTGAGGAGAAAGGCGACCGGGTCCTCGAATTCCTGGTGGATGCCGGCCTGATCGTCTGGCCGGCCAAGGGCGAGCTTATGCTGACCGAGGTCGGCCTTCAGAAGGCCGAAGAGCTCAGGCACAGACCCCGGCGACTGCTGGCCGAGCCTTTGCAACAAACCCCGGTGTCTCTCCCTCACCAGCAGGGTCGCCGGGCCCCCGCCCTGGGGCACCTGCGGGCGGCCGGGGCTGGTGGAGCCCGCTGACTGTGAGACTCAGAGAAGCCTCTTTCCCTGGCCTCCATTTGATTGGAGGCCGGAGTGGATGAGACTGCTCGGTAGAGCCTGAGATTAGCCGCGAGGGAAGAGTCGGTTGGTTGAGCCCGCCCGTCTCGGGGCTACGCCTCAAGCCAGTCAAGGGCAAGGAACCGGGCGGGCCGCGCCGAACCCAATCCTTAGAGTGGATCTTCTCTCGATTTCTCCGAAAGGCTCATGAAGCCAGGCTCACAACGGTACCTTACCCCTAGTTCTCGCAATGATCGCGGCCGGCGAAAACGAGCGGGACGGCGTCGTTTGGCTTTAGCCTTTGCCGTCGTTGTCGTAGCTGCGGCGGTCTTTACCTGGGCGATCATCTTGCCCGGGACCAAGAGCCGCCGAGCTCCACCTCCACCACCGGGAGGTCGACCGTCTCGACCACCGGGGCCGCGAATCAGGGTGCCTCCGCGCCGACCACAAGCACGAACTCGAGCGCCTCTCCGACTGCTTCAACCGGGAAGAGCCCGGCCACAGGCACCTTGACCTATAGCGCTCAACTTTCCGGCCAGAGCGAGATCCCCGCTGTTGTCACCTCCGCTGGCGGCACGCTCACCCTACCGTGGCCGCCGACCGCAGCTCCGTCCACTACGTCCTTAGCGTAGGTAAGATCACCGATCTCACTGTGGCCCGCTTGCACGAAGGCAAAGCCGGCACCACGGGCGCCACCATCCGCACCCTCTACGGCGGCCCCACCAGAACCGGCCTCTTTAGCGGAGTACTTATTCAAGGCAACTTCACCGCCTCCGATTTCGTGGACCGCTCCAGGGCAAGACCATCTCGGACTTCGTCGCTCTCGTCAAAGCCGGCTCCATCTACCTCAACGTGGGAACGAGCGCTCACATCCTGGGGGAGATACGCGGTGAGCTTAAGTAGCGGGGGCGCACAAGCCTCATCCGGCGAGTTCAATCTCCCGCGTCGAGGAGCCGAGGGTTCAACACCTGCCCGGCAATCTGTCGAGACCCGATTGTTACCCGCTCGTAACCGTGCCTTTACCGACGTTGGGGAACATACCCATGTAGCGCGCAGCCACTTGCCCTCCTTGCGACTGTCGCTGCCCCTCCAAAGCCGAAGCCCCTCCAATGCCCCCTGGGAGGCTTCGGCTGGCCCAAACTCGGACTGAAAGGCCGCTTGGCGGTCCCACGCGACACGATCACTAAGATGCCATGGTGGTGGTCGCCCGCATGAGTCCTTTGAATAGAAGCGGGGCGTCCGAATGTAGGGTTCGGACGCCCCTGCGAGATGAGGGACCGCAGACAGTCTTGGACGGGAGGGTCAGCTGCCGGATCCGGGACTGATACTAGACTGAGTCTTGTAAACCGCTCGTAAAGGTTGCCCATTCGTGTCCAGAGTGAGTTGGCTGGTCGTGGTCGGCCTCCCCGGTCCCGGTGAAGAATTCACCCGGCTCGGGGTGCGAGCCGGGTGATTCAGGGACCGCCCGTGGAACCGTGCAACCGGAGCGGAAAATCCTCTCTTGAGAGTTATTACCTCAGCTAGGCTCGCCGCTCAAGTCGTGCTGGGTGTGGCGCCTGCTCCGGAGCCGCCGGTGCCAGTCCCAGGCGCACTCCCACCAGTTCCGGTCGGTCTCGGCAGGGTCCCCACCTGGATCCTGGTGGCGGTGATGCTGCCATCCGAGTTGGCGGTGCCGGTGACGGTGACGTCTTGTCCCGTCGTCAGGTCGGACGCGGAACCCGTCTTCGACACCGCGATCACCGTGGAAGGGGAATAGAGGACGATCTTGCTGCTGCCGGTGCTGAGCTTGACGGTGATGCTGTTGCTGTCGGAACTCACGATGGAGCCGGTAGTGAAGCCGCCAGCGCCGCTAGCTCCAGTGCCGCCGGCCCCGCGGCGCCGGTCCCCCGGCCGCCTCCGCCGAACACGCCGCCGAGCCCGCCGCCACTGCCGAGCAGACTCTGCCGCTGCGCAGCGGTGAGATTGGTGAGGACCTTGAGGGCTGCCGCAGGCGTCGGTGTGCCACCGCCCGAGGCCTTCCCCCCAAAGAAGGCGCCGACGCCAACAGCGACGACCACGATGATCACGACCGCGATTAACCAGCGTTTCATGTGTTATTCCTCTCTATTCATGACGAAGTGCTTCGATGGGATTGAGCCCCGCTGCTCGACGAGCGGGGTAGAAACCAAAAACGATACCGATGACGGCCGAGACGCCAAAGGCCAGTACGATCGACTGCCAGGTCACGCTTGCGTGCAGACTGGAGAATCTGGTCAGAACGACGGCTACCAACCAGCCCAGGATAACGCCGATCACTCCACTGAGGAGCGTCAACACCACCGCTTCCACCAGGAACTGCAGGGTAACGTCTCCTCTCTTTGCCCCGATGGCCTTGCGCAGTCCGATCTCTCGCGTGCGCTCGGTGACGGTGGTCAGCATCATGTTCATGATGCCGATGCCTCCCACAACCAGGGAGATACCGGCGATGGCGGCCAGCAGCAGGGTGAGGGTCCGCGAGGTGGAGGAGGCCGTGGATGCCAGGTCGGCCTGGTTGATCACGCTGAAGTCCGCTTTTGTAGGGTCGGTGATCTTGTGGTTCTGAAGCAACAGATTGGTGATGTCCGTTTGCAGTTGGGTCATCGCGTTCTGCGTGGTGGCCTCGACGTTGACGCTCGAGAGATAGGAGGCCTGACCGGCCAAGTAGCGCTGTGCCGAGGTCAGCGGCACGAACATGGTGTCATCCGGCCCGTTGAAGCTGGTTCCCCCCTTGGCGACGTCCACCCCGACGACGGTGAAGTCAAGACCTTTGATGCGGATGGTCTGGCCGAGCGGGTCTGTCCCGCCGCTGGTGGGGTCGCCGAAAAGGTCGGAGGCCGCGGTGGGGCCGAGGACTGCCACTCGCGTGGCGTTCTGCGACATCCTGGTCGGTCACGAAGCTGCCTTCGCTGACCTTTATGTTGCGCACGGCTGTGTAGGACGAAGTAGTGCCGATCACCGAGACGTTGGTGTTACCCGCTGTAGCCACCACCTGGTAGCGGCCGTCCAACTCCGGGGCCACCGCCGTCACGTTGTTCAAGGTGGTGATGTCTTGGGCGTCGGTAAGAGTGAGGGTGCGGGCACTGCCGCGGCCGGCGCTGACCGGGCCGGCGGTTCTCTGAAAACCGGGCGTCACTACGAGCAAGTTGGCGCCGATGGACTCGATGCTGGCGGTGATCGAGTTCGTGCTGCCTTGACCCACGGCGAGGAGAGCGATCACGGAAGCGATGCCGATGACGATGCCGAGCACCGTGAGGCCGGAACGGACAAGGTTGCTCGAAATCGAGACGAAAGACTCTTCGAATACGTCGCCGAGTTTCACGACGCCTCCCCCGCGGGAACGAGCGTCTCTTCGTCGGCCGAGGGGGGACTCACCAGTGTCTCGACTATCGGGGCGCGAGCGCCGTCGCCGGCCTCCGACGTGTCGCTCACGATGAGGCCGTCCTGGAGCCTGATAACCCTTTGGGCGTGCTCGGCAACGGTCGCCTCATGGGTGATGAGGACAATCGTGTGCCCGCTCCTGTGCAGCTGGGCGAACGTCTCGAGGATGATCTCTCCCGTCTTGGTGTCCAGGTTGCCGGTAGGCTCGTCGGCAAGGATGAGTGCGGGATCGTTGATGAGCGCCCGCGCGATGGCTACTCGCTGGATCTGGCCGCCGGATAGCTGGTTGGAAAGATGCGTCCAGTGCGTTTCCTCCAGCCCGGCCATGCGCAGCGCCTCGGCGGCCCGGCTTTCGCGCTCCCCGCGCGCCACACCCGAATAGACGAGCGGGAGCACCACGTTGCGCATCACCGTGGCCCGAGGAAGCAGGTTGAAGGACTGGAACACGAAGCCGATTCGGTTCCGTCGGATGTCGGCGAGCTCATCGTCATCCAGTTGGGACACGTCCTTGCCCTCGAAGAAATACTCGCCGCTGGTCGGGGTATCAAGCGCCCCGAGTAGATGCATCAGTGTCGATTTTCCCGAGCCCGACGGACCCATGATCGCCAGGTAGTCACCCGTGGAAATGCACAGGTTCACTGCCGGCCAGCGCGACCGTTGCGGTCTGGGTGGAGTCGTAGACCTTTACCAGGTCCCGGCAGTCGATCATGCAGGACTGGGCGTCCATTTAGCTCCGCATCCCTCGTGTATCGGAGCAGTCTTGCTGATATCTGGCCGTCATCTCATCCGCCGGGAATGAACCCGCCGCCGCCGCCAAGGCCGAACCCGGCGCCGCCCCGGCGGATCGTGGTGGTGGTCCCTCCTGCCGACGGGGTGATCGTCGCGGTAACGACTTCCTGACCCACCGTAAGCCCGCTGGTGATCTGGGTGTAGGTGTCGTTGGCAATGCCTACCGTGACCGTGACATCCGTCGGCTGGCCGTTTTTCAGGACCTGCACGTAGTCACCGCCGCCGGTTTGGGTCTTGACCGCGGCGTTCGGGACCACCAGGGCGTCGCTTGCCACCTGAGTGATGATGTTCACGGTGACCGACATGCCGCCCTTGACGCTCGGGTCGGTGGTGTCTGGGACGATCGTCGCGTTGTAGGTGACCACCCCTTGACTGTTCGTACCCTGAGTGTCGACAGTTGCGACCTTGCCGGCAAGCGTCAGGTTGGGTAGGGCGTTGAAGGTGATGACCGCCTGTTGCCCTACCTTGACGTTGGGTACGTCGGTCTCAGCCAGCGCTATGACCGCCTCGATGCTGTTCACGTTGGTGATGACGAGCGAAGCGCTACTGGAGCTGCTCGACCCCGTGCCTGAACTGCTGGCCCCCCCGCCCGTGCTCCCCAGGCTGTCGCCGTTCTCTACGTTCAAAGTGGTTACGACGCCATCGATGGGCGCGGTGACAGTCCGCTCGGCAGCGGTGTCCTGGGCCTGCTGGAGAGCCAGTTTGGCCGAAGTCACCTGGGCCTGGGCGGCGGTCACGGAGAGCTGGGCGCTCGTCACCTGCTGCTGCGCCACCTCTATCTGAAGGGCCGAGATGGTGGTGGTCGTCGTCGAGGGCTGCGTGATGGAGGTACCACTACCCCGAGTCGTGGTAGTGGTACGGGGGACGGTGGTGGAGGTGGTAGACGTGGGCGCCTGGGTCGAGCTTGTGGAAGTCGACGGTGGCTCGGTAGAGCTCGTCGATGAAGTCTCGGTCGTGGATGTGGTCGTGGGCGACAAAGTAGTGGGTGGTTCGGTCGTGCCTGTAAAGTCCGCCGCCGAGAGCTCCACGGAGGAGGCCATTTGCGAAGCCGACGCGCTCGACTCAGCCGCCTTTTGCGTCTCGAGCTGGTCTAAGAGCCTGTTGCGCTTGCAAGAACGGAGAGCTGGGCCTTCTGTACGCCATCCACCGCCTGGTTGTACGAGTTGGTGGCGTTGGCTACGTCGAGATCGAGCTGTGGGTTGACCACGGTGAAGAGTGTTTCACCCTTTGTCACCGTGTCTCCGACAGCTTTACCTGGAGGTTGCTGACCGTGCCAGTGATGGATGGGATTCACGGAAGCGCTGCTGCTGAGCGAGATGTTGCCCGTTCCCGATACCGAGGAGGTGATGGTCAGCTGTCTGGGCGGCTTGCGTCGTGTAGGTGACGGCGCCGGCAGAAGTCTTGTGGAGGGCACGGTAGGTAAAGAAGCCCGCGATGATGAGAACGATTATGAACCCAAGGACTACATACCGTCCGACATGCCGCTTCTTAGAGCCGCTCATACCCCCCATCTCCCGTCCATACGAATGTCTCCCCCATTGGGCTCAGCAAAGCTCCCTACGGCTTCGCCTGCCGCAACATAACAGCCTCGGCATAAGGCTGACGTAAGAAAGCCCGGCACTATCGTGTCCCCGCCCAAAGCAGCGACCCCGGTGGCTTCTTGCCCCACCTCTCGGAGGGTCGCCTACGACGAGAGATCATACCGTCATACCGCGGCAGGGGGTGTCTTTTCGGGGCCCACCAAGATGCTATCAGCCTCGACTCTCGCTGCATAGGCGCGCAAAGGCCGCGGATGTCTGAGCAGCTTTCCGACGCCGAGCTTGGTCCCTTCCCAATCCGTCCACCGCACCACGTGTCCGTCGCGGAGGTCGAACTGCGAGTGATGGCGCGGACAGGTAATGATCGTGCCTTCGAGCTTCCCGTCCAGGAGATAGCCGTGCATGTGCGGGCATCTGGCGTCGGTGACGAAGTACTCGTCTCCGACACGGGCGACCAGCATCTCGTGGTCCTCGATGGAGGCTCCCTTGAGGCCGCCGGGTTCGAGACCTTCCGTGGTTGTCAACTGCATGTACTCGTCCATGTCTGGCGCTCCTTCTCTCTTGGATGTGCGTTTTGGATGCGCGTTAGCTCGTCGCTCCCGTCAAGGCCTCGGCGTCGCGAGCGCCATTCCTCGAAGACATTCGCCAATGCGGCGTTCACCCGGAGCCATCGCCAATCGCGTCTTGCCGAGGATCTGGGCGTACATATGGAGGGTCTTCTTGGTCTCTGCCCACTCCTCGTATGGCAGAGCCGGCCATTCCGCCGGTTTGCTTGTGGTCATCCGTCGCCCTCCCTTCGGTCGCGGTCGAATCCGGGGTCAGCCTTCGGTTGCGGCAGCGGCTCTTGAAGCCTCGGTTCGTGCGCTAGGACTCATACCCAAACTCGTAGGCGGCCATACTCATGTCGCCCCAATACCAGCTTTGGTGAAGCCGTCTGCCCCGAGCTCCGCCGCCCGCCGCGCCCAGTGCCGCCAGCAGAGGCACGTAGTGGTCGGGCCGGGGGTGGGCCCGCTCCGGGTAAGGAGCAAGCACTCGATAATCGACCAGACTTTCGGCGTCTCCTCGCACCACCACGCCGTCGAGCCAGTCGAAGAACTCGCTTGCCCACCGGTCGGTCACCGCTCCCGGGCCAAGAGGGGCATATCCGAGAGGATGCACGGCTCCGCCGCTGCCGATGACCAACACGTTCTCATGGCGCAGATCGGCGATGGCCCGTCCGACCGCGAAATGCATGGCCGGATCGAGATGGTGCTGGATGGACAATTGCACCACCGGGATGTGCGCTCCCGGGAACATGGAAAGGAGGGGGACCCACGCTCCGTGGTCCAAGCCTCGCGTCCCGTCCAGGTCGCAGGGGAGGCCGGCGTCTGCCAGCTTTTGAACGATCGTGCGGGCCAGCTCAGGTGCTCCCAGGGCCGGGTAATCCAGCCGGTAGAGCTCAGGGGGAAAACCGTAGAAATCGTGGATCGTGTCCGGTCTGCCGGTGCCGCCGACCGTGGGTCGCGTCGTCTCCCAATGCGCGGATATGCACAGCACCGCGGCCACGTCCTGGTAGGTCCCGCCGAGTTCCTGCCAGAACCTTCTGGCGGGGATGTCCTCCAGGGGAGTCGTGGGGGCGCCGTGAGACAAGAAGATCGTGGGCAGTAGCCGGTCCATGTCTTTCTCGTATACCCAAGACGGCGGGCATCTCATCCTCCAGGAGCAGGGGAAGTGCGTCCTGGGCGCGTATCGACGCCGGCAGCCAAACCGGGCTACCATTCGCAAGGCAGTGTATAAGCATTTTCGCCAAAGTTTGACGGATCATCCGCTCGCGGTCGATATCACGATCGCGCTGGCGATCGCCGTGCTACTTGCAGCTGGGAGCATCGCCGGTGGGTTGCGCGACGAGCGCCAACTTTCGGCCACTCTGTTTCCGGCGCTCCTGGTGGGGCTCGTGGCGCTTCCGTTGTGCGCCCGGCGGGTGCGGCCGTATGCGGCCCTAGCTGGAACGCTGATCTTTGCCGCACTTGCCTTCGGGCTATCGACGCCTCTGCCTCCCACCGTCCTTCCGATCGCCGTTGCTCTCTACACGATCGGCGCGCGGGGCGACCGGCGCAGCTCGCTCACCGCCGTGGCGGTCTCGGTGGCCTCCATCCTGGTGATCCGCCTGGTGTTCGCCTACGGCGCCGGATACGCGGAGGGCGTCACCCGCGATCTGGGGTGGATACTTCGGGTCGACTGCGCTGGGGTACGCGGTGGCCAGCCGGAGGGCATACGTGGAGCAGTTCAAGCAGCGCGCCATCGAGGCCGAGCGCACCCGGGAGGAAGAAGCACAGCGGCGGGTGGACGAGGAGCGGCTCCGCATCGCACGAGACGTCCACGATGGGGTGGCTCACGCGTTGGCGTCGATATCGCTGCAGGCGAGTGCAGCCAGCGCGGTCCTCGATTCGGACCCGGCAGGGGCGCGAGAAGCGCTTCAACAGATCCGGGGCACCAGCGTCTCCGCGCTTGCCGAGCTGCGGGCGACGCTAGGGGTGCTGAGGCAGACAGGCCAGGGCCCCAGGGCGCCCGGGCTTGTCGAGGTCACCGAGCTTGCGAATGTCTTGCGGGCGGGTGGAATCGAGGTATCGGTGCGTCAGGAAGGCGGCGGTCGACCGCTGCCGACGGAGGTGGGGAATGTGGCATATCGGATCCTGCAGGAAGCTCTTACCAACGTGCTCCGCCATTCCGGTGCCGGGCATGCCGACGTGACCGTCCGCCAGGACGAGGCCACCATGCTCATCGTCGTGGCCGATGACGGACGGGGTCCCGCTCCGGGCAGCGAGCACGGGAAAGGCTACGGCATCACGGGGATGCGCGAGCGGGCCGCGTCCGTGGGCGGCTCCTTGGAGGCAGGGCCTCAAGCCAGAGGCGGTTTCCTGGTGAAGGCCGTGCTTCCGTTGACGGCGGTGGCCGGATGAGCGCCCTCCAGACAGATGGCACCCCCATCCGGGTCCTCCTCGCCGACGACCAGCCCCTCGTGCGTGCCGGGCTGAAGATGCTGCTCTCCACCGTCCCCGACATCGAGGTGGTGGGCGAGGCGACGGACGGGGAGCAGGCGGTGCGTCTCGCCCGCGAACTGACGGCGGACGTGGTGCTCATGGACATCCGCATGCACGGCATGGATGGGTTGGAAGCGACCCGTCGCATCTCCGCAGACGAAGATCTTGCTGGGGTGCGAGTGGTGATCCTCACGACCTTCGATATCGACGACTACCTGTTCGAGGCGTTGCAGGCCGGTGCGAGCGGGTTCCTGCTCAAGGATGCCGAACCGGATGAGTTGGTGCGGGCGGTGCGCGTGGCCGCCGCCGGAGATGCCCTTTTGTCTCCGAGCGTGACGCGGCGCCTGATCGCAGACTACGCCAGCCGTCCCCGCTACCGGCCACAATCGTCGGCCGGCCTGGACGTACTCACGGAGCGGGAGCGCGAGGTGATGGCCCTGGTGGCCCGTGGCCTTTCCAACGAGGAGATCGCCCGGCGTCTCGTGGTCAGCCCGCTCACGGCCAAGACGCACGTGAGCCGCATCCTTGCCAAGCTAGGCGCCCGCGACCGCGGTCAGCTGGTGATGCTCGCGTACGAACTGGGGCTGGTGCAACCGGGAGAGGTCCTTCCGTCGGAGGAGGCCCGGTAGGCCGGCCGCTGCTCGGCCCCGCCACTACTCGCGCGGGTCTCGCTCGGCGGGGCTCGGCCAGACTGGGCCAGGCTTGTGAAGCGGGACAAGGCTGGGCCTGGAAGGGCGGTTTGCCTGCATGTACATCCGCAGGAGTATCATCAGAGCCTTCTAGAAGCCGATGTCGCCGGTCCGGATGTCGTGTAAGCTCCCGTCAAACTGGGTAAGAGAACGCGGATGTAGCAACCGCTTGGGAGCCGAGGACGGAGTCCGGCGAAGCTGTTCGGCAGGAACGTATTTGGTGCGAAGCCGAGTCAGACTCGGGCAGTCCCTTAGGATGTAACACCGCTGACAAACCTGGTGATCCCAATAAAGGAGTCATCGTGCACAGAAAGTCGATCATAATCGTAGCCTTGGTGGCGGTCCTCGCCGTCACAGGCATTACCGTGGGTCTCGTGGAGACGCGAGCCCAGGGCGAACCGGAGCTGGCGACCATAACGGCCGCGCAGTTGCTCGCCAACGTGGCTCAGCACGCGGGTGACAATGCTTCGGTGAGCGGCGCCGTCTCGTGGAAGAACAACGTCCTCGGGCTCTCGGCGCTTTCCTTCAACGGCCAGGGAATGGGTGGCCTCACCTCCCTGCTGGCGAGTGGATCGGGCCGGCTTTGGGTGCAGGGCGGCAAGTTCCGCTTCGAGATCCAGGGGGCGGCCGGGGACACCAACATCGTTGGAAGCCAGACGAGTGTCTGGGTCTACAGCTCGAGTGGCAACACAGCCACTGAGTACACGCTCCCGGCGGGCACAAGCGGGACATCTGCCTCGACCACCTCGACCTCAGTGGCTGCGAAGGTCGACCCGGTGACCGCGATAAATACGTTCATTCAAGATCTTGCCCCCACGGCTGTTGTGGCAGTGAGTGGCCAGGAAACGGTGGCCGGACGAGCCGCCTACGTGCTATCACTGGTTCCCAAGGCCCCGAACACGGTCTTCGGCTCGGTGCAGGTGGCGATAGACAGTACGACCTACCTGCCCCTCCGGCTTGAGATCTTCGCAAAAGGTGACGCCCAAGCGGTGCTCTCCGCGGGCTTTGAGAGCGTTTCTTACTCCACGATCGCCGATAGCACCTTCGCTTTCACACCTCCGGCCGGGGCCAAGGTGGATCACAAGACCCTGTCGCTTCCGGCGGGACTTGCCGGCAAGCTCGGCAACGAGCCGGCGACTACCCCCACCACCGCCGGTACCCCTGTGACCGGCAACTCGGCGACGACCGCGGCCGCGGCGGAGAAGGCCCCGTTGACGCTCGCTGAAGCGGCCGCCAAGGCCGGTTTTACGCCCTTGGCTCCGCAGACCACCAGCGCGGACCTAGCATTCGGCGGCGCCTTCGTCATCCCCGTTCAACAGGTTGATCTGCAGTCTCTGCTCAACACCCTGGGATCGGGCCTCGGCGGCCTCGGCGGCCTTGGCATGGGCGGCGACCAGTCGACCACCACGGCTCCCACCACGGCTGGTGCGACCACGTCGGGTACGTCCACGTCCAATTCTTCGACTTCTCCGAGCCTCCCGTCGCTCACCTTGCCCACCGGCACGATCGCCCTCGGCCCCACGGTGATACTCCGCTACGGCCAGGGATTCGGCTCGGTAGTGCTGGTCGAGGCCAAAGTGCCGTCACAGTTGATCACGCAGCTCGAGCAGACATTGGCGAGCGTGCCTCTGCTCAGCCGCACGACCGTTGCCGGCGGCACCGTGTATCAGTTCAATACCGCGCTGGGCTCCGTCATGCTGTGGGACAAAGACGGGCTTCTGTTGTTGGCTGCGGGTAGTGTCTCTCAATCCGACCTAATGGGGTTTGCTGCCAATGTCCGCTAAACACTCAGACGCTGACCTAGACAAGCGCCTACCGGTCGGCTGCGATGGCCGGCCGGTCGTCCTATCCACTCACGGCCTTACCAAGGATTTCAAGAAGCTTCGGGCGGTCGACAATCTCGACATCTCGGTGTGCCGAGGCGATGTCTACGGCTTCTTGGGCCCGAACGGCTGCGGGAAGACCACCACCATCCGGCTGATATTCGGCCTCATCTATCCCAGCGCCGGGTACGTCGAGGTGCTCGATCACAAGGTGCCTGCAAATCGCACCAGCGCTCTGCGTCACCTCGGCGGCTTTGTGGACGACCCCATGTTCTACAACAACATGACCGCCCGCCGGAACCTGCGCATGCTGGGGCAGATGAACGGCGAGGTCACCGAGGCGCGGGTGTCCGAGGTCCTGGAGCAGGTAGGGCTTTCCGACCGCGGCGGCTCGAAGGTGGGCAGCTACTCGCACGGCATGCGTCAGCGTCTGGGGATCGCGCTGGCTCTCATTCACAAACCGGACGTCATCGTCCTGGACGAGCCCACCAGCGGTCTCGACCCCCAGGGGATGAAGGACGTACGAGAGCTTATCCGCGATCTGGGCAAGCAGGGAACCACGGTCTTCCTGTCCTCCCACTTGCTGCATGAAGTGGAGCTCGTCTGCAATCGCGCGGCCATCATGAGCAAGGGCCATCTGATCGTGCAAGGACCTGTCTCGGACCTACACCCGAAGGTCACCACCATCAGGGTGCTCACGGGAGACCAGGCGAAGGCTTGGGAGGTGATCCGCGGGCTGGTGGCCCCGGGCACGTTCCGCCGGGACGAGAGCTTCATCGTCGTGGAATCGAGCGACGGCTTCGTGCCGGAGATGGTGCGACGGCTCGTGGCCGATAGCATCGACGTACTGGCCGTGGTCCCGTCCGCGGAGCAAGGACTGGAAGACATGTTCCTCGAGCTTACATCCGAGGACGAACAGGTGCGCACTGCCGGGGTATCTTCCGCCGGCGCGGGAGGGGGCCCCAAATGAGCAGCATACGGCGAGAATTTACCAAAACGCTTTTCCAGAAACGTACGTACATAGGTTGGGGAGGCCTCTTCCTGGTGCCGTGGCTCATTACCATCGCGTTCCGGTTCTCGAGCGGAGGCCCGGGAGGCGGCGGTGGCGGCGCACAAGACCAAGGCGCTCAGATCTTCGACCAGGTGAGGAGCAACGGCCTCTTCGTGGCGCTGGCGGCACTGCTCGCGCTGGCCACGTTCCTGTTGCCTTTGCTGGCGTCGATGTCCGGTAGCTACACGGTGGCCGGCGAGGCGGAAGGCGGCACTCTGCGGACCACGCTCATGCAGCCCATCCGGCGCAGCGCCTTCCTCATTTCCAAATGGTTTGTCGCGAACGTGTACGTGGCTATCGGCATCTTCATCATGGGAGTGGCGGCTCTCATCGCCGGAGGCGCATTCTTCGGGCTGCACCCGCTGGTTCTGCTCTCCGGCCAGACGGTCGGGACGGGACACGGTCTGGGCCTTATCGTGCTCTCCTACCTGTTCGTGTTCCTTGGCATGATGACGGTTGTCTCCCTGGCGTTCTTCTTCTCGACTTTGACCAACTCGAGCTTGACCGCGGTGGCCGGGGCCTTGGTACTGGTAATCATCTTCGAGGCTTTGCAGGCTTTCACCGTGTTCAACTTCCTGCAGCCGTATCTCTTCACGCACTACTTCAACGAATGGACCAATGTGCTCCGATCGCCGGTGGTCACGGGCCCTGTTATCAAAGGGATAATCGCATATCTCGTCTGGATTGTCGGCATGACCGGCCTTGGTTTCCTGCGCTTCCAGCGTAAGGACATCCTCTCGTAAGCTAAGCAAAGTGGCCTGAGTTGACGATTGGATTCACAAAGGATTAGGGGACTTTGACAGCATGGCCGGGAAACCGTCGTTCCGAGCAAAGCGCCGATCGACGCCGCCGGCGCAGACCGGCGACCGAAGATCCGGCCGATAAAGAACGGACCACTTCTCTACCAAGCCCTCGACCTGCCAGGGGTCGAGGGCTTGGTGCCTTCGCGAAAAGAACCGCCGGGTGGAGCCCGCCCTGCGGTTGCACTTTGCCGTTGTGGCGCCTCCGCCAACAAACCTTCCTGCGACGGCACCCACCGCACCATTGGCTTCGATTCCAGCAACACCTGTGACGGCCACCTGGACCACCAAGTGGACTATGTGGGCGAGCGGATCACCATCCACTACAACCATGGGGCTTGCGCGCACATGCAGCACTGTGTCAGGGATCTGCCGCGCGTTTTCGATCACGACCGTCGTCCCTGGATCGATCCGGATGCGGCGACGGTGCGGGAGATCATCGAGGTCATCGAGCAGTGCCCGTCCGGGGCGCTCAGCTACTCGATCGCCGGAAAAGAGCAGCCCGATCCGGAGCGCCCCCCGCGTGTGGTCGTGGCGAAAGACGGGCCGTACTGCTTGGAAGGATGGATCGAGGTGGAGGACACGCCGTGGGGCGAAGGCGTTTCCCAGGAACACTGCACGCTATGTCGGTGCGGCGCTGCCGAGAACAAGCCGTTTTGCGATGGGAGTCACGAGAAGGTGGGTTTTCGAGACTAGGGGCTTGCTGCTATTTCCAGTTTGGAGAGGCGGCCGGTTTACTGGAAGAGCTTTCGAGTACGGCACGCGGTGTCATTCGCGCCGCCTCTTCTGTAGCCGCGCGCGGCCGCGAGCGTGCGCGCAATCCAGCAGTCGGTGCATAGCCCCACAACGTGCCGGCCAGCGCAAACGGAACTTCGAATAAGGAGGGGTCGTGTGAAGGCTAGGCTCATCACTTTCGGAGAGATCGCGCTCGACGGGAAGGGCTACGACTACGACCTTGTCATCGACGCCGGGCACGTACGAAAGAGGGCGAAGAAGCCCTCTAAGCCTTTTCGCGACCAGTACGGACATACCCCACTGTCGGTGTTGGAGGAGATTCCGTGGGGCGGCGACAAGTTGATTATCGGGACCGGCGTGAACGGAAGCTTGCCGGTGATGCCCGAGGTCTACCTGGAGGCGGAGAAACGTGGAGTGGAGGTCGTCGCCTTGCCACTCGAAAAGGCGCTGGAAGTATTGCAAGCTATGAAGGAGAAAGACGTCTTCGCTATTCTTCACATAACCTGCTGAGGTGTGACCGGCTGCCGTCGCCCTGACGGGGACCGGCGCGCGAGAATATTCAAAAATCCTTAACTTGGCGTTTGCCGAACGTTAACCTCCGCTGCCTTCGAACCTCCTATGGTGGCACCGCGCGTTTCAAAGAGTCCGCGGGTATCTGCCCGCGGGATCCCCAGGGAGGTGTTGTCGCAAATGTTGGAAACCGGTTTCAGAAAGACGAAGACGTTCAAGTTCGTGGCGGGCGCCGTTTGCGCCGGTGCCTTGGCTGCCGGCATCGTCGCCGCCACCACGCAGACCGGCACCCCGGTCGCCGATGCAGCAAATGTTCGGCCGTGGTCCTTCGGCGTGATCTCAGACACCCAGTGGACGGTCCCCGACGACGGTTACAACCCCAACACGGTGGCCGCCAACATCATCAAGCAAGTGGACCAGCAGTTCATCAAAGCGGGCGTGAAGCTCGTGGTCGCTGTCGGTGACACGGTCGACACAGGCAGCGCGGTCAACATCGACACCCGCGCCCTCTACGCCCAAGACCTCTACAACGCGGGCATCGGTTTCTATCCCCTTCGCGGCAACCATGAAGCGGCCGAAACTCCGCCGGACCTGACCTCAGGTGCCGAAACTCGCTACGCCTACCCGCAGATCGGCACAGGCGTCAACAACAACACGCCTGCGGCCATCACCAAGGCGATCATTCCGGCGGCTGATCTTGCCAACAACCCTCCGGCAGCCAAGAAAGGCGGGACCTTCACCGTCGGCTCCAACTTTTCTCAGCCGACCGCCGTCAACACCGCCAACAACAGCGTCTCCTACTCCTTCCAGTACAACAACGCCACGTTCATGCTGCTCGACCAGTTCGACGTGAACGGCAACTACTACAACAGCACCATCCCTCAGCAGCAGTCGTGGATCGATTCCACGCTTTCGAGCCGTCCCGCGAACACCCAGGCCTTCGTCTTCACCCACAAGAACCTCCTGGGTGGCAACCACAAGGACAACATGTTCGGCGGGCAGGTCACCGCGGCCGACCCCGGTGATGGCAATGGGGTAAACGTCAGCAGCTCAGCGCCGACAGACGCCGCCGCTTTGACCGCCAAGCAGACCGCCGAGAACAACTTCATCGCCTCGATGCAGGCGAACAAGGTCGCGGCGGTCATCACCGGCCACGATCATCATGACTATGTCTCGGTTGTCACCAGCCCGGACGGCAAGAGCAAGGTCCATCAGATCATCTCCGCGTCCGACAGCTCCAAGTTCTACATTCCCACACTGCCGATGTCGGCCAATGACGCCCCGATCCAACAAGATCTGGGCAAGGTCGGCTACTACATCTACACCGTGAACGGCCCCATCGTGACCATCGACTACTACGCGGATCCGAATGGCGGCGCCGACTACGGTCTGAACGGCGCCACGTTCGACTTCGAGAAGATCTCCACGATCACCTATAGCCTAAACGGCACGGACACGGTTGTCGCCCAAGGTGCGTCCTATGCGGGCATTACCGACAATACGACCGTTGCAGCGACAATGGAGAAGAACTTCAAAGGTACCTCGATGTCGATTCTCGCAGGGACGAACGGAGCGGGCACTAACCCGGATCTCCTCCTCACCAACTATGGCAAGAAGATCAGCAACGATGTCACCACCGGGTGGGTTGCCGCGGATGCTGGTCTCTCCAGCGACACCCTCATCCTTGGCGGCATGTCAAGGTCGATCGGCGGCGAAAAGACGGACGAATACGTGCTTTCCATGAGCTACTCAGCGAAGGATTTGGGCAGCCAGTCCCAAGTCTTGCATCGGGCGTTCGGCCTGCTCACGCAGGACTCAAATGGCAAATGGGTCCAGGCTGTGAGAAAGGACTTTGGTGGCAACGAGAAGTTTGTCCTCGGTCCCTGGAATTCCAGCTACAAGTTGGGCACGTGCGGAGTCGACCCAGCAACGAATACCGCCTGGGCTGTGCTCAACTACAACGGCGACTTCGCCGTCGGCGGTCCCCGGTCGTTCTAGACGACGAATGCCGGCGGCGCCTTGTGCGCCTGCTAATCTCTAACGGGCTGCTCCCTGCGCGGAGGGAGCAGCCCGTTCCGGTCATCCTAGCGAGGGTGAGAGCCACAGGTGTCGCTCCGCCAGAAGCGCCGACGGCGAAGTCGCCGCAGATGTGAAGCCGGGCCTCCGCGGATTTCTCCTTCTTTTTCGGTTCTGTTTACGGTGCGGTTACATCAGCTTCGTGTGACTTTCCTAGACTCTGAAGCGTGCATGAAAGTGGCCGATAGTGAGAGCAGGAAGGAGCATGAGGCCATGGTTCGCTACGCCTCCGCAAAGTTCCCCGGGGAGGTTGACTCTCAGGGTGCCGTGAAACGTGAGACGAGCTACTTCCACATTGCCCAGCGAACCGATGGGCGCTGGGAAGTCGAGTACTCCAAGGGCAAGCACAAACGTATCTACGACCGACTCATCGACGCGACCGCCGGCGCGGTTGAAGGGGTCACGAAGGAATCGGGTCCGTGCCGGATTCGCGTGCAGCGCCACTCTCCCGTCGGGTGCTGAAGGCTCTTCGAGGGAACGCGACATGTGGTCTAGCCGGCGGGGGCCTTGGAGCGAGTTTTTCTGCTGTGTTTCCCTCCCCTTAACCCAGCGTTAACACAGCCACGCTGAAGCTCACCTAAGCTGGAAGCGCACCCCACACGCGGTAGAGGGGCCCGGGTTTGGTTCCCCACCAATTGCGATAGCGCGCGAGCCATGGACTCGGCCGCCGCGCTCCCCGCCCCCCGGGCTCCTCGAACCGTCTTGCGGGTTCGACAAAGATCGCTGGCCCATCGTGCCTGTCAAGGCCTCAGCCTGCCAGACCGGCTCTGCCCCTCCCCAGAAAGAGTGGTAGCGGGGAATCATGTGCTCCCAGACCTTCATTCCGCCAAGCCGCGCGACTTGCGACCGATAGAGGCTAAACGCGTGCAGCTTCGCCTCCTCGAAGCCGCTCACGCATACCGGAGTGCATCGCCAGGCCAAGCCAGATGCCTCGTCCGAAAGGTACGCGGAGAGAAGCGGCCCCCGCGCGGCCCGTCCGATTGTCGCGAACATCATCGTCGCCATGAGATTGCCCCACACCGGTGACTCCCAGGGCTTCCACTGTGTTCTTCGGCCGACAAGGAGCTGGGCTGGGGAAAGGTCTTCGATCGGATGCTCACCGTTTATGACGGGATCGTCCAGGAACGACAGCCGGAAACCGGCCATTTCACCTAACTGTTCGCTTCGCTTTACGAACCCTTTACCTCGGGCCGAGACTCGCATGGTATCCAGGACTCATGACAACAATCTATCGAGCGGACCTCCACTGCCATTCGCAATACTCGAATAGGCCCTCGATGTGGGCGCTCCGCCGATTCAACTGCCCCGAGAGTTACACAAGCCCCTCCGGCATCTACCGGTCCGCCAAGAAGAGGGGCATGGACTATGTCACCATCACCGACCACAATTCGATAGAGGGAGCCCTCGAGATAGCTCATCTACCCGGGACCTTCATGAGCACCGAGCTTACGAGCTACTTTCCGGAAGATGGTTGCAAGGTACACGTCGTGGCTCTGGGGATCGACCGGGACAAGTTTTCGGATCTGCTGGTGCTCCGCAAGAACGTTTACGAGCTGGCGGATTACCTTAGGGGGCAAAATCTCGCCCATTTCTTGGCCCATCCGCTGTTCGATATCAACGGAAAGCTAAGCCTAGAGAAGGTAGAGAAGTTTCTCCTGCTCTTCGACGTTTTCGAGGTCAGGAATGGCGCCCGCGCCAAACATTACAATCAGCTGTTCGAGGAGATCGTGGGTTCGTTGACCCCGGAGCTCATGGAGCGACTCGCGGACAAACACGGTATAGAGTTGAGGGGCGAGGACCCGTGGAGAAAAGGCCTCGTGGGGGGGTCGGACGATCACAGTGGCCTCTACGTCGCCCAGGCCTTCACCGAGTCAACGGCGTGCCCGACTCTCGATGAGTTCCTCGCTTCGGTGAGGCAGAGACGCACCCGGCACGCCGGGGAAGACGGCAGCCCGTTAACGTTGGCTCACAGCATCTATAGCATCGCGTACCAGTTCTTTGGCAATCACCTCAAGGGACGGAAAACCAAGTCGTATCCTTTCCTGGAAACCATGCTCCACGGCCTGTTCGGCGACGGTAGCCGGAAAGCTGTCGAAGATGGCCAAGCTCAAGCTGGCTCTCAAGAACGCTATGCCCGAAGTCTACGGATCCGATGATGAGAGCAAGAGCCTGGAAGAGCTTCTTGACCACGAGATACGGAGGCTCCTCAACGACAAGAAGTTCCGCGAACGGTTGAGCGCTTCGACTCTTAATAGACGCATCTTTGTGGCCGCGAGTCACTTGGCGAATCGCCTCTTCTATATCTACACGCAGAAGCTGGCTACCAGGGCGATGAGCCAGGGGATCATGGACCTGGTCAACGCGGCGAGTACCATCGGCTTCGTTCACCTGGTGACCGCCCCCTACTATATTGCCCATCGCAGCCAGACCCGCAGCAAGCCGTTTCTCGCTGAGCTGCGGGCACGGTTCGAGCTCCCCGGCGAGCCTGTCTCTCGCAAGATCGCACTGTTCACAGATACGCTCGACGACGTGAACGGCGTCGCTCTGACCATCAGGCGCCTGTTGCATACGGCGCAGTCCAGTGGCACTGAGCTCGTGGTTATGACCTGCAGCGACGAACCTACCGGCATACCTGACGGAGTGATGAACTTCCAGTCGCTGGGGGACTTCAAGATTCCCGAGTACCCAGATCTGAGGATTCATTTCCCGCCGATTCTGGACGTGCTCGATTACATCGGTGACGGGGGCTTCACCGAGGTCCACGTGAGCACCCCCGGGCTACAGGGCCTGCTTGGTCTACTCATCGCGAAGCTGATGGATCTGCCCGTTGCGGGTACGTATCACACCGACATCCCCCAATACGTGGGCAAGCTCACTGCCGACCAGTTTTGCGAGGACACGGCCTGGAGCTACGTCATCTGGTTCTACAACCAACTCGACGAGGTGATGATGCCCTCGCGAAGCACCCGGGATCAGCTGCTACGGCGGGGGCTCTCACCCGAGAAAGCGCGGCCCTTGCCCCGTTGGGTGGACACGGTGCGCTTTAGCCCGGAGCACGCGGATCCGCAGTTGACAAGCCGGCTTGGGGTAGGGGAAGGCGTCAGGCTGCTCTACGCGGGGCGCGTCTCGAAGGAAAAGAATCTTGAGCTGCTGGCCGAGGCCTTCGTCGAAGTGGAGCGGGCAGGGACTCCCGTGACGCTCATAGTGGCTGGGGACGGCCCGTATCGAAGCGAGTTGGAGCGCAGGTTGTCTGGTCACCCCGCCGTCTTCACAGGTTTTCTTCCCCAAGACGAATTGGCGCGTCTCTACGCCTCGGCGGACCTCTTGGTATTCCCCAGCACGACCGACACATTTGGCAACGTAGTCCTGGAAGCCCAGGCCTCGGGTCTGCCTGTCATCGTGAGCGATCAGGGGGGCCCACACGAGCTCATTCTGCCGGGCAAGACCGGGCTTGTCGTCCCGGGGAATGACAAGGCAGCGCTCGTGGCTGCCATTGCCCGGCTTGTCGAGTGTCCGGAGAGCCGCGCCAGCATGGCAAAGGAGGCGCGAGCCTTTGCCCTTAGGGGAAGGCTGGACGCGGCGGTGCAATTCGCCACGCTTTTGGGGCGCCCGGAGGTGGACTGGTCCTGGATCGACGCCGAGCCCGTCGCGGAATCATTTGGGTCTGCTGCCGCCTAGTCTGAGAACCACGGTAAAGGGGGGGCTGTCCCTGCTCAAGGGGCGCGCGCCCGGGCAGCTCGTCATCCAGTACACGGATGCCTGCAATGCTTGTTGCCCGCAGTGTGGGATGAGGACGAGTGAGCGCTACCTCCGGTCCAAACTCGAGCCGACGGTCGCACGGAGAATCATCGAAAGGGCTGCGGCTAACGGCGTGATGAGTCTCTCGATCACCGGCGGAGAGCCGTTCATCTACGTGGATGAGGTGCTCGGATTGCTCAGATTCGCAAGAGCCCGCGGCATCAAATACACCCGCACAGGCACCAATGGCTTCCTCTTTCAAGGT
The DNA here is from genome assembly GCA_963749535.1 of uncultured Thermoleophilia bacterium. GTDB lineage: Bacteria > Actinomycetota > Thermoleophilia > RBG-16-64-13 > RBG-16-64-13 > Chersky-299. The sequence continues at coordinate 11,646 of CAVVNF010000022.1, read as the reverse complement.
GCGGACAAGCCAAGCTTCGATCTTCGCATCCGCCGGCTGGCCGAAAAGCTCATCGACGCTGACCCCTACACTTTCTGGATCAGCCTCGACTCGGCCGATGCCTCCGCGCACGAGGAGGCCAGGGGCCTTCCCGGAGTGGTGGAAGGGATCCGCCGGGCACTACCCATCCTGCATTCGCATGACATCTATCCAGCGGCCAACCTGAGCATCAACCGCATGATGGGGAAGCGGTGGATCTCAAGGCTCGACGATCCGGACACCTTCACGAGGGAAGCTACTCGCGCGATCCGAGATTTCTACGAGGCGGCGATCAATCTCGGCTTCACCACCGTCAATGCCTGCTATCCCATGAATTCGGATGACCTGGGTCTGCAGGCGCAGTATCGAGCCACCTCGGCGAACGAGATCGTCAGCTTCAGTCCGGAGGAGAAGGCCCGGTTGTTCGCTGCCATGGCCGCGGTCATCCCGGAATTCCGCGCTCGGATCAGGATCTTCAGCCCCGTGGCCTCGCTCAAGGCCCTCTCGAGGCAGCACACCCGAAATCCGGGCGCGGTCACTCCGTGTCGCGGAGGGGCAGACTTCTTCTACGTCTCGGCGCACGACGGGCTCGTGTACCCCTGCGGCCACCGCGGCCAAGAGCCGCTTGGCAAGGCTACATCTCTGGATCTGCGGAAGGTTCGCAAGCCCCCCGCGTGCTCTCGTTGTGACTGGGAGTGCTTCCGCGATCCGTCCGAGATGATGGCTCCGGTGACAACTCTCATCCGTCATCCGGCGAAGTTTGCAGGGTGGTGCCGGCGAGAGCCCGCCATGGCAGCTGCCTGGTGGACCGATTGGCGTTACTATCATGCCTGTGGCTACTTCGATTCGAGCAGGGCTCCTGAGCCAGACGATCTGGCCGCATTCGGCACCTGAGCTGATCGTCGAGGAACCGAGTGAGCTGGAAGTCAAAACCGGATGAGCTAGACCCCGCTCCGGGGAAGTGGAGGGCAGGAAATGACGGAAGAGAGCTCTGAGTCTCAGGCATCTCGGGTCTGCCCGGCTGAGCACGCTGGCTGGCTGTCGAGCTCGCTACGCAAGCTCGTTCACAATCCCCGGCGGATTCTTCGGGGGATGGTGAAGCCCGGTGATACCGTGGTGGATGTGGGTTGTGGGCCCGGCTTCTTCTCACTGCCCTTGGCGGAAGCGGTCGGAGAAGCCGGCCGAGTCATAGCGGTGGACCTGCAGGAAGCAATGCTTGAGAAGGTGCGGGGTCGGGCTGAGGACGCGGGCCTCCTCTGGAGGATTCAACTGCACCAATGCCCGGCCGACACCATCAGTCTCGAGGCAGACGCAGACTTCGTATTGTCTTTCTACATGCTGCACGAGGTGCCGGACAAGAAGAGGTTCCTCGAAGAAGTGCACGATCTCTTGAAAGAAGGCGGCCGCTATCTGTTGGTCGAGCCGTGGGGCCATGTCTCTGTTAGAGAATATCGTCGAACCGTCGATATTGCCGTGGCTGCGCAGTTGAAGCCGGTTTCGAAGGTCCATGTCGCATTCAGCCGAGCGACGCTTTTCGAGCGAGCGCCAGCGCAGGAGCACCGCCCGCGCTAGAGAGATCGTCGCGCGGCGGTTGGCCGATCGTCCTGCCCCGAATAGCGGATCGTCTAGGCGCCGGGCGACGTCACCTTGCCGTCTAGCATGTGGATGGCGCGGCCGCAGGTCCTTGCCACCTCAGGATCGCGAGTGAGCGTTAGCAGTGCGTTACGGGAACGTTGAAAGCGGGCGCAGCCGGGGAAACGCCGTGCCCGAGCATCAGCTGGCGTGCTCCTCCAGCAGTTCCTCCACTGAACGGCACAGCATGAGTTGCTCGAGGACCTTGAGCATGGCCCCTCCTCCGAGGGGCGCGGCTATCAACAGGCACTCGAGCAGGCCGTCGCGCTCCTCAAGCGATAGCTTCTCGTAAAGGTAGATCATCTCTTCCAGGGGAGGTGGCTTTGACCTCAACTCTTCCCCCTTTTCGGTCGTTGAAAGTGTTCCGGTTTTGTCGCACAACCACCACGGGGCAGAGCGCCTGATTCACAGCTTGCCGGCTAACGGAGCCGAGCACGAAACTGGCGAACCATCCTCGCCTGGGATTTCCCACGACGAGCAAGGCGGCGTCCCGCGCTTCCCTGACTAGGATGTCGCCAAACTGACCTTCTCGGATCTCACCCTCGCAGGGAACCGACGGCTCAAGCTCTCTTGCGCCGGCAATCGCCGCGCGCACGATGCGCTGAGCGTGTTGGTGAAGATCCTCGAAAGCCTCACTCGGGTAGCAGAACTCGGGCTCGATGATCTGCGGCATCTTCCAAGTTGCGATCACCCGAAGCCGGGCTCCACGGAGCCGGGCCTCATGAACGGCGAAGTCCACGGCAGCGGTGTCACACGCGGACCCGTTCACACCCACCACTACGGTTTCCATGACACCTCCAGATTCGGCGAAGTCGATTGAGTAGTGTCGAGCCTCGCGGTCCGCGAGTCCGGGGGACGGCTCCGTGCCGTCCGGTTGATTCCGGTCGCTGATTTGATGGGTCGAGCTTATCCCAGCTGGGGGCGGCCGGCGTAACCGGCAAGTTAGCGGATTGGAAAATCCGCGTTAAACTCTGGCCGAAACCCGTATCCCGGCTATGGGGCTACGGGATCGCGGGCCGGTGAGGTCGAGAACTCCCAAGTCGAGCGCGACATAGCCACGCTCTTGGGGCAGGGTGCCGAGGAGCGGCAGGCCCCATCTAGGCGACTTCATGAAGCTGTAGATATGCAAGCCCCGCGGACTGGTTCGATGAGGGTGCGCATCCCTATCCTTACACGGCACAGGTTTCGTCACGAGAAACAGCCGCGGCAAGAAATGACGAACATTCTCCGCCCGTATTACGGAATCGCAAATCGGAGTCAACCAAGGGGAGGCGGCTTCAATCGCGCTTTTACCTCAATGTAAGCCACATGTAAGCTTGCGGTCACACGCTGCCGCACCGGTCGAACTAGAGTGATGCGGTCCAGCGTGGATCGTGAAGGGTCTCAGGCGGTTCGGGAACGTTGTCGGGACTTGATTCATCCCCGAAGAGGAGATCGCGTGAGGCCTCCCGGCCGCGGGCGGTCTGGTGGCAGAAAGGTCGTGCGATCGGCGTCGCGGGGAACTGCTACACGACTTGAGAGCCGGGGCGAGGGCGGATCTGCCAGACTTTCGGAACAGATCAGGGGGAGTACGTGCCGCAAGGAATCAAGATCGTCAAGGCTGGCGTCGCAAACTGCTATCTGCTAGGGGCCGACCGTGGGTATGTCCTGATCGACACGGGATCGTCGCGCAAGCGCAGCGTCCTACGCGAGGAACTCGCGGGGGCAGGCTGCTCTCCGGGAGACCTAAGACTGGTGATCCTTACCCACGGTGACTCCGACCACAGTGGCAATGCCGCGTATCTTCGTGGGGCCTACGGCGCAAAGATCGCTGCCCATCCCCGTGAGTACGCGGTGCTCGAAAGCGGGGACATGCGCCAAAGCAGAGACGCCAGGAATCGGCTGGCGCGAAGGGTTCTCCTCCGAACGGTCCTGCCTTTCTTCCGACTCCGAAAAGCCGACCGATTGACGCCGGATCTGTACCTCGCGGACGGTGACGATCTCTCCGATTACGGTCTCGAGGCCGTGGTCCTCCACCTCCCGGGTCATTCGCGCGGCTCCATAGGAGTGCTCACGGCCAGCGGCGACCTCTTCTGCGGCGACCTCCTTGCGAGTAGGGACAACAAACCCGGCCATCATTTCGCCGCCGACAACGCGGCGGACTTCGCAGCGAGCATCAGGAAGCTCCGGGGGCTGGAGATCAAGACGGTCTATCCTGGGCACGGCGGCGGCTTCCCCGGCGAGGGGATCTTACAGATCAGAGTGTGAAGGGTTCGCGTGGCCACGAAAGGAGGAGGAATGTCAGCTTCGGTGCTTGTCGCCTATGCAACCCGCGCCGGCTCCACGCAAGAAGTTGCCGAGGCGGTGGCCTCGACTCTGCGCGAGGCCGGGATCAGGGTAGATGTCCAGCCCTTGCGAAAGGTGGACAGACTAGACGCCTATGGCGGGGTAGTCATCGGGGCCCCGCTGTTCATGTTCCGTTGGCACAAAGACGCGCTCGGATTCCTCAAGCGGCACCGTGAGGCACTGGCGGGCCGGGCGGTGGCGGTCTTCGCTCTTGGTCCCTTCCACGATGAGGAGAAGGAATGGCGTGACGTGCGGGCGCAACTCGACAAGGCGCTTGCCAAGTTCCCCTGGTTCACTCCCGTCGCGGTCCAGGTATTTGGCGGCAAAATCGACCCAGCCAAGCTCGGCTTCCCGTGGAAATTGAACCCAGCCATGAAGAAGATACCGGCCAGCGACATCAGGGACTGGGCGCAAATCACGGCTTGGGCGAAAGAGCTGGTGGCCAAGCTGGGGCAGTAAACGTGGCTGCGAAGGTGAGCAGCCACGAGGACGGCGCATGGCACGGAGCGGCAACACGCACACCGCCAAGCGGCACATCAGAGCAGTGCTTTGTCGAATTGACAAGTTGACGGGAGACGCTGGCCATCGCGGCGCGAGCGGTGCGGCAGTTGAGCTGGCTATCAGCGTATCACCGGCGCTGCTCGCCTGATAAGAGTGCTGAGTCCGGACTGTTCGGCGGCTACCGTTTCCTAAAGAGTCACTTGTCGGCTGGCTTGCGCTCGCGCGCGGGTTTGGCCCGCTCGACCGGCGCGATCTTCTCCGCGGGGGCTTCTTCGGCTACCTTGATCGCCTTCTTCCCGGTCTTCTCCGGTTTCGGGAGCCTTGCCTCCAGCTCCTTCATGCGCTTCTCAAGTTGCGCGAGGCGTTTCTCAGTGTCTTTGTCAGCCATGTTTCCTCCCCCATATTTCCACGTTGGCACCCAGCTTCTCTACGGCACCTGTCGCCGTCAGGCGCCGAAACCGTTGTGAGCCCCCGGCCACCTAGGCGACTGGCTTTCGTACGCGCGCTCACCGAGCTTCACCAAATACCTTGTTCCCCCTGAGACCGGCCGACAAGGGCCAGGGCGCCGGGATCCATGGTCTCGCTCGCGGACGCCGGCACCACTCCTGTCCTTTCGGGAAGGCGAGGGGCGATCTTCTCCTCCACCCAGGCCTTGGCCAACTCGCTGATCTGGTCGCGCACCTCCCGGAACTTGCTCAGCTTCTCCTCCTCTGGTCCATCATAGGTGGTGGGATTTTCTACGGGCCAAAACACGCGCTCGCTCACTCCAGGCCAGACTCTAGGGCAGCCGTCTTCTGTCTTACCGCAGGGGATTATGAGATAGCGAAAGAAGACCTTGCCCAGATACTCGCGCACGCCCTTGGCCCAGTGTCCTGCCAGATCGAAGCCCTGCTCAGTCATCACCCGGATGGTCAGAGGGTGCACATCTCCCGGCTCCAGGCCGGCGCTATGGGCCTCGAAGTGCTCACCTCCGTACCTGTTAGGAAAGCCTCCGCCATCTGTCCGCGGGCCGAATTCTCGGTGCACAAGAAGAGTACCCTGTTCTTGCCTTCCATTCTTCGCACCTCTGCCGACTGCCAGGCCGGTGCCCGGCTTCCCCAGGAGAGTTGTGGCTTACCCGTTGGCCGGGCTTACCAAACCTCGAATCCTTGCTGGGGTTCTCTGCGGGAATGATGAGGACCTCGGGCGCTCCCAACATGCCCGGACGTCCGAGCCGGGCGCGAAGCAGCCTCGCCGCTTGGCCACGGCGCCAAGTCTGGTCGGCGCCGTGGTCGGTCGGCGCCATGGTCGGTCAACGGGCAGGTAACCTGTGCGAAGGATGCTTCGGTGAGCTTCGCGTGGAGGAGGGAGAGCCAAGGATGGCCCACGCGCGGTGTTCGGCCGCATCGAGTGCGTCTGTCACTCGCTGGGCAAGAACAGGGTCGATGTCGGCGTGGCGGTCGACCGTGATTGGCTCGCCGTAGACGATAGCGATCTTAGAACCGGGCAGTGGAACGAGGTGGTGATCCCAACGGGGGTAGCGGAACGCAGGTCGAGCGGCGGAGGCGACCACGACCAGGGGCCTACCGGACAGTCGAGCGAGCCAAAGCGCGCCGGGCCGCAGGACGTGGGCAGGTCCGCGAGGGCCGTCCAGGGCGATCCCCACGGTGTGACCTTCTTTCAGGGCCCTAGCCATCTGCTTGAGTCCGGCCGCCGGATTGCCGTCACGATCCCGCGGGAGCGGCACAGGCTCCATGCTATTGCCTTCAAGCCAGCCCCGCATGGCCGCGCCGGCCATACCCGGCGTGACAAACGCGTGATACGGATGTGGTTTCCGCTCGGCGTGAACTGCCAAGGTGAGCATGGTCAGCCCGTGCCACGTCACGGCGATCGAGCCCACTGGTGGCGATTCGCCTTCAAAGGTGATGAGGGCTGATCTCACTGCCCATCGGCTGTAGCCGCAAAGCGACCTGCCATAGGCATGGGCAAGTCGATCCAACGGGTCCATTGGCTTGGAAGCGACACATCGACGAGCCACGGTGTCTGTTGCCTTCCCCGGCGGGGTCTGCTCGTGGGTCGACGCGCTATCGCCAGTCGCATTCCAGAGACCATGCGATGTCCGGGGACCGAAGAACCGCCTTCGCGCGAAGCCGGTTTCTGCCTCGGTCGCAATCTCGGTCGCTCGGTCTGGTCTCACCGGGCGATCACATTGCCCAACAGTCTCTTGGGTCGCCAGGCTGTCAAGCAAAACACCGCAAGACCGACGGCAAGGGCGACGATCGAGCGGCTGTGCAGGAGTCGGCGGTACGCGTCAAACGGTGACCAAAGACGGCGGCTAGACGATCGCCGGGAATGGGCGATCGTCCCAGCCTGGCTTTCGCCAGGGAGGAGGCTAGTGAAAGCCGGGCGCGTCACGAGGCCGAGCCGTCTTCCCATGGGAAGGGGCTAGGTTCCTGGGGCTGCTCCTGCCCCTCGTCGGCGATAGCGGACTCCGATTCCTCGTCCTGTGACTTGGTCGTTTCGGAGTCGTCGTCCCGGGCCATCACCATTTCGGGCCCCTCCTCCTGCGTATCTGTCGCCACGGACTCTTCGTCTTGGGTAGGTGTCACTTCGGTCTCTTCACTCCAGGTATCGCTGAGTTGAGTCATGATCCGTCTCCCTGTCTCTTCGGTCGGCCTATGCGACTGTGACTTGAACTCAGTCTAATCGGGCAGGCGCGCTACTGTGTGACCAACGGATTACAGCAGGATTACGGTCAGGTAAAACTGCGCGGAGCGCAGGACGCCGGCGGGTCAAAAACCATCGGCCTATGCAGCGGGTGGCTAACAAAATGGTGACGACATGCATGCGTGACCGCCTGAGAACGGCTTGAGCGCCTACCGCGGGGGCTGACACGGTGGCCTTCCCTAGCCCGCTGTTATGATGGTTGCCACCATGCAACGCTGTACTTCTCAGAGAGCAGACGACATGACCGGGGACTCGGCTTTCGTCCGGCGCCCGGGCCGTCCCGTACCCTCGAAGGTGCTCGACCGCTCGCTCGGCGTTTTCTTCTGGAACGGGGTAAGGGTGACGCTCACCAGGCCGGGGCAGGCTTGGCAGTTGTTTCGCACCGTCCGCTGGCAGGCCGCCGCCGCGAAGACCCGAGCCGAATGGCGGAAACGGGGACTGCCAGTGCCGCCGATCGTCATATTCAGCGTCACGCACCAGTGCAACCTTCAGTGCACGGGCTGCTACGCGCGGTCGTTCCAGACCTCGGCCGGTGAGTCCCTTTCTCTCGAAGTTCCCCTTCCGCGTGACATTGCCATAGGCGAAGAACTGAGCAGCGCTAGGCTCGAGAGCATTGTGGCCGAGGCTGAGGGTCTGGGCGTCTCGTTTTTCGTGATGGCGGGCGGCGAGCCCCTCATGCGTCCTGAGATCCTCACGATCGCGGGTCGCTTCCCGCACATTCTCTTCCTCCTCCTCACGAATGGCGTGCTGGCCGACCCCGAGATGGTGGCGCGGCTGGCCCGCCTCAGAAACGTCATCCCCATGTTGAGTCTTGAGGGGACCGCCACCGAAACCGATGAGCACCGGGGAGCAGGCATCTACCGGCGGCTGATGGAAGTCATGGGATATCTGAAGGAGAAGCGGCTCTTCTTTGGCTGTTCTCTCACATTGACCAGCGGAAACTTCTCTACCATCCTTGGGGAGAGCTACATACGAGGGTTGGTTCAGGCGGGCTGCGGTTTCTTCCTGCTCTTGGACTACACGCCCACCGACCAGGCAACCAAAGGATGGGTACTCACGGACGAGCAGCGGGGTGAGGTCACATCCAGAACGCGTTTCCTGCGCAGACGCTACCGCGCGCTCTTCATCGCCGTGCCTTGGGACGAACTGGAGGTGGGAGGATGCCTCTCCTCAGGGAGGGGTTTCGTCCATATCAACGCGTCGGGCGATCTAGAACCGTGCCCATTCGCACCCTATTCCGACGTCAATGTGAGAGAAACCTCACTGGCAGACGCGCTTCGCTCGCCTTTCCTGGCTGGTCTACGTGCTCTGCCCGAGCTCTCCGAGTACACCGGCGGCGGGTGCGCGCTCTGGAGGAATCAAGAGAAGGTGGAGACGATGCTGGCCGAGGTGCGGTCGCGCGGGCTTGTTGCGAAGGCTTCGGCGGCCGGCACGCGCCTCGACTCCACGCCCAAGCCCTAGGGCGAAAGCGGCCCAAAAGGCGTCCGAGAAGGGGCCCAAGACTCTCGAACGTTGATCTCCACGCCGTGCCGTCAGGCCGCGGGATGCAATGGACCGGACAACAGTAGCGGCCAGGATTTCGCGATCCATTCAGAAAGAGCAGAAGGGATGCACCTGGGATCGGGAGCCAGATTACAACAGGGTAAAAGTGCGAAGATGGCCGCGTTCCTGGCTCCGAATTCGCGATTGCCCGGCGTGGCGCACGCCATCGTTGAATGTCAGCTTGCCGGGTCCTCGCGTCGAGAGATGCGAGGAGGCGCTCTGCAAGCTCTCAGCGGGCAAACGGAGTCGGCTAACCGCAACGGTTCCCGTCGGGCTAGAACAAGCCATCACTCACTCCGGTCGACTAGTCCCCCAACCTCCGCGCGCGAGCCAAGCCGGCCTCCTTGCCCTGCTGTTCGTAGGACTCGGACATCAACGGCGAGGAAATCATGAAGTCCGCAGTGGAGCGGTTGCAGGCTATGGGGATGTTGTAGACGACGGCGATGCGCAGGAGGGCCTTCACGTCCACGTTGTGCGGATGCGGCTCGAGTGGGTCCCAGAAGAAGATGACCAGGTCGATCTCGCCTTCGGCGATTTTGGCCCCGATCTGCTGGTCGCCCCCTAACGGACCGCTCCTGAGCTTCTGGACGCGCAAGCCGAGTTCTTTCTCGAGGAGCCCGCCGGTGGTGCCGGTGGCCACCAGCCGATGCCCGGTCAGGGTTTCATGATTGAAGCGGGCCCATTCGAGCAGGTCTTGCTTCTTGTTGTCGTGAGCGATCAGCGCGATCGTCTTACGCGCATCGTGCGGGATCGGTCTTTGAGCCATGCTGCTGCGCTCCTCTCTAATCTTTCGTTTCGACTAAGCCGAGGAGCAAGCCGAGGAGCAGCGTGTTCACTCCTGAGCCACCGGATGATCTGGGTCCATGTATCCCGCCGACTCCCTGCGCGCAACCGACCAGACGCAACCTCCGGCTCGGAAGCGTCCTCAGCTGCCAACCCGCCACGCAGCACATAGCAAGACCGAGCAAGAGAGCGACGATCGATCGACTGCGCGACGATCGGCGGCGGTTGCCGGAGGTAGCCAGAAGTGGATCCCTGACTGGCGTTCCGGCTCTTCCTTTCTAACGGTCTGACCGCCGGCCTTCAGATATCGGAGACAGCGCGGCCGCCTCAAGCCATCGAGCCGGCCGACCAAGAGGGGGGGCCGGGTTCCTGCGGTTCCTCCGGCTCATGTTCGCTAGGGGCGGGCTCGGTCTCGTCCCCTGTCTCGGCGACGTCGGTTTCGGCCTTGCCCTCGTCGTGCGTGTCGGTCTCGGACGGCCGGACAACATCGAGTTCTACCAGCAAGGAGCGAAGACGGCTCTTGGCTCCGGCGTAGGCCTCTTTGGCCTCGGCTCGCTCCGATTTGGAGCGTCCAAGTTGATGCTTCACGGCGAAGAAAGTGCGCCCAGCTGCTTGGGCCTGCTGCACTGCTTCCAGGGCCTCACTCCAGAGCCCGTCGTGCTCCTGCAGTTTGGCTTCCCGGAGGCTCTCGTCTAGGCGCTTGGTCGCAATCCTGTAGGTGCTTCTCGCGAGCGCACGCTCATCTTCGGAGCCTGTCGGGTCATCTCGCAGTTGCTGGTAGGCGCGAGCCGCCTCGTGAGCCTTGCTCGCGGCTTCGGCCACGTTGTTCCAGGTATCGCCCAAGTTCGCCATGATCGATCTCCTCGCATACTGGTGTGGCTACTTCCAGGGCTTTCAAGACCAGTCTAGTTCGACCGGCGTGCCACCGTGTGACCGAAGGCTTACAGCAGGATTACAGTGAGGTAAAAGTGAGAGAGTGGGGGGAGTCTGTAGGACGGACGGGGCGAGGCGGAATAGCATCGGTGGGTCAGGCCGGCTATCGCCAATGACATCCTCCAGACTCCCGCACGGCGGATGGGAGACATCCAAAGTGTAAGCGGTCTTCCGGCCCGCGGCGTTACCGGAGGGTTACGGCAAAGCGAAAAGAACGGAAACCTGAGGCACCGCCGGGACATCGTGGCAAGCTGCGCTTGCTCCTTGGCTCTGTAAGGGTCGGCGGCGCAGCCGGCTACTACGACCCTGGTGCGGATAGGCCCATCGAGCGTGCGTTGGGGCACACATTCTTAGCCCGGCAGTGGACACAGGCGATCTTGGGAAAGACGACGAAGAAGCGGCAAGTCAGCAAGGCGACAAGGACGAGTAGCGCGACCAGTGCGAATGTGGAGAAGTCCATCGCCAGGCCGGGAATCACGGCGACAACAGGGAAGGCCAGCGCGATAAGGTAAAGGTTATTGGAGCACGCGACGCCCCGAGCCCGCTCGCCGAATCTCGATGCATCTTTCTGCCGGGCGATTCTTCTCGACCATCTATTCATGCCGGAGATGCAGGTTGAATCCGCGATGCGGTAGTAGACGCAAGACGGGCAGACTGTGAAAGGCATCAGCAAGAACATCTCAGAGGACGCAAAAGCACGTAAGCTGCGCCTACAGAAGTGCCGATTCGCCACGGATACGCCAGCAGAAGAGCGGCTCCGCCGAGCAGAAAATGCGCGACGGTCAGACCATCGTAAAGCACGACGCTCCACAATGGATAGCGAGTGTAAGCCTCGCGTGAGCTCACATGTCGGCCGGCTCCCGCTCGTTCGAGCGCACGGCGCGCTCCATCTCGGCAAGTTTGTCCGTGACCGTCTCTTTCCCGGCCTTGGCAGCCTTCTTTCCGGTCTTCTCAAGCTTGGCGAGCCTGTCCTCCAGCTCCTTTATCCTCTTCTCGAGCTTCGCAACGCGCTTATCGTTGTCTTTCTCACCCATGTCTCCTCCCGATTCTCCCCTTGTCTCGGCAACTGCTCCGGCTCTCATCAGGCTTTGCCCGGAAGACGAAGGCTTGTCTCTTCCTTCACTAACGTCTTCACGAGTCCCCGGGCTGACTGGGTTTAGCTCCGGCCCATTCGGCCTCGCCGCACCCACGCATGGCAAACGCCTA
>CAVVNF010000021.1:0-89431 GCA_963749535.1 uncultured Thermoleophilia bacterium | reverse complement strand
TGATGAGTGCGACCCGCAGAATACAAGTCCACTGGATGGCTCAAGCGACGCTCACAATGCACATCTTGCACCTCCAAATGAAGTGTGATTAGAGCTTTAGAAAACCATGATTTGGAACTAGGTTCCACCAGGCGGTAATGTTTGACGATGTGGATTGGGAAACAGTGCACCGGGACTTTGCGACGAGCGGGCGGCGTTTGGGGCGCTTTCCCTGTCGCGCTAGCTCCGGTCCCAAGTCGAGCAGCAAGGAGGGCGGACAAAGAGAAGGTAGGTAGCAAGAGGACTCAGGCCGAGTAACACCAAGGATCACCATACTTATGAGGGGGGGAAATGCCAAAACAACGGATGGCAGCTTCTCATGATGGCGCAGAGGCTCCTCTACTCGAAGGCAGCTCCGTCAGCCGTCGGGATTTCCTAAAGCTAGCTGGTCTGGCGGGTGCCACGATCGGGGTCGGCGCTGGCCTAAGCGGCCTTGTCGCCGCCTGCGGCAGCGGCACAACAACCACAACGGCCGCACCGGCCACCACCGCTACTACCTCCGTCACGCCTACGACCGCGGGTAGCACCACTTCCGTGAGCGCCGCCGCCACTACCGGCCGCGAAATCAAGATCGGATTCGTCACCCCGCTGACCGGCTCTATCGCTCTGTTTGGGACGTCGGACCAGTACTGCGTCTCACGTTGGAACGAGTTCGCCAAGCCTGGGCTGGTCTGCGGCGACGGGGCGAACCATCCCATCAGCATCATCGTGCAAGACAGCCAGTCCGACACCAACCGCGCCGCCCAGGTGGCCGGGGACCTCATCAACAACAGCAAGGTCGATGTGATCATGTGCGCCTCCACGGCGGACACCGTAAACCCGGTTGCCGATCAGGCGGAGGCCACGGGAACTCCTTGCTTTAGCAACGATGCGCCCTGGCAGGACTACTTCTACGGGCGCAATGGCCAGACAAATGTCGGCTTCAAGTGGACTTATCACATGTTCTGGGGGCTGGAGGACATAACCGCGGTCTTCGCAGACATGTGGAGCACTTTGCAGACCAACAAGGTCGTTGGCGGCATATGGCCCAACGACGCCGACGGAAACGGCTGGGCCAGCAAGACCGACGGCTTCCCGGCGGTGCTGCCCCAGCACGGCTTCAAGGTCATCGATCCCGGTCGCTACCAAGACGGGACCGAGGACTTCACCTCCATCATCTCTCAGTTCAAGAACGCCGGCGTGGAGATCCTCACCGGCGTTCCCGTCCCCCCGGACTTTGCCAACTTCTGGAAACAAGCTGCCCAGCAGGGGTTCAAGCCCCCAGTGGCGACGGTAGGGAAAGCGCTGCTCTTCCCGCAGGCCGTCGACGCTATTGGGGCGACGGCCAACTTGCTGTCCTCGGAGGTATGGTGGACGCCCCGCCACCCGTTCACGTCCTCGCTCACCGGCGAGACCTGCCAGCAGATCGCCGACGATTTCACCAAGTCGAGTGGCCAACAGTGGACGCAACCGCTCCTCCACTACGGCGTGTTCGAGGTGGTGGTCGACGCGCTCAAACGCACCAAGAACATAGACAGTAAGCAAGCGATCGTCGACGCCATCAGCACTACCAAAATGACCACGCTGGCCGGTCCGTGCGACTTCACCACGCCACCTGCGCTGGGCACTATGCACCCGGTCAAGAACGTGTATAAGACCCCGTTGGTGGGAGGTCAGTGGATCAAAGGGACCACGTACCCGTACGACTTGGTGGTCGTGAGCAACCTCTTGGCTTCGGAGATCAAGGTGGAGGCGGCGTTTCAGCCCATCACCTACCAGTGAGGCCGGTTCTTCGGCCCGGCCATGACGTTGCGAGCGGGGCGAGGAACAGTCCCCGTCCTGCTCCGTACGCCCTGCAGGTTTATCGAACGTTATTAGCGAGTATAAGTGGAATGCAGAGAGGGGGATGCTATCCGGAGTTGGCTTCCAGCAAACCCAGCTATGTAGTATTGCAAGCGTATTCGGAATGTTTTGAGGAGGCATCATGGGGGTCAAGCACGAAGATACTGGTCAAGAAGAGGTCGAATCGGGTCTGCTCCAGGGCAAGAATGTAAGTCGCCGTGAATTCCTGAAGATCGCCGGCGTGGCGGGTGCGACTCTGGGTGTGGGCGCAGGCTTGGGCGGACTCGTCGCGGCCTGCGGCGGCACCACGACAACGACGGCGGCTCCCACCACGACAACCGGTCCGGTCACAACAGCGGGTTCTACCACCACCGCGCCGGCCAGTACCACCACCGTCAGCGCTGTCCAGACTGGTCGCGAGGTAAAGATCGGCTTCGTGACGCCGCTCACCGGCGGCCTGGCGTCGTTCGGTGTTCCGGATAGCTATTGCGTGGATCGAGCCAAGGAGGCGATCGGAGCAGGCATCGTATGCGGCGACGGCCAGATGCACCCGGTCACGATCATCACCAGCGACAGCCAGTCCGACGATAACCGGGCCGCTCAAGTAACCGGTGACCTGATCAACAACAGCAAGGTAGACATGATCGTGGCCGCCTCCACCCCGGACACTTGCGTGCCCGTCGCGGACCAGGCCGAAGCGGCAGGAGTGCCTTGCCTCACCACCGACTGCCCCTGGCAGTCCTATGTGGGTACTCGCGCCAAGGGGGACCTGACCCATGTGTTCCAGTGGACCTACCACGTATTCTGGGGCGCGGAAGACATGGAAGCCAACTTTGAGGCCATCTGGGGACAACTCTCCACCAACAAGGTCCTGTCCACCATGTATCCCAACGACGCCGACGGCAACGCATTGAAGCCCATCTTCATTCCGGACTACACGAAGGCCGGGTACAAGATCGTCGACGGCAGTGGCTTCCAGGACGGCACCGAGGACTTCACCTCGGAGATCTCCAAGTTCAAGAGCGCTAGCGCCGAGATCGGGACGGGCATCTTCATCCCGCCGGACTTCACCACCTTCTGGAAGCAGTCCATCCAGCAAGGTTGGGTTCCCAAGGCGGCCACGTACGGCAAAGCTCTGCTGTTCCCGCAATCGGTGGAGGCGCTCGGCAGCATCGCCAACGGCTTGACCACCGAGGTCTGGTGGACACCCAACCACCCGTTCACGTCGGGACTCCTTGAATCAGACCTGCGCGCAGTTCGCCGCCGACTTGAAACCAAGGAGAATCAGGAATGGACGCAGCCGCTCTTGCACTTCCTGATCTTCGAGTGGGCCGTCGATGTCCTTAAGCGGACCACGAGTGTGGACGACAAGAACGCCATCATGACGGCGGTCAAGGCCACCAAGCTAGACACGATCGCCGGCCCCATCGACTTCACGGCGCCGGTCGAGCCCGCCGGCCCGCCCTGGACTCCGGGCCCGGGTCACGTTGTCCAGAACGTCTACAAGTCGCCGCTCGTTGGTGGCCAATGGCGTAAGAGCACCAAGTACCCGTTCGACATAACCATCGTCGCCAACGCAGGTGGTTCGATGGTTCCGGTGCAAGACAAGGTGCAGCCGTATACGGCGTCCTAGATGAATAGGCCCAAGGAGTAGGACCAGAACTGGCTGGAGCCCGCGACTCTCCGCGGGCTCCAGCCAGGCTCCAGAAGCGATCGTGCGCTCTGGGATGCGTTCGATGTTAGGCACAAGGGACTAAGCTCGGCCTCTGAACCACCCAGCCAGCGCAGGAATGAGTTCACATCCTTCGCCCCCCTGAAGTCTCGGCCTTCGGCGCTCGGGAGCCGCAGCACCGGAACTCCAGCTCCAATCGGACGTGCACGAGGGTACCCATGGCTAGGAAGCTTGGCTGCGAACATCCTAGGCGCCGGGAAGGCAAGAGAAGAGCCGACTGCTGAGCTTGATCTGGGAGACGCCGACCACGACAGAGACTGTCGAAATGCAACCTTGCGCCGCACCTTTTTCGCTCTAGACCGCCGCCACTCTACTGAGCTCTTCCTCCAACAGACGGCGCGCTGCCTTGTATGAGATTCCCCGCGCCGTGACCAGTGGCGTGTCGCTCCCTTCCGGGCACACCACGACGTCCTTCTTTCCGGTCATTACAAACCGGCGGCCGTCTGAGGCTTCCAGGAGCCAGGATTTCTTGTCCTGCTTGACGATGGCGACGAACATGAGGCTTCCTCCCACCTGAGTCTCACCGAACCGACAACGGGAGATATAAGCAGCCGTATATTGGACGGAGCCTAGAATTAGCTGTGAGCGGGCTGAGAATGTCGAAACTGGGGTGCAGTTTGCAGCACAAGGGCCAGCGACTAAACCTTACGCCGTCTTCATCTGCGGCGCCTATCATGCAAGGCTCTCGAAGAGTGCATCCACGGCTTACAGCCTGAACGGGGGCGTCTGCCGCATTGGTCCTTCAGCCTGTAAAGAAGAGAAACCGTCCCATGGAGGAGTCCTCCGTGGGTATGAGGATCGGCGTACTCTCGATGCTGGGATTGGCTCTGTTTGCCGTGCTCGCTTTCCGCCTCTGGGACCTGCAGGTGCTTTCCGGGGACCAATATGTGGCATCGGCTAGCACGAACATCGAAAGAAAGATTCCCGTGGAGGCCCCTCGCGGGGTCATCTACGACCGCAACGGCCAGCTTTTGGTCACGAACCGCGGTGGCTTGAGCGTGGATCTCCTGCCTATGGCGATGAAGAGTCCCAAGACTGACATGGCCGGCTTCGAGAGCGAGCTCTCGAGTTTGGCTAGTCTTCTCAACATGCCCAAGGCTGATCTTGCCAATCTCTACACCGAGGCAGCTAAAGATCCGTACGTGGATACTGTCGTCAAAGAAGACGTGTCCCTGACCCCTGTGGTTGACTACCTCAAAGAGCACAGCCTCGAGTTCCCCGGAATCGAGGTGGACGCGGTGGACCTACGTAGCTACCCGGATAAGTCGCTGGCGGCCCAGGTCCTTGGATACGTGGGCAAAGTCTCGCCAAAGGACCTGGCCCAGACGCAGTACGCTCAACTGTCGCCGAACGATCATGTGGGCAAAGACGGAGTGGAGAGCACCTACGATCACTACCTACGCGGCCAAGACGGATATAGGACGGTGGAAGTAGACTCGGCCGGCCGGCCCATCCAGTACCTGGCGGATGTTGCCCCCACCCCGGGCTACAATCTCACCCTTACTTTGGACGCCGACCTGCAGAAGGCCGCCGAAAACGCCCTGGCCCAGGGCGTCAACCAGGCGCATCTGCAGGGCTTCGCCAAAGCCGACGGCGGGGCGGTGGTGGCTCTCGACCCCCGCACCGGGCAGGTGCTGGCCATGGCTTCCTACCCCACCTACGATCCCTCGCTGTGGGCGGGCGGCATGAATTCCCAGGTCTACGCTCAACTGAACTCCAAGCAGGCCAACGATCCGTTCTTTAACCGCGCGATTGCCGGTCTCTACCCGGCCGGGTCCACCTTCAAGCCGTTTGTGGCGGCGACTGGACTGGATAGCGGTGCCATCACCCCAAGCAGTACCTTCTTCTGCCCGGGAAAGTTCAGCCTCTTGGGCACGGTCTGGAAGGACTGGAACCCCGCTCCCTTGGGGAATGTCAGTCTGGCTCAGGCGCTTGAAGAGTCCGTGGATGTCTACTTCTACAACCTCGGCTACAAGCTCTATCAGCAGCCTGGCTCTGTCCTACAGAACGGGTTGGAGAAGTTCGGCTTCGGCCAGCAGACCGGCATCGACCTTCCTGGGGAGCAAGCGGGCCAAGTGGGCAAGACCAGCGCGCAACAGACTCGGACCCCAGGAGAGGATATCAACTTGGCTATCGGTCAAGGTGATCTTCTCGTGACCCCTCTTCAGCTGGCCGTGGGGTTCTCCGCCATTGCCGACGGCGGACAGGTGTGGGTGCCCCACCTGGCTCTCCAGGCCACCGATGCTTCTGGAAACGTCGTCCACCAGTTTGACGACCAAGTAGCGGGCAAGGTAGATATAAGCCCCGCCAATCTAGATGCCATTAAGAACGGCTTGAGGCTTGTCGTCTCCAGCCCCAATGGGACTGCCTATCAGATCTTTAAGGGTTTTCCGATCGCGGTGGCCGGTAAGACCGGCACCGCCCAGATGCCTCCAGGCGATGCCGAGGCCTGGTTCGCCGGCTATGCTCCCGCCAACGACCCGCAGATCGTCGTGGTTGCGTTGGTAGAGCACGGAGGCCATGGAAGCTCCGTGGCAGCGCCTATCGTTCGGAGCGTTATGGAGGCGTATTTCCACACGACCTCCAGCGCCAACGGGGCGATCAAGGCTACCGAATAGTGGTCGAAGAACGGAGGGTCATGATTCATGGGTGCCGGGATACCCGCATGAGACGAAGTAACCAAGCGCGCTGGCAGGTGCGTGCGCGCAAGGATTTTCGGACCCGCTGGTCATCGTCTGGTAGTTGCCGGCCGGACCTGCGCTTGGAGAACAGCCAATCGGGATATACTCCTCGGACAGCAGGTCTAACAGAGGGCGAATAGCGTATGAGGCTCCCGTATCAGTCCCGGGGCGCCCGCCAGAAGCGTCGGCTGATGGCCAGGCGTCACCACCACACCACCCGCATGGCGTTTCTCATTGTGGTGCCATGCGTGGTTCTGCTCGGGCTGGCCGGGATAGTCTTCTTGGCTCTGGACCTCACGGGTGCGTTTGGGCGTGACCTACCGCAGCTGAGCGACCAGGTGGCGGCCTCCCTTCCTCAGACCACTCAGATCTACGCCGCAGACGGCCAGCTTCTCGCCTACCTCTACAAGGACCAGAACCGGACGGTGCTGGCGAACTCCGACATCCCAGACACCATGAAGCACGCCTTGGTGGCCATCGAGGACAAGCGCTTCTACCAGCACGGCGGAGTCGATTACGAGGCCATCTTGAGAGCTTTGGCGGCGGACCTAAAAGCCAACAAAACCGTGCAAGGCGGGTCCACCATCACCATGCAGCTGGTCAAGAACCTCTACCTGGGGGGGCAAGACACCTCGCTCACCGACAAGATTTACGAGGCCTCCTTGGCCCTCCAGTACGAGCAGACCCACTCCAAGGACACCATCCTCACCAACTACCTCAACACGGTCTTCTTCGGGTCCAATGCCTACGGGCTGGAAGCGGCCACCGAGACCTACTTTGGCATAGAGCCCAAGGATCTGACCCTGGCCGAGGCAGCCTTGCTCGCCGGCCTGCCGCAGGCTCCCAGCGCGTACAACCCTCGGGCCCACCCGCAGGCCGCCAAGACACGGCGAAACACGGTGCTCCTGGCTATGTACCAGCAGAACTACATCACCGAGGCCCAGTATCAAGAGGCCCAGAACGCACCGGTCACGTTGGCCCCCTACTCGCCCTACGTCCAGGTACAAGAGCCCTACGTGGTCGACTACGTAAAGCAACAACTGGTCACCATGTTCGGCGCTACCGAGGTCTATGGCGGCGGCCTTCGGGTGCAGACCTCCATCAACCCGGCCTACCAGTTGCTGGCCTCCCAGGCGATCTCAAAACTCCTTAACCGGCCGGGGGATCCTGCCTCAGCCCTTGTCAGCATCGATCCTAAGACCGGGTATATCCGGGCCATGGTCAGCAGCACCGACTACAGTAAGTCCCAATTCAACCTGGCGGCCCAAGCCCAACGGCAGCCGGGCTCCGCCTTCAAGATGTTCTGCTTGACAGCGGCCATAGAGGAGGGCATCGACCCTTACACCACCTACTACGTCTCTCAGCCGCTCAGTTTGCAGCTT
Source organism: uncultured Thermoleophilia bacterium (assembly GCA_963749535.1). Taxonomy (GTDB): domain Bacteria; phylum Actinomycetota; class Thermoleophilia; order RBG-16-64-13; family RBG-16-64-13; genus Chersky-299. Next base: position 81,776 of record CAVVNF010000021.1, on the reverse strand, counting down.
CCTGGGCGTAGCAAGCCCTGGATTGTCCGAACTTTCGGCAACACCTACTCCGGAACCATCAACCTCGTGCAGGCAACTCTGCAAAGTGATAACACCGTCTACGCCCAGTTGGTCCTCGATGTGGGGGTGGACCATCTAATCGACGTGGCCCATCGCATGGGCATCACCTCCTACTTGAACTCTGACCCGGCCATCGTTCTCGGCGGCCTCACCTACGGGGTCACCCCGCTCGAGATGGCTTCCGCCTACGGCACGCTGGCCGACCAGGGCGCGCACGTCGTGCCGACGATCATTACCAAAGTCACCGATGCGAGCGGCAAAGTGCTCTATAACACTCCTCCCAAGTCCACCCAGGCTATCTCGGCTGGCGTGGCCTACGCCGTCACCCAGATTCTCCAGCAAAACGTGCAGCGGGGCACGGGTGTCCGGGCTCAGATCGGCCGACCGGCCGCAGGTAAGACGGGAACGGCTCAAGACTTCGCCAACGCCTGGTTCTGCGGCTATACTCCAGACCTCTCTACCACGGTATGGGTGGGCTACCCGCAAGGCAACATCCCCATGACGGATGTCCACGGCATCCAGGTGCAAGGCGGCAGCTTTCCGGCTGAGATCTGGGCGGCCTTTATGAAGCCTGTGGAGGCGGACTACCCCGTCAAGAACTTCCCTGCGCCGCAAACGCCGGTCGTGTACAACCCCTTCTTCCAAAGCAAGTACGCCGTGCCGCCCACCACGAGCACGAGCAGTACGAGCAGCACCACCAGCACGAGCACGACCTTGCCCGGATCGACTACAACGTCGCCAACTCCACCGTCGACCACGCAGCCGTCGACCACCACCCTGACCACGTCACCTCCTACAACGACTCCTCCTACTACAGCACCTCCGACCACTCAGCCCGTCACGACCTGACCTTGTCTTCAACTACCGTGCGTCCGGGGAACGCGTCTCCTGCCGCCCAGCCGCCCGTGACCGGGGTCTCATTCTCTGGATATGACTCCGACCACGTCTATCTCCACAAGAAACCCCGGCCTGGCTAGATCCACCCGCATGAAGGTACTTGCCGGCGGATCCTCGACCAGCATCGGAGCATACTTCTGGTAGTACTCCAGCTCTGTCTTGCGCATACGGGGATAATCGTCAAGATTCTTGAGAAGCATCAGCGTCTTGATCACGTTGTTCATGGTACTGCCGGCCTCCTCCATGGCCCGCCTGACCTTGTCAAGCGCGACTATCATCTGCTCTTCAAAGACGTCTGTCTCCAGTTCCATGGTCTCGTCGTTCAGTCCCTCGCAGCCGGAGATAAAGATCAGATTGCCCGCCACCACAGACCGGGAGTACTTCCCCGCCTCGGCCGGAAAGTTGGGATAGGACAGTTTCTTCCCTCCCCGGTATTCCGGATAGAACTTCACATATTCACCCATGTCACTTCTCCTGGATTTCGCAGTCTCTTGGTCGAAACACGCCGCGACAATTGGTGAAGCGCAGCATACAACCATGACGTTATGGCTATTGCGGGGTGACGGAAGCTCGACCGCGCTGCCGAAAGAGACCCGTAAAGGGACGCCTTTGAGAGACCAAGTGAGGAGCGGGCCAGGCGCGACCCTCATACTCCGGCATTCGCGGACCTGCGCCTCCTTGAGCTTCTTGCCCTTGGCCTGACAGCCGGCTAGACACGGTCATCAGCGGGAAGCTCTACCTTGGGACTCCCTCAGGTCTTCCGCTGGAACCAGCGGATGTTTTTCTGCGGAATCTTGCTGACCTCTGGTGAGGGCATCAGCGCCTTGGTGACTTTGTGGGCCAGCCGGCTTACGGAATCGGTGACCGGCTTCAAACCGGCGTATTTCTGCCCGAATGACTGCGCTACGAGGTCGGTGTAGAGGCTGAGGGTTTGGGTCGCCGTCAGAAGGTCCCAGCAGATGAGTATCTCCTCGGCGATGCCGAAAGGCACGCTCGCCGGAATGAAGCCCCTTGCGTACTCCGTTGCCCACACGCCGTTGGTGAAGTTCATGGCGCGCGCCTGGCCGGGCCCTACGTAGACGCGGTCGCCAGGTCTGTAGACCTTCTTCTCGAACTCACCCTCGCCGTAGTACCACATCTCGCCGTCGATGACCGTGTCCCAGAAGCCGGTGAAGTGGCGCCCGGAATGTCCCTCTGACCCTATGGGCGTGCCCCATACCATGATGTACTCGGTCATAGAGGCGTAGTACAGCTTCATCTGTATCATCGCCCCGCCGGCAATGCTGTACACCCAGGGCTGCCTGAAGTCCAGTATCTTAGGGTAATGCTTGGCCAACGAGTGGCCGAAAACGTCGAACATCTGCGGCTTGGGCAGCCCCAGGCACTCCATGGAGCACTGGTGGACTACTTCAGGGTCGAAAACGAACATTGACAGCAACCTCCATGTGATATTTGCGGCGACTCAATCGGTCTCGCCGAACGGGCCGAACATTCTGTCCATGGATCTACCGAGCATTCGGATGGCGCCGGCGTGAGACATCATCATACTCTGGAGATTTGCGGTCTCTTCCGGCTAATGCTCAGCTTCCAGTACATGAGGAAGGTCCTCACCTGTATAGAGGAGGTGGAAGCGCTCGAGCGCGGTGGGGCGTTCAAGGCCGAGTGACCAGTTTGTGTCCACGGTGCCGTGATGAGGCTCCCCTGGATCGGGGGATCCGCCGCAGGGAGAAGATTCGCTGCCTTGCCTTCGGTGACCAGAGTCCAAAGTCTTACGGTGGAAACTCGTCAACTATTTCGAGGCCCCTCGTCTTGAGAGCCCGGTAGTTGATGAGTCGGTTGCGCCAACTGTAGGCTACAATTCCAGAGGGGCCGAGCGGGTCGTCCGGGCGGCAGAGAAAGGGGCGATAAACGTGACACCGGAAGCGACGTCGGGAGACCGGGTGCAGGAAACAGAGATCCCCTTCGTCGACAGGATCCCCTTCCCCCCGCCGGTCAGGCCGGTGATAATCCTCAGCGGGTCTGACTACGAGCTCGGCTATCAGTACTTCCAGCAGCTCGTCCAGATCTATGGAACGTGGCTACCCTCACAAAAGGGGGGCTTCCTCTACTGCACCGCTCCACTGCATCGGGACGGGTACTCCTCCGAGCAGAAGGACGCCCTCAGAAGATACGACTCCTACGTCAACGACTACACCCCGGAGTGGGTCGACATCCTCAACGGGATGGTCGCCGGGGCGGCTGACGCGGGTATCGAGGTGACCTACGAGGATCTGCTTGCGTTCTACGCGCTTTACGAAGAATTCCTGCCCTGGTCGGAGAAGTCCTTCGTGATACCCGAGCAGCCGACGTGCAGCGGATTCGCGGCCTGGGGGAAGGCGACCAAGGGCGGCCGGCTGGTATGCGCCAGCAACGGCGACGACAACATCGGGTTTTTCTCCGGCACGGTCATGGTGTTTCCGGAGAGCGGCAATGCCTTCATAGCCTCTCCTTACAACATGCCGGGCTTTGGTGGCTTCCCGTCGCATCCCGGCATGAACAGCAAGGGACTCGTCCACGTTCACCACGGGACCGGGAAGTTCGTCTTCCCCGATAGGGGCTACACGGTTCCCCGAGGCTTCGCCAACATGCACGTCCTTCGCTTCGCGAATAGCGCCCAGGAAGCAGCCGAGATACATCTCGCCTATCCGAAAGCCGTCAACTGCAAGGATGGCAACTTCTTCGCCGATGTGAGCGGCGACGCCATGGTTATCGAGAGCCGAAACCCACCGGTCATACGCCGCGCGGGCGACCTGGGCGAGGTGGATTTCCTCTACCACACCAACAACTACCTGGCGAGGGCCAACGGAGACGAGCGAGAACAGGACTACATCCCCCACGCCGGTTGGTTGAGCAAGGAACTCAAGGGGCTGGAGGAGATGGACCTGACCGCATGGTCGGTCTCGCGGAACCTCTTCATGTGGAACATGCTTCACAACTATCAGGGAGAGGTGGACCTCGACTTCGCCACCATGATGTATCGCTTCCCCAGCACCATCGCCCGCCCGACGCTCGAGGCCGCCGACGAGGCCTACGGGCCGGAGAGGGGCAAGAGCTACCACGCGCACATAGGGAGCCTGGACAACTCCGTCATCGGGATCGCGCTCCCGGACGCCGGCGACAACGGACGATACTACGTGTGCTCCGGTCCGGCGACCAGAAGTACCGGGCCTGCCATGCCCACCCTTCACAACTACGGTCCGGGGCAGACGTACTCCTTCTACGAACTTCGACTTGCGGCGAACCCGTCCGCGGTCGCCCAGGCGGCGCTCGCGTGCGCGCAGGCCGACCTCTACTATGCGAACACCGCAATGGGGAAGCTGAACTACCTGGAGGCCGCGCCGCTGGAAGCTGCGTTCGACAAGGCCAAGACCGAATACTTCAAGGGGCACTACCACCTGAACGGGGTGCTATCGGGCCGGGTCACCGGCGACCGGGAATCGCTCTACGATCTGGCGAGAGCGACGAGGGCTTACACTCGCTGCCAAGTCTACGCCAAGCAGGTGTGCGAAGCCTTCGACCCGCCACCGAGCAGGCCGGAGCACCTGGGCCTCAGGCCCTGGTTGGGCGACTGGGGCGACTGGGAGACCCTGTTCGAGGAGTAGCTAGGCGGATCGGACGCGGCTGCCCCGACGCCTATCTCACTCCCGGGGAACACCACGTCCAAGGGCACAGTCGGCCTGGCCGTCTCAGGATTCCTAGTCGAGGTCCAGAAGACCGACCGGGAGTCGCTGCGAGTCAAGTATCTGGAGGCTTTTGCCCGTGAGCGTCACCAACCTGCTGGATAGCTCCCGGAGATGCCGCAGACCAAGTAGAATCTCTTGCGCTGTACACACTCGCAAAACGGTAGGAAGAACCGCATGATCGAAATACGTTGGCACGGCAGGGGCGGGCAGGGTGCTATCACCGCGGCGAAGATATTCGCCTCAGCCGCCTTCCAGTCCGGATATGCCGGGGTGGTCATGGCCCCGACCTTTGGTACCGAACGACGCGGTGCCCCGATCTTCACCTCGCTGAAGATGGCAAAGGAGAAGATCTACGATATCTCCCCCATCGAGACGCCGGATATCGTGGTGGTTCTCGACCATCTTTTGCTAACGGAGGTGGACGTTACCAAAGGGCTCAAGGTGGACGGGCTCATCGTCCTCAACACGCCCAAGCTCCCTTCCGCCCATGACTTCGGCGGCAGGCCGCTGGCCGTTGCCGACGTCACCGCCCTCTCCGTGGAGGCGGGGCTACCACAGGGCAGGGTGAACGCGGGTATTATCGGGGTTCTGTGCCGAGCCACCGACATCGTCCCTTTCGATCTGGTCCTGGCCGGGATCGAGGCCGAGTTCAAGGCGAAGAAGCCGGAGGCCAACGCTCGCGCGGCACGGCTCGCCTATGAGAACACCATCCTGGGAGATGCTTGATGGGCACCAGAGGGTATCGCTATAAGACATCGCACAGCTTGTCCGGACCGGGGGACGGCGGCAAGACCGGCTCCTGGCGCGTTCAGCGTCCGGTCATCAACACCGAGCTGTGCACTCCCGCCCGGCGCGGGGCTGAAGTCTGCTTCGTCTGCTGGCTGTATTGCCCTGAGTGCGTGATCTCGCGCACGGTCCCACCCGCCATCGACTACGAGTACTGCAAGGGCTGCGCGATCTGCGCCGAGGAGTGCCCTACCAAGGCCATCACGATGGTGGATGAGGACGGGTGGCACTCGGACGACGAGGATCCGCAAGCGTGCTCATCTGAGGGGCCGCGGCCATGTACATGATCGAAGACGGCAACGTCGCGGCGGCCATTGGGGTCAAGCTGGCCGGAGCGCAGGTGATCGCGGCGTATCCCATCACCCCGCAGACCCCGCTGACGGAGAAGCTCTCGCAGTTCATCGAGTCCGGAGAGATGAAGGCTCAGTATGTCCCGGTGGAAAGCGAACACTCTGCCCTTGCTGCATGTATCGCCGCCAGCTCCACCGGCGCACGAGCATTCACGGCCACCAGCGCCAACGGGCTCCTCTACATGCACGAGCAGATCCATTGGGCGGCGGGTGCGCGGCTGCCCCTCGTCATGTGCGTGGTCAACCGGGCCGTGGGAGCTCCCTGGTGTATCTGGAACGACCATCAGGATTCCATCTCCCAGCGTGATACCGGCTGGATCCAGATCTACGCCTGTGATCACCAGCAGATCATCGACGATGTGCTCAAGGCTTTCTCCATCGCTGAGGCCACAAGCATCCCGGTCATGGTCTGCTACGACGGATACCTCCTCTCGCACACGTACATGCCGTTCGAGGTCCCCGAAGAGGAGAAGGTGGCGCGCTTCCTCAAGCCGTTCCAACCGGACTACGCTCTCGACCCGGCAGACCCGGCCAATCTCAACACCGTCACCTTGCCTGATGTCCGCATGGACGTCATGGGCGAGACGGCCCACGGCTACATGGAGATCCGTTACCTGCTCCAGGAAGATATGAGGAACGCGATCAATGTGGTCGAGCAGACCGACGAGACGTACGAGGAGATCTTCGGCCGGGGCGGGAATCCCCTGGTGGAGCCTTATCGCTGCGACGACGCCGAGTACGTCGTAGTGGGACTCGGTTCTCTTACCTATCAACTGCACGATGTCATCGATGTCCTACGGAACGAGGGGCACAATGTGGGCGTGCTCGGAATCAGGCTCTACCGGCCCTTCCCCGATCAGGCTATTGCCGAAGCCCTGCAGCATGCCCGCGGTGTGATCGTCATCGAGAAGGCCTTGTCATACGGCTACGAGGGCGCGCTCTGCTCCGATCTCAAGGCCGCCTTGTACGAGCATTCCCAGAACGGGAGCCGCCCCTTCGTGAAGGGCATGATCGCCGGCATCGGAGGTCGCGACATCAGGACTGCCGATCTCACCACCAATCTGCGTGCCGTCATCACCGGTACGCTCGAAGAAGGTCCCGGTTGGATCGGGATCAAGTTATAGTACGGCTGGCATGAGCACCAAGACCACCATACTCACACTGCCCAAGGAAGAACTAGTCCACCCGGGCAACCGGGCCTGCACTGGCTGTGGCCTGAGCATCGCCTATCGTATCGGGCTCAAGGCTTTGGGGCCGGACACCATCCTCGTGGTTCCGCCTAGCTGCCTGACCGTGCTGCAAGGACTCTTCCCCGTCGCCTCCACCAAGCTGCCCTGTCTGAACGTGACCTTCGCCTCCACCGCGGCGGCGGCCACCGGTGTACGGGAAGCCCTCAAAGCAAAGGGCAAGGAGCACATCAATGTGGTGGCCTGGGCTGGCGACGGCGGCACGAGCGACATCGGCATCCAGGCGCTGTCGGGAGCGGCCGAGCGTGGGGACGACTTCCTGTTCATTTGCTACGACAACGAGGGCTACATGAACACCGGCTCGCAACGCTCGGGTACCACACCTCAAGGCGCCATCACCGCCAACACGCCCATCAAGGGCAAGTTGCAACAGAAGAAGGATGTGCCCGCCATCATGGCCGCCCACGGCATCGACTACGTGGCCACCGCCTCCGCGGCCTATCCGCTCGACCTCTACGACAAGATCAAGAAGGCTCTCACCCTCCGGGGGACCAAGTACATCCACATCCAAATCCCCTGTCCCCCGGGGTGGGGTTTCGAACCACGCTACACCGTCAAGCTCGGCCGGCTGGCGGTAGAGAGCGGATACTTCGATCTGTACGAGGTCGAGCGCGGCGCGTTCAAACTCACCGGGGCCTCGCAGAAGCTGGTGGAAAAACGGAAGCTTGTCCCGGTTCGCGAATACCTGAGACCCCAGTCGCGGTTCAGGCAGCTCACGGACGAGCAAATTGCCGATATCCAGGCTCGGGTCGACGCCAAATGGCGCGCCTACTACCAGAGGAATGAATAGCTCTTGTCGTGAACGTAATCGATGAGTACAAGCGCAAAAGGAGAACCCCGGACGAGGCGGTCCAGGCGATTTGCTCCGGAGACTGGGTGGAGTACACCATGGGCCACGGCATCCCGCCGGCGCTCGATCGCGCGCTCGCGGCTCGCAAGGGAGAGCTCCACGACGTCAAGATCCGCGGCATGCTGGCACTCCGCCCGCTCGAGGTCGTAAGGGCAGATCCCAAGAACGAATCGTTCACGTATACGAGCTGGCACTTCAGCGGCCTCGAGCGCCGTCTCTACGACGAGGGCTCGATCTTCTACAACCCGCTCTTGTATCGCAACGAGCCGCTCCATTATCGCGCTACGCTCGACATCGACGTCGCCATGGTCGCCGTGACGCCGATGGACAGGCATGGGTACTTCAACTTCTCGCTCCATAACTCGGCAACCCGCGCCATGATCGAAAAGGCGAAGACCGTCATCGTCGAGGTGAACGAGATGCTTCCGACCGTGTTGGGCGGCCGAGAGGAGAGCGTGCACATCTCGGAAGTCGATTTCGTGGTGGAGGGCGATAACCTCGATCTTCCCGAGTTTCCGCGACCCATGCCGACCGAAGTCGACAAGGCCGTCGCACACCTCATCGTCGAGCAGATCAAGGACGGCTCCACCATCCAGTTCGGCATCGGCGGTATGCCGGATGCCATCGGCCGCCTGATCTGCGAATCGGACTTGAAGAATCTGGGCATGCACACAGAGATGCTCGTCGACGCCTATCTGGATCTCTTCCTCGTGGGCAAGCTGACTAACCGCTCCAAGAACATCGATCGGGGCAAAGGCGTGTTCACGTTCTCCGTGGGCACCAAGGCACTCTACGACTGGGCGGACCGCAACCCCGGTCTCGCTTCCTACCCGGTCGACTACACCAACGACCCGAGCATCATCGCGGCAAACGACAATCTCGTCGCCATCAACAACTGCGTCGAGGTGGATCTGTTCGGTCAAGTGAACTCCGAAACGTCGGGCTTGCGCCAGATCAGCGGTACCGGCGGGCAGCTCGATTTCTGCACCGGCGCGTACCTGTCGCGGGGCGGCAAGGCGTTCCTCTGTATGTTGTCGACGTACACCGACAGGAAGACCGGCGAAGTCCGGTCGCGCATCGTACCGACACTCGCAGCCGGGAGCGCCGTCACCGATCCACGTTCGCAGACGCCTTACCTCGTCACGGAATATGGAATCGCGAATTTGATCGGCCGCTCGACCTGGGAGCGCGCCGAACGCGTGATAAACATCGCGCATCCGCGTTTTCGCGATGAGCTCGTTCGCGAAGCCGAGAAGATGAAGGTCTGGCGGCGAAGCTGCAAGAGGTAGAAAGCCTCCGAAGTGCTCGTGCGACGGGCCCAGGCTCCGCGATGGCTACGGCAGGAGCACCTCGGCCTCAATCTCAAGGAGCCACTCCGGTTTCACGAGCCTCGAGACCTGGAGAGTAGTGCTGGGCACGGGCGCGGAGAAGTGCGTGCTCCTAAAAGCGGCGATCGTCGAGTAGTGGGCATCAATCTCGGTGGAGTAGACGTGCAGCTTCACAACGTCATCGAATCCCCCGCCGATCGATGCCAAGGCTCTGCTGAGGTTTTGGAACACTTGGCGGGTCTGCGCTTCGATATCACCCTCTCCAACCGTGTCCCCATTCTCATCGACGGAGACTTGGCCGGCGATCCAGGCATGCTTGCCCGATCTCAGCACCTGGGCATACCGCGGGCGCGGGTCCCAGAGTCCCTCGGGCTGAATGATCTCGTGCATGTGCATCTCCCTTCGAGTCGCTCCTCAACCGTAAGATTCCGGACGTCCTGCCTTCAGTCCTAACTTTACCGCGTTGCTTGCACTGGGTTCGTCCGCCCTCCGCTCACTCACGGGGGTCTACTGCCAAGAAGGTACAGGAGCCAAGAGGTAACGGGCCGTGGTGGGACTTGACAGTTAGCAGAGAGCTGTTACTGAGAAGGCGACGCTCGCCGACGTGACCGCACCGGTCGTGTCGAATGTGTGAGTGATGCCCTGATCGCCCCGCCCCCCGGGGTGATGGCAGCCAACGAATGAGGTCGAGACCGCGCCTACGGGGCCATGCTCTTGAACATCGCTATCCCGTCCTCGGCAGTGATGGCCGGAGCAACGGTCCAGCTGAACGCGTCACTCCATTCCGTATTCGTCGCCAAGATCGGCGCGATGCTGTCTGTTTCGATAACCGACACCACGGTCATATCCGGGTGCTGGACCCAGTATTCGGCGATGACCTTCATTCCTGCGGGGTAGTTCCACTTGACTCGACGGGCGATGACCGGGCGGGCGTCCCCCGGCCGTGCCTTTCCAACGCTTACGAACAACATGATGGCCTCCTGCCGTGCCATTGCCGAGTTGTGTCTTCTGGCGGGATAGGAGAAACCGTCTGTCCTTGGGGGCGGGGCGGATACTTGTGTGGTACCCGGGCCGCGGGGCCTCAAACCGTGGTGGAGCCAGAGTAAAAAGTGGGTAGTGGGACTTGACGCTGCCCGCAAGACATCTCACCCCCAAGGTGACCAGGCATCCTGTACACCCCGTGTACACTCCGCTTGCCGGGGTGCTGCGGTAACCGATGACCCTGGGCTGCTGGTCGAGTTCACACGTGGCGGGCTATAGTGGAGGTGGATGGCCCTGGTTGTCCGTGACCCGCGAAAGGAGCTCGATCATGCCGTACGTGCTGGTCCAGCACACCGTGTCAGACTACGCAAGGTTCAAGCCCCTCTTCGACGACGATGGCAGACGGCGTCGGCTACACGGCTGCAAAGGTGGGCGCCTCTTGTGCTCGGTCGATAATCCCCATGAGTACATGGCCCTATTTGAGTGGGATGACGTGGAGAAGGCGCGAGGCTTCGCGGCTTCTTTCGAACAAGGAGAAGCTCTTGAATGGGCCGGCATGATCGGCCCTTCCAAGGCGACGGTCCTTGAAGAAGTCGAAGCTGTGGGCGCGTAAGGGCCGGCTCGTCGGGCTAACTCTCAAGGGACAGTAACGCCAAGCCTTGGCACGGCGAGCGACGGGCGGGCCGGCGATCTCATGGGTTCCTCCGGCAGAGGCATGGCGCAGGTGTCGTGGGCATAGTCCAGTCTCGGACGGATGCGAAAAGATGAGATCAGAATTCCCGAAGAACGTCGACAAGAGGCCGACGGAATAGGCCGACGAGAAATGGGCGACCTGACCTCGCCTTCCGCGCCCGGTACCCAGCCCGCCTACCTGGGATTGCACGGCTCAGGCGAGCTGCACCGCCGAGCACTGGAGGCAGGGGCTTCGCTCGGCCGGTGTTCCCTGTGCCCTCGCGCCTGTCGGGTCGATCGTCTGGCGGGAGAGCGGGGACGATGCCGTATCGGGAAGCTGGCGAAGGTGGCCGGCGCCGGACCCCACTTCGGTGAAGAAAGGCCTCTAGTCGGGAGAGGCGGGTCGGGGACCATCTTCTTTTCTGGGTGTAATCTGGCCTGCCTCTTCTGCCAGAACTTCGACATCAGCCATCTCGACCGCGGTTTCGAGATGGAAGCCGCCGAACTGGCGCGGAGCATGCTCGAGCTTCAGGAGGCGGGCTGCGAGAACATCAATCTGGTGTCGCCGAGCCATGTGATTCCCCAGATTCTCGCGGCGCTTGCTATCGCCGCCGGGGACGGTCTGCGATTGCCCCTCGTCTACAACACCGGCGGATATGACGCCGTGGATTCCCTACGACTGCTGGACGGTATCGTCGATATCTACATGCCGGACATGAAGTACGGCGACGATCAGGTGGGCCGCAAGCTGTCTGGGGTGCCCGACTACGCCTCCCGCAATCGCGAAGCGCTGCTCGAGATGCATCGCCAGGTGGGTGACCTCACCCTGGACGAACGCGGGATAGCGCGCCGAGGCCTACTCGTCCGCCATCTGGTTCTACCCGCCGGGCTCGCTGGCACCGACGTCGTCGCCCACTTCATAGCCCAGCAGCTCTCGCTCGATACCTACGTGAACATCATGGGCCAGTACCGGCCGCTACACGAGGCCTGGAGACATCCGGAGATCGACCGCCCATTACGCCCGACGGAGTATCGGGCAGCCGTGCACATGGCGCGCGACGCCGGACTGCACCGCCTTGACTCAGCCTGAATCGGCGGGCCTGCGGGTTCTGGCTTTCTTACCCGATGTTCGGTTGGCCAGCGCGCCAGGCTGGACCCAGCACCCATTTCCTTCCGCGCAAGTGTCAGACCTCCGTGCACTCCCCGTCCACCGACTGAGGTCGACTACAGTTCCGACAGCAGCTTGACAACCGCCTCCTCATCCTCCGCCGAGCCCACTCCGATGTGCGCAACGAACCTCGGCCCGAGCACGGCAGCCGAAAGGCCGCTCATGTTGATCCCCGCATCCGCGATTACCTTCGACAGTGTCGCTACGACACCCGGTTCATTGGGTCCCTCAACGCGAACCGAGTGCAGCCTAGACGTGACCGCAAACCCGACCGTCGCCGCGGCTCGCACTTCCCGGTCGCCGCGCAGCGGGGTCACGAATACGACTCCCGTGCCGGGCTTCTCCGGCGCGTGGCGAACGATGATGAAGTCGAGGTCAGCGCCGGCGCCGGTGAGCGCTGACAACGTGGCCGCCAATGCCCCAGGCTTGTCATCGACACTTGCCGCCCAGACGTCCTCTCTTTCCACGAGCACATCCACGGTCACTCCTTTCGTGGTTGTGAACACGGACTTGCTAGGCGCAACGTACCCACTTCTGTCCGGCCGTACTCTGGCAGAGGTCCTCTCCCAGCCGACAGTCCGATGTGCGTCACGATGAGGTCTATCATTGGTCCCAATGACGATCACAAGGAGAGGCTTTCGATGGGCATGAAGTTCAAAGCCGCCTGCGTGCAGGCCGCCCCTGTGTACATGAATCTGGAGGCCAGCGTTCGCAAAGGCGTGGCCATCATCGAGGAAGCGGCTTCAAACGGCGCCAGGCTGGTGGCCTTCCCCGAGACCTGGCTCCCCGGTTTTCCTTGGTTCATCTTTCTGGGCGCCCCGGTGTGGGGCCTGCAGTTCGTCCCCCGCTACCATGCCAACAGTATGGCGCTAGACAGCGAAGAGATGCGCGCCCTGCAGGACGCCGCGAAGGCCAACAACATCTTTGTGCTCATGGGTTTCAGCGAGAGATGCGCAGGCACTCGCTACATGGCCCAAGTACTCATCGACGACGACGGCGAGATCAGGTACACGCGGCGCAAGCTGAAGCCGACGCACGTGGAACGTTCCATATTCGGGGAGGGCGACGGCTCCGACTTTCAGGTCGCCGCCACCGAGTTAGGGAACATCGGCTCTCTCAATTGCTGGGAGCATGTTCAGCCACTTTCAAAGATGGCGATGTTCTCCCTGAACGAAGAGATACACGTAGCGTCTTGGCCCAGCTTCTGCCTCTATCGGGACATCGCCTACGCGTTGGGCCCTGAGGCGAGCTTGGCCGCCAGTCAGGTTTACGCCATCGAAGGAAGCTGCTACGTGCTGGCGGCGGTCGCCGTCGTATCGCAGGAGATGTTCGATACCCTCGCGGACAGTCCCGAGAAGGCCTACCTCCTCAACCCGCGCACGAGCGGACCCGGCGGCGGGCTTCGCCATGATCTTCGGGCCTGATGGCCGCCCACTTTGCGAGCATATCCCTGAGGACCAAGAAGGCATCCTCTACGCGGAGATCGACCCGGATCAGATCGCCATCGCCAAGGCCATCGCCGACCCGGTCGGCCACTACTCTCGGCCTGACGTGGTCCGGCTTCTCATCAACCGCGAGAAGAGAGCTGTCGTGCAGGAATTTCGGCCACGGATGTGCGACATGGAGGGCCTGACACAGGTGTCGCCCGGGGAAACTGAGCTCACGGGCAGCGCGACCACCGGCGAGACCTTCGGCTACAAGATGGACCACATGTGAAAGAGGAGGACGGCAAGATCACCATGACACCCTTGCCCAACGAAGAGAGAGCCATCCGATCCATGTCGTTCGGTCTGGTGGCCGAAGAGTACGATCGCTATCGGCCTAAACTGCCGGAGGCTGCTCTCGATTGGCTGCTTCCGCCCGAATGCCAGACGGCGCTTGATTTGGGTGCGGGTACCGGGGCCGCTACCCGGGTGCTCGCCCGTCGAGTGCCGCATGTTATCTCGGTGGAGCCTGACCCGCGCATGCGTGCGGTTATCGCTCGAGACACGCCTCAGGCCCAGGTTCTCGAGGGCCGAGCCGAAGCCATACCACTCAAGGACGGTAGCGTGGACGTGGTTCTCGTCTGCTCTGCCTGGCATTGGATGGACCCCGATCTGGCGGTTCCGGAAATAGCCAGGGTGCTGCGCCCGGGCGGGGTGTGGGGGATCATGTGGAACGGTCTCGACCGTGAGGTGCCGTGGGTGGCAGAGCTACGCAATCGGATCAGACATTCCGATCCAGACGAGGAGCGCTTGGACGCGCATCGACCGGAGAATGTGCTGTTGCCCGAAGGCGCTCCATTCCTGACCCCACAGATCGACACTATTCCCTGGACGGGGAGAACGAACGTACATAACCTGCTCGGTGCCTTGGGCACGTTTAGCTCGGTCATCATCCTCCCGCCTGAGGAGCGGGCCGAGGTGCTGGCTCGTGCCCGCCGTTTCCTCGACTCTCACTTCGCGGGGGCCGATGGCGAGATGGTTTCTGTGCCCATGTCGTGCCGCTGCTGGAAGGCGGTTCGCCTGTAGGGGCCTTCCGGGGGTCATCTGCGGTTTCTAGCTGGACTGCGTAGTGGATCCCTGTTCCAGCGCCAGCAAGGCCAGGAAGGTGTCTGCCCCGACTTTCCATACGCCATCCTGCAGTATCGCCTTCCCCGTCTGGTCGGGGAAAGCCGGTTTGCCGCTGACCGAGGATGGAGAACTTGACCGCTGCCGTGGTGGACGACGTGATGGTGACCGAGGAGATGGTGATCGATACCGTTTTCCCCAGCGGTGAGGCGGCTTGGGCTTCAAGCTGTTGTGCATACTGCTGGCCGTTCTCAAGCAACCCGATCTTATTGGCGACGGGTTGGGTGCCGTCGAAGAACATCACGTAATTCGCGGCGATGGTGTCTGCATTAGCAGGGGCAGGGAGGGAGGGAATCGAAGGCGCTGGGGCCACAGTCGTGTTGGTCGACGATCCTCCGCAGCCCGCTCCCATCACGATGAGCGTCACCACGAGCACGCCGAGTGGCACAAGTCGGACTCTCGCTCGTTTCATGACCCGCATCCTGATACAACCTCCTCCGGCCGGCCTTGGCGGCGCAGCTGCCGAACTACCTCGCTACACGCAATCATAACGTAAGAGACTCCCGTCGCTCCGCGATTGCGGTTTGCTCGCTCGGCTGCCTCAAGACTTCCGTTGACCGCGTCCGCATGAACTTGCTGTCTTCAAGCCGAATCGTTATACTCACGACAATATAATACTTTCGATGGTACCACGCTCGGAGGGGTCCAATGCGCAAAAGACTGTTCAGGTATCCCGTTGCATTAGTCATCGTCACCGCGTTGCTAGCCATTCTCATCATGGGCCTAGCCGTCTCGACAAGCTTCGCTGCCACCACCAGCTTCCCGGACGTTCCCAGCTCCAATCCCTACCACACCGCTATCACCAACCTGGCCGCCAGCGGCATCATCAGTGGATATGCCAACGGCAACTTCGGTCCCAACAACCCGGTCACCAGGCAGCAGTTCGCCAAGATGATCGTCCTTTCGCTGGGACAGAGTCCTCTGCCGGCAGCGCAGAACCACTTCTGGGACGTGGCCAGCGCCTGGCCATATCCGAGCGGCTATGTGGCCGCCGCCGCCGCCGATGGCTACACCGAAGGCACGGACACCTATCATTTCGCACCGCTCGCCTACATCACCCGGGCCCAGGTGCTCACCATGGTGGAGCGAGCGGGGGGCTCCGGCAGTACCCCGGCCGGCTGGCAATCCACGGGTAACGCCACCCGCGGTGAAGTCGCCTGGATGCTCTACACGCTGCGAACCCAGCCAAAGACAGAGTTGAAGATATCGGCCGCGTCCAGCCTCACGGCGGCCTTCACCGAGATAGGGGCGGCGTTCGACAAGTCACACCACTCGGCGACCACCTTCAACTTCGACGCCTCGGGCACTTTGCAGAAACAGATCGAGGCCGGCGCCTACGTGGATGCCTTCGCTTCGGCAGCCCTGACGCAAGTCAACGCTCTGCTGAAGGAGAATCTCGCAGTGCCGAGTTCCGTCAGGTACTTCGCCAGCAACCAGATGTGCCTGGTGGTGCCGGCTAACTCAACGTTGGGGATCACGAGCTTCCTGGATCTGACCAAATCGAGTGTGAAGAAGGTGGGCTACGCAGACCCTGCGGTCGCGCCTAACGGAGTATATGCAGAACAGATCCTCCACACGCTCGGCATCTTTAGCCAAGTCAAGCCCAAGGTGATATACGCTCCCAACGTGGCGACGGCTACGCAGTGGGTGGTCTCCGGCGAAGTGGACGCAGGCATCCTCTTCAACACCGAGGCGTACGGCGCCGGCAGCAAGGTGAAGATCGTGGCCGTGGCTTCACCCACCTGGTATAGCACGATCGTCTATCCGATCGCGACTCTCACGGAAAGCAAGCACCAGGCCTTGGCGACGGCGTTCTGCGACTATGTCAACGGCCCCTATGGTCAGGCGATCCTGCATAAGTACGGGTTCCTCAAGTTCGGGGGCTTTGGTCAGTAGCGACGGCTAGCTCACGCCAGACACCGGGGAGAGAGCGCCGGATTGACCGGTTGCTCTCTCCCCGGTTCTTCGCTTGTTCGGGCCAGAGAGCGGGCACTGTACTGCCGTCGATCTGATGTTGGCCGTGACCCCGCGATCGCAGCGCGTTATCGGAGGCTAGATGGGCGTGCTCTTTCCTTTACGTCTTTCGCTGCAGGTGGCGACCTGCGCCACCCTGGTCACTTTGCTCGTGGGCATCCCCGTCGCCTACGTGCTGGCCCGAAAGCGTTTCAGGGGGAAGGACGTCGTAACCCTGCTGTTACTTTTGCCCATGGTCCTTCCACCGACGGTGACCGGCTACTTGCTGCTGCTTCTGCTGGGCAAGAATTATCCGCTCAGCCACTTGTTCCACGCCATCACGGGACACTATCTGGGCATTGTCTTTACCTGGTATGCCGCCGTGATCGCGTCGTTCGTCGTATCCTTCCCGCTCATGTTGATCACTGCTCGGGCCACAATGGCGGATGTCGACCAGGAACTTGTCAACGCCTCCTACATGCTTGGCCGGTCCGAGTTCCAGACTGCGCTGCGGGTGGTCATCCCTCTCTCTTGGCAGGGGATAGTCGCCGGCGCAACCTTGGCCTTCGCCCGAGCTATGGGCGAATTCGGCGCGACGATCATGGTGGCAGGGAACTGGCCCGGCAAGACTCAAACCATGCCTATGGCCATCTATTCCAAATCGATGGAAGGAGGTTATGGGTCGGCCCTGTGGATGGTGCTGTTTTTTGTCACCGTCGCCGGAGTGGTGATGTACATCTCTATTCGCATGGGCAGGAGGGCGGTGAAAGAATGAGCCGGGCCCGGCGGCCAGGAGATCGACGGATTTCTGCGAGAAGACGGCGCATAACTCCTGCGAGAAGACTGCCTGTTTGGCGAACTGACTTGCACCGGGCTCGTGATCGGGATGTGAGCGGCCGGCGTGAGCCAGTTTCGATCCCTAGCCGGTTGCCCCATGTCGATTTCCCAATGCTCGGTCTGCGGGGAGGGCTGCGCGGCGACCACATAGGCTTCGACGCACGACTCCGACCAAAAAGGCCGCAGGCCCCTTTGCGGTAGCTGCAGGCTCGACCACGGGGAAGGCTCTCAGCGACGAGAGCGCCGCGGCGCGGGCTTCGACAAGGTAGCCTTCGCGAGGATCTGCACTGTTTTGCTGGACCGATCAATCTGGTATATATGCGGCGTGTTGGCGCACTCACGAGATGCGAGGACTCCAATCGGTTCGCGAGAGAGGTGGAGTAATGCCGTATGTCTTGATTCATCACAAGGTGAAGAACGTCGACCAGTTGAAGGAGATTTTTGAGTCAGACGCCGGTCGGCGTCGCGCAGGCGGGTCCAAGGGTGCCCGTCTCTTCCGCGATCCGGCGGATTCTACGCTCCTTGTGGCTCTCCTTGAATTTGAGAATGTGGAACAAGCCCGGAAATTCGCGGACTCCACCGAGTTGCGGGAACTCATCGGCTGGGCTGGCGACCGCTCCGACGTCAAGCCGGAGGTCATCGACGAGTTCCTTTCCATGGATGCCTGACTCAGTGCCCCTGGTTGAAATAATCCCTCGGCCCCGCCGTTCTCGCCGAGCCATACGGGACCTCGCCACAACCAAAGTCCCATGGCTTGCGGTGCCTGGCCGCGGCGTCGGCGAGTTGCCCAGAGCAATACGAGGGACAGGGATGTGACCCGCTCATCTTCTCCTCGAGAGCCTGGGGGCCATCGATCCAAAGGAGTGCATGCAGGGCACTAAGTGAGGCGGACAAAATCAGGGTCGATGGCCCGCGTGGATGTCCAGCAGGGAGGTCTGCATGGTGGACACGGAACAGTCGCTTCTCAGCTTCGGGCCTTTCGGCGTCTCGGTGTGCGATGGACCCTACGCTGTATTCAAGTGGCAATGGCAGAACGTCTTTCTGATCGAACTCACCGAGCATTCCCTTAGGGGAAGTCGAAAGTCTGGCTTTCCTCTTCTCAGGCGGCGACGGGGAGACGCCTCTTTCGAGATCCCCTATGCCTCGATCATCTCGGTGAAGCTCTTACCTCACCCGGGCCACCTTGGCGCGATGCAGGTGCTCGACATCACCTACCACGACGCCAGGGGGTGCAGGAGAAGTCGATCGCAGCCTACAATGCACCCGCCGAGAGCGCGTTTGCCATCCTTCAGAGCCACGCGCCCGGGACTAGTTGACCCGACGACCCAGCGTAAGGAACTTAAGTTTAGAGCCCTCTGCTCAACCACGTGTCGTGCAAAGTAAAGAAAGCCACGAGGGCAGCGCCCGCTGCTGCCGCGGCCATGAGTACGATAAAGCCTGTCATGATCTACCTCCTTCCGTCTAAATAGACTGGATAGACCGGGCGTGTGCCCATTCGGGCAAAGCTGCCCCACCTCTCTGCCCCTAGCCGATACTTGGAAACAGAGCAAACCGGCTGCCTACGTTCGGCATCCTGATTTATTGTTACTAACGATATACTAACAATCCCCAAAGGTCAATCCCCACTATATCGTGTATTTGCTGATTATTAGGGAGATTATCCCATAATAGAGCGACTAGACTTTTGTAATTATGACTTAGGAGTCACTTATACCGACCATTGGACGGGGAATGACTCAACAGGGTAGACTGGTAGGCGCCATGGCCCGGATGACAGGAATAGAGAGAAAACGCCAGATCGCTGAGACCACCCTCGATCTGCTGGCGACGGAGGGCGTCCAGGGGACCACCAACGCCCGCATCGCGCAAGCGGCTGGGATCACCCCCGCGGCCCTTTACCGGCACTTCGACGACAGGAACCAGGTGTTGCTTGCCGCCCTTGATTCGCTCTACCAGCGCATCCGGCAATTGGTTCTCGAGTCATCCGACAAGCCCGACGCGCTCGAGCGGCTGCGCGCCATGGGTCACGTTCACTCGGATCTCATCTCCTCGGATCAGGGGACGTTCGTGTATCCCTTCGTCGAGTTCCTCGCTGCCCCGCGAGAGGCTGGACTTCGGGAAGCCCAGGCAGTGAAGCAACTCGAGATGATCCGGTCGGTCGCAAACACCGTGGAGGAAGGAAAGGCGCAGGGCTCTATCCGCCCCGATGTCGACTCCGAACAGGTGGCCTGGGCACTGCATGCTGTGTGGTGGGCCGAGGACATCGCCCACGTCATGGGGTTGAGTCAGTTCGTCACTGCGGGTCGTTCGACCACCCTGCTCAATCAACTCCTCGACGGGATCGCCAACCGACCGCAGGAAGCCATGGAACCGAGTGAGCTCGAGCAGATACGAAAGCTTCTGAAGCTGTGCCCGGTGGTCACGTACCCTGGTGGAGAGCCTCCGAGTACAGTTTCAGGCTAGAGGCTGAGAAGACCTTCTGACCCGAGGCGCGGCGCCAGGCCGTTTTGGATGTATTGTTCGCAACCATGCCTCGGCTCCCGCAGCCTCATCGACGACGCCGAGCAGCCGATGTCCAGGCTACAATCGACAAGAACGAACCGATTGAGGGAGTCAGAGAGGAGCAACCCGCATGCCCGTCAACCTCTCCATCAAGAACGTGCCCGACGACGTTGCCCGCGGACTCCGCAGCCGCGCGGCCTACAACCAGCGGTCGCTTCAGGAGGAAGTGCTGGAGATACTGAAGGAGGCGGCCAAGGACCAGGCACCGGTCACGATCGACGGCCTGCTTGCGACTGCCCAGCGAAAGAAGCTGGCCCTCGACGAGGCGGCTTCCCGGGTGCGCGCGGCGCAGGACGCTGAGCAGGAGAAAATGGCTCAGCGCTTTCAGGACCTGATGGCTCGACCCGCTGATGCCGACCCGGGCGAATTATCCGGCGGGGAGCACCGGGAACGCTCAGCCGGCACGCCAAGGGCGTGCCCAGAGCAGGGGCTTGCCGACAACAGGGGCGTGATTCGAGGGAAGCCCGGCACGGCAGAACCGCAGGCCAAATGCCTCCGCGGCCCTATCCTTCGCCCTCTGGCAGCACGCCACAACGCGCCCTCAAAACGCCCGATGGCGCTAACGTCGTCCGTCCGCGTCTTGCCGAGGGCGCCCGCGATTCACCAGCATGACGGGCTACCGCTGCTTCAGACTGCCACGCCTGCAGAGGCCGAAATCCCCCTTCCCCTAGCTGTACCCAACCCAGGCGATACGTCCTGGTAGTCACTGAACAAGAATGGCGGGTGACGGACATGCCGGGATCCTCGAGGTTAGAGACCCCTGGTCGCCCATCTGTCCTGCAAAGAAAAGAAGACCACAAGGGCTGCACCAACTAGTGCCGAGGCCATAAGAGCAATGAAGCCTGCCATGATTCTTTATCTCCTGTCTAAACTACGTGATGCGTGCTCATCGGGGCGAAGATGCCCGTTTCTTTGCACCAAGCCGGTTTTCGATGCTTCCTGACAGCTCACCCGGCCAGTTTCATCGATCGGTCCGGCTTCTGGGACTCTCCTTTCTGGCTTGTGGCTCATCGCTGGGCCCCGAAAGCGTTCGGCGCACAGCAATCGACGCACTTTGAGTTTGCGGAGGAGGAAGAGGACGGGAAGGTAGGGTGTGGTCGCGCAAGCTACGCTGCAACTCACAAACTAGGGTGCCCATTCTGGCCCTTCTGAGAGCAGGGTAAATCCCTACCAAATATCATTATACCCTTTGGCAAACCGCTTCAAACCAAAGGGCGAGCGCGTGTCGGGTCGAGGCGCGAGCGTAACCAAGCTGCCGGCCACATCGGAGAGCGGAACTGGGCGACAAGCCGTCAAAGTTGCACCTTCGCGCGTCGGCGAGCAAGACGCCGCTAATGGTGGCCTCAGTAATCGCCATCCCAGCGGGTATCTGCCGCGCACGCGGGCACCGCAAGGTATGGACTACAGCGCGCGCATGTCTTACGCTTGCGTTGGATGATCGATGGATGCGGAGCCCAGGGCTGCGAAAGGGGAGGGGATCCGATGTTTTGCTCCAGTTGTGGCAAGACGATCGATGAAGGGCGCGGCATTCTGCAAAGAATGCGGGGCGCCTGCCCCCCAGGTCCAGAGGACGGGGGGAGCCGCCGGGCTGGAGTCCGGACTAGATGCGACCCAAGTCAGGCCGGCCGCTTCCTCTGAGCCGCCAGGATCCCGCTCAGTCCCGCCACCGCCGCATAAGCTACGCGCCACCTCCATCGCCGCCCCATCGGGATACACGCCAGGCTGGCAGGCACCGCCGCCGCGCCGGCGTACCGGGCTGATCGTAGGCATCGTCGTGGCTGCAGTCATCGTGCTGGCCGGAGCCGGGGCTGGGCGCTTACTTCGGCCTGCGCGGCAACGATTCTGGCAAGACGGCCTCCTCGTCGACGACTGTCGTCCAGCGAGTCCTCCACTAGCACTTTGGCCGCAGGTGTCCACCACCGTCACCATCCCCTCCACCAGCTCCAGCGACACCGAAAGCACCACCACCTCCTCGCTTCCCTCGACCACCACCTCCTCGCTTCCCTCGACCACCACCACGACCCTGGCTCCGGCTCCCGAGCCGCGTCTGCATACGCCCGCGTCCGGCTCGGCCGAACGGAAGGCCATCCTGGATGTGCTTCGGGTCCCCGTCGAAAAGGAGCTGAACCAATCGGTCCTCTTCGTGATCGACACCTTCAAAGTGGAGAACGATTTTGCTTTCGTGCTGGGCCAGACGGTTCAGCCGAGCGGCGCCCCCATCGACTACTCGAAGACTCCCTACCTTCAGGACGTGCAAGCCGGTGCTTTTAGTGATGAAGCGATGGGGCTTCTTCACTGGAACGGCGGTCTGGAAGGTGCTCACCTACAACGTCGGCGCCACCGACGTCGCCTGGCTGGACTGGGGGCAGCAATATGGCGCTCCCCAGGCGATCTTTCCCCCCTTGGGAACTAGGGAGGGGTAGGTGCATTGGGGTAGAGGTTCGATCCGCCAGTAGCTCCTTCGAAGCAGAGTCATTGGGGGGTTCGGGTGGCAAGGAAGCCCGGCGAGTTCCCGGGCCTCCTTGCTTTGCTCGAGGGCTACAGTCGGCTTGGCCTCATTTCGCGGGGATAACGGGCGCAAGAAGGTGCGAATCATACTAGCCTCCCGCGTAGATCAGGCGCTCGCCGCTGTTGACAGTGCGCTCGTGAGCATTCGTCGGCCATTGATTCGGATAGTTGTAGACGTCGCTGCCCTGCACCACGAGGCGGAGCGCGGTGCGCGAAGCTGACATTCTTGGTCATCGCCGCTGTCAGTCTCGGTCCCCACCGCTCCGTAACTCGGGTTTTCTTCGGAACTCCTCGGGCAATACATAGGTCCAACTATTCCCAGCTAAATACTGGCCTTTTGGACAAACCACCCCGTTGCAACTGCTGCTACTCTAAACGGTCCACGGACTGAGAAGAGCATCCGATAGGAGAAGAACTGAGCAAGAAGGACGTCCTTCGCCCCGCCGAGGAGAAACAGAGCAAGCTCGTCCGCCTCACGTTCGTCGACGTCCTTGGCTTTCTTGACAGCTTCGCGAGTATTCCGGGTGAACTTGAAGAGGGTCTTTGAGGAAGGGCACGGGCTTTGATGGCTCCTCCATCGATTCTTTCCGATGTTGAGCAGCCGACCGACTCCGCCGCCGACGCCACGATCGTGACGGCCTTTGTCTGCATGAATTGCGCGCGGCCGAGCGAGGCGCCGAACTCCGGTGATCGGTCGCGTCCGATCGTCCCGAGGTTCGATTGGCCCTTTTCGGTGCGGGAAGTGCTGGTGCCCTGCACGGGGCGGATCCAGCCGGAGCACGTCCTGAAGGCATTTGAGTCCGGCGCCCGATTGGTCTGCGCGGTCGCGTGCCAGGAGGACAACTGTCACTACCTGGAAGGCAGCATGCGATGCGCTCGCCGGGTGGACTATCTTCGGGCGATCCTCGACGAGATTGGGCTTGGAGGGGAGCGTTTGATGCTCTTTCACCTGCCTGGCACTGCCACCGAAGACATGGCGCTGGGCGCAGGAAGATCCGTGCCGGTTTGCACGGCCGAAGCCGGGGACGCCCGGGTCGCGGCCATCCGGGATGCAGTGTTGCTGGCGCTGGACGGCCTGGCCCCCACTCCTTTCGACATCGATGTACCCGAAGCGGCCGAGGACCCTTACCAAGAACTGGATACCAGCGATGACGCCAATGAAGACTAAGTTCGGCGAGGCATTGACCTCCGGCAAACTCGTTCTAACGGCCGAGTGCCTGCCGCCGCGCACCGGCGGCGCGGAGGCTGTCAAGAAGCTCTCGGCCGCGCTGTCGCCGAGCCTGGACGCGGTGGTGGTGGCGGACAACCCCGACGAGATCCACGGTTCGGCCTTGGCGTGTGCGGCTCTCCTGGCCCGCGAAGGCCGCGAGGCGGTTCTGTCCATGGTGACCCGCGACCGCAACCGCATCGCCTTGGAGAGCGATGCTCTGGGGGCCGCGGCACTGGGCATCGGCGCTATCCTCTGCCTCAGCGGCAATCACCAGTCTCTCGGGGTCTGTCCCCAGGCGGCCGGGGTCAACGACATCGACTCCACCCAGCTCGCGCAAGCCCAGATGGTAAGGGTTTGGATCTCGCGCGGAGATGGCTGGTCGGGGCGGTGGCCCATCCCCATCAGCAGCCGATGGAGCTGAACCTGCTCCGGCTCAAGAAGAAGATCGCGGCCGGGGCGGACTTCCTGCTCACGCAGCCGGTGTTCGACCTTGCCGGCTTCACTCGGTGGATGGATTCGGTTCGGGCGGCCGGACTGGACAAGCGGGCGGCCATCATCGCCAGCGTGCTGCCCCTGACCAGCGTCGAGCAGGCCGAGCACCTGCGGCAACAGCAGACCTACGGACCGCTCGACGAAACCGTGGTCGCCCGGTTGGCCAGCGCCCCCGACGCGGCCAAGGAGGGCCTGGCCATGGCAGCCGAGATAGCCGCCAAGCTCAAGACGATGCCGGGCGTCCGCGGCATCCACATCCTCAGCGGCGGCTGCGAAGCGCTTGCCGGCCAGGTGATCGAGGCAGCCGGACTGGCGTAAGGGGACGTAGGCATGCCCGACCGCTACCACATTCACGCCGTTCCCACGGCCCGCGGTTCCGCCGGGTGGGCAAGTTCGGCAACGTCGACTGGCGCGAGGACTGCTCCCGCTGCACCAACTGCGTCAAGCTGCGTTGCCTCTATGACGTCTACCGGAACGAAGCGACCTACAACCGCGACCCGCTGGCCTCGGTCCAGACGCTCAACGAATGCAAGGCCTGCCTGTCCTGCGTCCAGGGTTGCACCAAGGGACTGCTGAGCATCTCGGTCAACCCGGAGTTCCTGGACATGGGCGACGAGTACTGGAAGCCCGACATCATTCTCACCACCTGGAACCAGTCCGATGCCGGCAGGATCCCCGTCTCCGGGGCGGGCTATCGCGGACGGTTCTACGGCCCTGGTTTCGACTCCATCTGGACGGACATGTCGGAGATCGTCCGGCCCACGCGCGACGGAATCCACGGTCGCGAGTACATCTCCACCTCGGTGGACATCGGCCCCAAGCCCATGCGCCTGAGGTTCGCCCCCGACGGCAAGCTGCTCACTCCGCCCTCCCATCTGCTGGAGATCCAGCTTCCGGCGATCCTAGACATGCCGGCCTGGCCGGTTGAGAGCGAGCACATGGCTGCTGCCCGCGCTGTGGCGGCCATGAAGCTCAGCTCCGTGGCCGTGATGCCGGCAGCCGATGCGTCCGCGCTGCCGCCAGAGTTACTGCCGTTCGCGGTGCCCGTTGCTGGGCAAAGACGACATCGAACGGAGCCAGGACCTCCTCCAAGCCGTGCGCATGGTGCAAGTGGTTGACGGTTCGGATACGGCGGAGTTGGCCGGCGAGATCCAAGCCGCCCACAAGCAGTTGGTGGTCTCCGTCCGCTTGGTGCTGTGTCACGCGACAGCCGACCGCATCGTCGAGTTGGGCCGGACGGGCGTCAAGGTCTTTCAACTCTGCGCCGACCAGCACGGGCGCGAGCTGCTGGATGACGGGCGCCCCGGCCGGCACATCAAGGACGCCCTCCGCGAGGTCCACGGGCGACTGGTGAAAGAAGGGCTCCGCGACGAGGTCACGCTGATCATCTCCGGCGGGATCGCCCTGGCCGAGCACATGGCCAAGGCGATCATCTGCGGGGCCGACCTGGTAGCCGTGGACACACCGCTTCTGGTGGCTCTGGGCTGCCGGGTGTGCCGTGAGGGCCGCCGATGCAACTCCGAAAACGCCTGCCCGGCCGAGATCGGTTCGGGCGATTCTGCCTACGCTGCCCAGCGCATGGTCAACCTCATGGGCGCGTGGCACAGCCAGCTCATCGAGGTGCTGGGCGCCATGGGCATCCGCGAAGTCCGCCGCCTTCGTGGCGAAGTGGGACGAGCCATCTTCATGGAGGATATCGAGAAGGAGGCATTCGGCGATCTGGCCCGCGTGTCTCAGGGTCAGGTGTGTGCATGACGATGGACGCGGCAACCATTCCTGGCGAAGTCCCGGTCGAAGCTGCGGGCGAAGTCTCGGCCGAAGTCCGGGACGAGCCTGCGCAGGCATCGGCTTCGCATCTGGGCCAGAGCGCATGGCCGCAGGGGCAGGTCGACCGGGAGATCCGCCCGGCCCCCGATCGCTACCGCAACGTCTTGGGCAAGTACAAGATCGACCGCCTGGCTCGGTGCGCATCGTGTGGCCGGTGCGTGGAGGTGTGCCGTCATGGAGTGCATGTCAAGCCCGAGGGCTATGCCTTCACTCTTCGGCCCCAGGACCATTTGTGCATCGGCCCGGAGTGCGCGGAGACGGCCGAGTCATGCGTGGCGCAGTGCCCTCAGAAGGCGCTCACGATGCGGCGCAATCCCGCTGCCGACTGCATGGGCGATCCGCGCTGGTCGAGCGATCTGATCCTGTCCACCTGGCATCAGGCCGCCACCGGGCATGCCGCGCCGCCGCATCTCGAATATCGGCACGGTGCTTCGGGCGGCGGGTTCGACAGGCTGCGCTTCAAGTTCCAAGCGACGAAATCGAAGGCTCCGGCCCGGGTAGTCGCCGCGCCGCCTCGACGCGCAGCCTCGGTCACGCCGCCGAGTCGCCGCCGGCCCGGCAGCGCCGTCGAAATCGACACGGGTCTGGATCTGAACCGACGCGGCGACGGCCGGCCGCAAGTCCATCTCGACATCCCCATGTACGGGGGCGGGATGAGCTTCGGCTCGGTGAGCATCCACACGATCCTGGCGAAGGCCCGCGCGGCTGCGGCCTGGAACAGCTTCACCTGCACTGGAGAGGGCGGGTACCACGACCGCCTCAGGCCCTACGACGACCACGTGATCACGCAAGTCGCCACGGGCCTGTTCGGTGTGCGCGAGGAGACCATCCAGCGCGTGCGGATCGTGGAGTTCAAGTACGCGCAGGGCGCCAAGCCGGGCCTGGGCGGCCATCTGCTGGGCGACAAGAACACGCCGCCGGTCGCCCGCATGCGCGAGGCCGTGGCCGGCAACGCCTTGTTCAGCCCGTTCCCCTTCCACAGCGTCTACAGCGTGGAAGACCACAAGAAGCACGTGGACTGGATCAAGGAAGTGAACCCTGACTGTCTGGTGAGCGTGAAGGTCTCGACGCCCACCGACGTGGATATGGTGGCGGTGGGCAGCTACTACGCGGGAGCGCACATCATCCATCTGGACGGCAGCTACGGCGGCACCGGCGCGGCGCCAGACATCGCCAAGAAGAACATCGCCATGCCCATCGAGTACGCCATCCCCAAGGTGCACAAGTTCCTGGTCGCCGAAGGAATCCGGGATCAGATCACGCTAATCGCCTCCGGCGGTCATCCGCACGGCCTACGACGCGTTGAAGGCCATCGCCTTGGGCGCCGACGGCGTGGTGATCGGCACGGCCGAGCTGGTGGCCTTGGGCTGCGTGCGCTGTGCCTGCTGCGAGAGCGGCCGGGGCTGCCCGCGCGGCATCGCTACCACCGACCCCGAAATGATGATGCAGATGAGCCTCGAGTGGGCCACACAGCGGCTGATCAACCTCAACAATGCCTGGCGCGAGGAGATGCTGGTGGTGCTCGGGCACCTGGGGATGGCGTCGATCCGCGAGCTTCGAGGGCGTAGCGACGTGCTGTGCTACCTCAGCGACGAGCCGGCCATGGCCGGGGAGGTGTCCCCGTGAGCGAATCCGCCGAACGTCTGTTGGCCAGCCGGTCGCAGGTCTATTCGGGTCCCGAAGAGCCGATCGGATCCGAGCGCGTAGAGGAAGGCGGGTGCGGCGTAACCGGCTTTGCCTGCACGGTGCCGGTGAAAGGGCGATTCATCTACGAGCCGTCGAAGCAGATGCAGAACCGCGGCAACGGCAAAGGCGGCGGCATCGCGGCGGCGGGCCTCGTTCCCGAGCAACTGGGCATCACCGACGAGATGCTCGCAAGTCACTATCTGCTCCAGATAGCCCTGCTCGATACCGACTGCCATGCCGAGCTGGAGCGGGAGTTCATCCTGCCCAACTTCGACATCGCCCTGGCCACGCGGCAGCCGCACGTCGACGACTATCGCGACATCGCCGGGCTGGAGGTCCGTCCGCCAGACGTTCACCGCTATGTGGCGCGCGTGAAGCCGAGTGTCCTGAAGACCTTCGCCGAGGCGACGGGGCTGCAAGATCTCGCGCCGCGCGCGCTGGAAGACGAGTTCGTGTGGCGCAACTCTTACCGGCTCAACGATGAGTACTACGCGTCGCTGGGCGAAAAGCGTGCCTTCGTGCTCTCTCATTCGAGAAATCTGCTGGTCTTCAAGATGGTGGGATACGCCGAGCAAAACGTGGAGTACTACCAACTCGAGGATTTCAAGGCCCATGTGTGGATCGCCCATCAGCGCTATCCCACCAAGGGCCGCGTGTGGCACCCCGGAGGAGCTCACCCGTTCGTCGGCATGAACGAGGCGCTGGTACACAACGGCGACTTCGCCAACTACCACTCGGTCTGCGAGTACTTGCGCCAGCGCAATATCCGGCAGCAGTTCCTCACGGACACGGAGGTGTCCGTCCAGCTCTTCGACCTATGGGACCGCGTCTACAAGTATCGACTCGAGTACATCATCGAGGCGCTGGCTCCCACCACCGAGCTGGATTTCGACAAGCTGCCGCCGGAGAAGCAGCTCATTTACCGGGAGATCCAGGCGACCCACATACATGCGTCGCCGGATGGTCCCTGGTTCTTCATCATCGCCCGCAGCCAGGGCGACCGGTTCCAGTTGCTGGGCATCACCGACACGGCCATGCTGCGCCCGCAGGTCTTCGCGCTCTCGGACAGCGGCGAAGTCCAGATCGGCCTGATCTGCTCGGAAAAGCAGGCCATCGACGCAACTCTGCGGAGCCTGGCGGAGGACGATCCGCGCTTCTGTCCGGTGGCCGACAAATACTGGAACGCTCGAGGCGGCTCGTCGACAGACGGGGGTGCGTTCATCTTCACCGTGGCGCCGGGGAGCGACGGCGACAGTCGAGCACATGCGGCTCTCGTGCACCAACAAGTTCGGCCACGAGGTCAAGTGCGACACGGGCACGGTGCGCTGCGACGTACCGGCTGACTCGGCGGCTGACCCGGTGACCGGCTTGACGACTGGCCCGGCGGGCATCGAGAGCCACCAGGAGGGATCGCCGCCCGGCGGTGCGCCCATCCAAGCTCTGACCGCGGCCGGCATCCATGAAATGCTGCGCCGAGGTGAGGTGGAGGCTTTGATCGCCGAGGCCCGGGAAATGCCCTCTTGGCCGGCCGGCCGGCTGCGGCGGTTCTGCCAGACCGTGCTGGCAGGGGCGGATAACTCCCGATCGTGCGCCGCGGCCATCGAGACGCTAACGAAGCTTCACGACCGGCCCTTCCCGACCGGAGACAAACGCCGCGCGACGGTTATCCAGGTGATCGAGGAGACACTCGACCAACTCTTCGACGCCGCCCCGCTTTTTGGCGATCCTACGGCGGGTTTCTGGCGGCGGATCACCTGGGACACCCGTGATCGGGTGGCGGCTCCGCGGTCCGGCGAGGAGCTGCTGTGCCTCGATAGCCAGGGCTTCCCGCCCGAGGGCGACGACTGCGACGCGGTCCTGCTGCGTGAGGCGTACCGGGCGGGGTGGAAGCGGTTCGTCGTCTATCGGCTGCGGGGACAACGCTTCCACGGAGTGGGTCTGGGCGCGAGAACCGACGGCGTGCGCATCGATCTTTACGGCTCCAACGGCGATTACACCGCCAGTGGCATGGACGGCCTGGAGCTGCACATTCACGGCAACGCCCAAGACCAGGTGGCCCAGATCGCCAAGCGCGGCAAGCTGGTGATCTACGGCGACGTGGGACAGACTTTCATGTATGGCGCCAAGGGCGGCGACGTGTTCGTCTTGGGCAACGGGGCGGGCCGGCCGTTGATCAACGCCGTGGGACGACCACGGGTGGTCATCAACGGCACCTGTCTCGACTTCCTGGCGGAGTCGTTCATGGCCGGGGATCCTCTGGCCGGCGGCGGGTTCGTCATCCTGAACGGCATCGAGTTCGACGGATGCGGCCGCATGGTTCCCCAGGCGGCTCCGTACCCGGGCAGCAACCTGTTCTCTCTGGCGAGCGGCGGCGCGATCTATATCCGCGACCCGCATTACAAGGTGGTCGAGCGCCAGCTCAATGGTGGGGTGTTCTCGCCACTGGACGACAAGGACTGGCGGCTGATCCGCGGCTATTTGGAAGAGAACGAGCGACTATTCGGCATCCGGGTGGAGGACCTGCTGAGGGTCGACGGCGAGCTTCGGATCCCGCAGGAGGTCTATCGCAAGGTCAGTGCCGTCAAGTTATCGGTGCTGGCTGGGTCGGAGGAGAAGAAATGACCGCGGCAACGACGGTGACCCAGGTAACGATAGAGATCGAAGAGATCGGCGGCAGCCTGGCCAGCGAGGTGAAGGTTTCGAGCGGCGCCTCGCCGATGAGCTGCCTGCAATGTTCGAAGTGCTCCAGCGGCTGTCCGGTCGCCAACCGCGGGGATCTCAAACCACATGAGGTCGTACGGCTTGTACAGATGGACCAGCGCGAGTCGGTGCTCACCAGTCGCTTTATCTGGGAGTGCACGTCGTGCCAGACGTGCATCACGCGCTGCCCGCAGAATGTGGACATCCCCGCCATGAACGACGCGCTGCGGGCACTCAGCCTGAGCGAGGGACTGGCGGCGGCGGGCACGGCCGTTCCCGTGTTCAACGACGCATTTCTGAAAAGCGTTCGCAAGCGCGGCCGGGTGTACGAGTTGGGGTTGATGGCCGAATTCAAGCTGCGCACCAGGCGGCTCTTCGAGGATGCCAGCAAGGCGCCCATGATGATGGCAAAGGGCAAACTGCCGTTGCTGGGCCCGCGGGTCGGCGGGCGGAAAGAGCGCGAGAAACTGTTTCGCCGGGCAACACAAGGAGGCGAGCCTTGAGCTACACCTTCTTCCCGGGCTGTTCGCTTGATGGCACAGCCAAAGATTTCCATGGCTCGACACTGGCTGTAGCAGCCAAGTTGGGGTTGGAGCTGCCCGAGCTAGAGGACTGGATATGTTGCGGTTCGACTGCCGCCCACAGCAGCGATCCTCTCCTAGCCGACGCGTTGCCGGCGCAAAACTTGCGTGCGGCTCGCGGGCGGACTGTCGCCGTAGCATGCGCCGCCTGCTACAGCCGCCTAAAGATGGCCAATCACCACATCGCCGGC
The DNA here is from genome assembly GCA_963749535.1 of uncultured Thermoleophilia bacterium. Lineage (GTDB taxonomy): Bacteria > Actinomycetota > Thermoleophilia > RBG-16-64-13 > RBG-16-64-13 > Chersky-299. Next base: position 50,559 of record CAVVNF010000021.1, on the reverse strand, counting down.
GACGTCGGCACGCGCATCAAGGTCGCGCAGGTGATCGGAGGAGATTACGACGGCCAGACGCCGGTCCGGCATCTGTTGGAGATATTGGGCCGGGACGTGGGGCCGGGAGTCGCCGCGGCCATCCGCCGCCCGCTAACTGGGCTCAGGGTGGCCTGCTACTACGGCTGCCTGCTGTCGCGTCCGCCCGAAGTCACGCAGTTCGACGACGCGGAGAACCCCACGCTGATGGACCAGCTTCTCGAGACCGCCGGAGCCACGGTCGTGGACTGGCCGCACAAGACCGAGTGCTGCGGGGCGAGCTTCTCCATCGCCGACTCGAGCATCGTCCTGGAACTGAGCGACAGGATCCTATCGATGGCGCAGGCCGCCGAGGTCGGCTGCATCGCGACCGCCTGTCCGCTTTGCCAGCTCAACTTGGATATGCGGCAGAAGGACATCGAGGCCAAGTACGGACGCCGGTACAACCTACCGATCTTCTATTTCACGCAATTGCTTGGCCTGGCCATGGGTTGCTCAACGAGTGAGGTGTCGCTCGAAAGCCTTGTCGTGGAGCCGCAAGAACTTCTGGAATCAATAGGGTTCTCCGGGCCTGAGACACGAAGCAGGAGGCACGAAAAGTGAGCACGAAACAGGGCCGAGCCACGAAACAGGGCCGAGCCACGAAACAGGGCCGAGGCACGAACCAAGGCCGAGGTGCGGCCATGAGCGGCCACACCGGAGGCAACGGGAAGGGACCGAATGGGAATGGAGCCAACGGCCCCGAGGCCGTAGGCGCCGTACTCGTCTGCGGAGCCGGCATCACCGGCATTCAGGCATCCCTGGACCTCGCCGAGAGCGGTTTCAAAGTCTATCTGGTGGACTCCTCGCCCGCGATCGGTGGGAGGATGGCACAACTGGACAAGACCTTCCCCACCGGCGACTGCGCAATGTGCATCATCTCGCCCAAGCTGGTGGAATGCGCGCGGAACAAGAACATCGAAATCATCACGCTGGCCGACGTGCAGGGGATCTCGGGCGAGCCGGGCAACTTCAAGGTGAAGCTGCGCCAGAACCCGCGCTACGTGGATCTGGCCAAATGCAACGCATGCGGTGATTGCACCGATGCCTGCCCGGTCGATCTGCCAAGCGAGTTCGACCGCCGGCTTGGCACGCGGAAGGCGATCTTCCGCCCCTACCCACAGGCGATTCCGAACGTCTTCGGTATCTCTAAGGCCGCGGGACGCGCGCCGTGCAAGTCATCCTGTCCCGCCGGCGTCAACGCTCAAGGCTACGTGGCTCTCATTGCCGCGTCCAAGTTCAAGGAGGCTTACGAGCTGGTCCGTGAGCGCTGCCCGCTCCCGGCTGCGTGCGGACGGGTCTGCCAGCATCCTTGCGAAGATAGCTGCAATCGCGGCGAGATCGACGAGGCCGTGTCTGTGCGCGATCTCAAGCGGTTCGTCGCCGACTACATTGAGTCGAATCCGAGCGAGTATCCGCCGGCCAAGCCCGCCGCCGTCAAGTTGGATGCCAAGGTCGCAGTCATCGGCGGCGGCCCGGCCGGCCTGACGGCGGCCTCCGACCTGGCCCTGTTGGGCTATGGCGTGACCTTGTTCGAGGCTCAGCCGCACCTGGGGGGCATGCTGCGATACGGCATTCCCAGCTACCGACTGCCCAAGGACGTCTTGGACAAGGAGATCCAGTACATCCTCGACTTGGGCGTGGAGGCCAAGACGGGCACGCGCGTCGCCGACCCGGCGGGTCTCCTGGAGTCCGGGTTCAAAGCTGTCTTCGCAGCGCCGGGAGCCTGGGTGAGCCGGAAACTGGGCATCGCCGGCGAAGAGGCTACGGGCGTCTGGGAGGGTCTCGATTTCCTGCGCCGGGTCAACAGTGGTGAGACACCGGCTCTCGGGTCCACCGTCTTGGTTATCGGCGGCGGCGACGTCGCCATGGATGCCGCGCGTTGCGCCCGCCGGCTGCCCGGTGTGTCTTCGGTACATCTGGCGTGTCTCGAGAGTCGCGCGGAGATGCCGGCCCACTCCTGGGAGGCAGCCGAGGCGCTTGAGGAGGGAGTCGTCTTCCACAACAGCCTCGGGCCGACGCGGATCGAGACGAGCGGGCGCAAGGTGTCGGGAGTGTCCTTCCGGGCCTGCACCAGCGTGTTCGACGAGCAGGGGCGTTTCAATCCCCAGTTCGACGATCTGCGGACCGCCGTTCTGGTTGCTGACACGGTGATCGTTACCATCGGCCAGGGAATCGACTCAGCCGGGCTGGGCGTGGCCACCGGCCCCGGCGGGCGGATCGTGGCCGACCAAGATTCGCTCGCCACCGGCGTCCCGGGTCTGTTCGCAGGCGGCGACGCGGTGCTGGGACCGGCCTCTATGGTCGATGCAATGGCGCACGGTCACAAGGCCGCCGAGGCCATCGACGCCTACCTACGAGGGGCCAAGCTGGCAGCGACTTCCGGCGCGGCGGAGGCCGAGAATCCGGTGGAGCAGGCCAAGAACCCCACGCCCGACGCCCCGCGGCAGGAGCGCGTGAAGATGCCGCAAGCCGACCCATCTGGGCGCGTGGACGGCTTCACCGAGATCGACCTGGGCTACAGCGTGGATCAGGCCGTCGCGGAGGCCAAGCGTTGTCTCGCTTGCGGACTTTGCAGTGAATGCATGCAGTGCGTCAAGGTCTGCACGGCCGGCGCGGTGTGTCACGACCAGCAACCCGAGGAGATCGAGATCGATGCCGGCAGTGTGATCCTGACTCCCGGCTTCGAGGAGTTCCAGGGTTCTCTGCGCGGGGAGTTCGGCCACGGGCGCTACGCGAACGTGCTGTCCAGCGTCCAATTCGAGCGCATGCTCTCGGCCGCGGGTCCCACCGGCGGACATGTCCAGCGGCCTTCGGACGGCGGTGAGGTAGAACGCATCGCGTTCATCCAATGCGTCGGCAGCCGCGACGCCGCCCGAGGCAACGGATATTGCTCGTCCATCTGCTGTATGAGCGCCACCAAGGAGGCCATGGTCGCCTTAGAGCACGCGCGTGGCCAGAATTTGGAAGTATCCATCTTCTGCATGGACGTGCGCGCCTTCGGCAAGGAGTTCGATAGCTACGTGAACCGCGCTCGCGACGAGCACGGTGTGAAGTACATCCGGGCCATCCCCTCGCGGGTGGTCGAGATGCCCGGCACTAAGAACCCGCGCATACGCTACTTCGACGAGGCGGGGATCGAACGGCAGGAGGAGTTCGACCTGGTGGTGCTCAGCGTGGGCATGCAGGTTCCCGCCAGTGTCCGGCAAACCGCTGGACGGCTGGGGTTGGAGCTCAACGAGTTCGGCTTTGCCCAGACCGAGCGGCTGGCTCCGCTGGCGACGTCCAAACCGGGCCTTTACGTGGCCGGAGCATTCCAGGAGCCGAAGGACATCCCCGAATCGGTGGCCCAGGCGTCGGCGGCCGCGGCGTGCGCCATGGACCAACTGGCCCAAGCCCGCGGCAATCTGATCCAGCGGCACGAATACCCCTGGGAGCGCGATACCACCGACGAAGCGCCGCGGGTGGGCGTGTTCATCTGCCACTGCGGCCAGAACATCGCGTCGGTCATCGACGTGGAGGAAGTGGCCCGGAGGGCGTCCCTCATGCCCAACGTGCGTCACGCCGAAGCCAGCATGTACACCTGCTCGGACACCAACCAGCAGCACATCAAGGACATGATCGAGAAGCACCGGCTCAACCGGCTGGTCGTGGCCTCCTGCTCGCCGCGGACCCACGAGATCCTCTTCCAGGAGACGCTGCGCGAGAGCGGGCTGAACCAGTACTTGTTCGCGATGACCAATATCCGCGACCAATGTTCCTGGGTCCACAAGGACGACCCCGTCGCCGCTACCGAAAAGGCCGTCGACCTGATGGCTATGGCGGTGGCACGGGCGCGGCATCTGAGGGCCCTGCAGACCGGGCGACTGCCGGTGACGGCCTCAGCGCTCATCCTGGGCGGCGGACTGGCCGGCATGACCGCGGCGCTGGGCATCGCCGACCAAGGGTTCGACGTGCACTTGGTGGAGAAGGAGCCCGCCCTGGGCGGATTGCTTCGCGATGTGCACACCACGCTCGAGGGTGCCGACGTTGAGGCGTATCTTCAGCGATTGGTGGACAAGGTCGAAGCCCATCCCGGCATCGAGGTCTATCTGAGCACCACCGCTGCGAGCATCACCGGACACGTCGGCAACTTCAAGAGCGTTCTCAACGTGGCCGGGAGCGAGCTGCCAATCAGTCACGGAGTCGTTATTGTCGCGACGGGCGGCCAGGAGCGCTCCACCGACCTGTACCTCAACGGCAAGAACCCGCACGTGACTACCCAGAGCAAGCTGGAGGCCGTGCTGGCCGGGGGCGATCTTCCGCCTGAGCTGCAAGGCAAGAAGAGTCCCACCGTGGTGATGATCCAGTGCGTGGAGAGCCGCAACGAGGAGCACGGCTATTGCAGCCGGGTGTGCTGCTCCGAAGCGGTCAAGAACGCGCTGGAGATCAAGCGCCTTGTGCCCGACGCCAACGTGGCGGTACTGGGGCGGGACATCCGAACGTACGGATTCCGGGAGCTGTTCTTCCAGAAGGCCCGAGAAGAAGGGATCTTGTTCGTGCGCCATCCCGAAAAGGGCGACCCGATCGTGGTCGAGGAAGGCGGACGGCTCCAGGTGACCGTGCACGACGCGTCGAGCAACCGCGAGTTGGTGCTGCGGCCCGATCTGCTGGTGCTCTCCACCGGCATTGCTCCGGCCGCCGGCAACCCGGTGCTGTCCGGACTGCTGCGCAGTGCCCTCACCGCCGACGGATTCTTCCTCGAGGCGCATCCCAAGCTCCGGCCGGTGGATCTGGCCAACGAGGGCGAGTTTCTCTGCGGCTTAGCCCACTCGCCCCGGTTCATGGACGAGACCATCGCCCAGGCCCAGGCTACAGTCGGACGAGCCACGACGGTCCTGTCCAAGGCGTTCCTTGAGATCCCCGGACAGGTGGCCAAGGTCGATCCGGAGAACTGCGTGGCGTGCGCCACCTGCGTCAAGGTCTGCCCATACGGCGCTCCCATGATCAACGAGCTTATGAAGGCCGAGATCCAGGGCGCGATGTGCATGGGCTGCGGCAGTTGCGCGGCCTCCTGCCCGGCCAGGACGATCACCCTGCAGCACCAGGAAGACGAGGCGCTGGTCGCCATGCTGGACGAGCTGTTGGTGGATGGAGCGCGGCTATGAGCGAGGCTGTGATGCCCGAGATGATGCAAGCGGCCGCGACCGCGGCGACGCTCGGCGCCGACTGGGAACCCGAGATCATCGCCTTCTGCTGCAACTACTGTGCGTATGCCGCGGCGGACCTTGCGGGCTCCAAGCGGATGCAGTACCCGGCCAACGTTCGCATCATCCACGCGCCGTGCACCGGCAAGATCGAGATGGAGCATATCCTGGAGGCTTTCCTGAAGGGCATCGACGGGATTCTTGTGGCTGGTTGCCTGGAAGGGGGTTGCCACTTCCTCGAGGGCAACCTGCGCGCGCGCAAGCGCACGGACCGCATCCGCGAGATGCTCGCCGAGATCGGCGTCGGGGACGAACGGCTCAAGATGGTGAACCTTTCGGCCGCCATGGCCCCCACCTTCGTCGAGAGCGTGCAGGAGATGGTTGACACGGTCAAGGCGCTGGGGCCGAGCCCGCTCAGGGAGACCCGGCAATTGGAAAGTGAAGGAACATCATGATCGTCGCTTCCCCGAAATCGATCACCGAGGTGAAGAACCTCATCGCGGGTCACAGCAAGGTGCTGTTCGTGGGCTGTGGCACCTGCGTCACGGTATGCCTGGCCGGTGGTGAGCGTGAGGTGGGCATTGCCTCCTACGCCATCCGCATGGCGCGCAGGCTTGACGGCGAAGCCCTGGAGCTGACCCAGGTGACCATCGAGCGGCAGTGCGAGAACGAATTCATCAAGGATCTGGCGGAGCCGGCGGTTGACGTCGACGCCATCGTCTCGTTCGGCTGCGGCGTGGGCGTGCAGGCCATCGCCGAGAGATTCCCCGACAAGCCCGTCTACGCCGGACTCAACACCCAGTTCATGGGGACTCTGGAGGAGCAGGCGATCTGGACCGAGAAATGCCTGGGCTGCGGCGACTGCATGCTGGCCCAGTTCGGCGGCATCTGCCCCGTCACGCGCTGCGCCAAGCGGCTCCTGAACGGCCCCTGCGGGGGCTCGACCGAGACGCACTGCGAGGTGGACCCGGATCGCCCCTGTGCCTGGCAACTCATCTACACGCGCCTCAAGAGCATCGATCAGCTGGACCGGCTGGATGAAGTGGTTCCGCCCAAGGATTGGAGCACGTCGTGGCACGCCGGGGCGCGTAAGGTGGTGCGCAAAGAGCACCGGGTGGGGTAGCTCGAGCCACTCGCTCGGCAGGTGCCGCTTTGGCGCGGACTGCGCTGGCTCTCCGGGCCTGCGGCGACCAGGTCGGCGCCGATGTGCTGGTCCGGGAGAGTGGTGGTCGAGTCGACGTTGGTCGGGACTTCCTTGCCTGGCTTCAGGACTACCAACCAGTCCGCGCTCAGCGCGAAAACGGGCGAGTAGTACTGCTCGACGCCGAAGCTCGTCACTGTCTTCGACTCGCCCGTCTCCAAGTCGGTGAGGACGATATCCACGTTGTTCGTGCGGCCGAAGGACGGATCAGTTTTGTACGAGGCCGCCCAGTGACCGGCTATGAGCGAACCCTGGTCCGGTACGCGGACCGCGAGCTTGGCACCGGTCCGCAGATCGTAGACGTCTTGGCCCGGCGACGTCCCCGACCAGAACGAGAAGTAGGGGGAAAGTCCCTCTAAGGCTGAAGCAGGCAGTTCGGGGTGGGAGGGGTCGACCTCGATCGGGGCATCCATGTTCGCTGTCATGAGTAGGACCTTCTGCCAACTAGCCGGGTCAGATGGGTCATGATTCTGCGGGTGAGAAAGGAAGGCAGCAGAGGGAACGAATATGGCGAGCGCGTCTCCGGCGGCAAGATGGGTGCTAGAGCCGAAAGACTCGGGGAGAAGCTGCTTCGGCTCGGTGCCGGGGACCCAGCTCCAGAGCCCGCGAAAGATGTAGTTGTCCCCGAGTTCCTTCGGTCCTTCCGCCCAGACGACCTTCGGAGTTCCAGTGCCGCCGGAAAGGACGGCAGCCCAGGAACTCGGTAGTGTCGACATGTACGTGGCGCCTTCGGGCGGCAGATCTGGGGCTGCGAGCTTGGAGCCGGGGACATCTTCGACTTTTCCGGTCTCCGGCGACCAGGAGCGAAGGATGGTGCCGGAGCTTGCCGCGGCGGAGATCATGCCGTAACCGGCGCCGGTCCCCGGTCCTGGACTTTCGAGCCAAACGACTGTATCTCCCGAGATCCAACTCTCCCAGAAGTCCTCTTGGGCCGTGACGCGATAGATCTCGAAGGGCTTGCCGGATATCGGTCGGCTGCCAGCGGAGCCGACCGAAAGTGAAGACTGGGTGGATTGCAGAGAATGAGCGGAAGACGAGGACTCAGCGGACGGCGAGGCCTGGCCGCAACCGAAAAGCAGAAGTGCAGCGGATGCGGCGAGACACGCGGCGAGTATTCGCAACAAGAGAACTGAGCGCCCTGCCCAACACTTCACGTCGGTCCTCCTGGAAAGATTCACTCACCCCTTATGTGTCCGGACGCCGACGATTGGTGCACAGTTCCGGACGGGATTTCCGCTCAACCTTGAAGCGGCCGGGAGCGGAGGCCTGTAACGGTTCAGTCCACGTCCTTTGCGATCTCTGCAACAACGCCAAGGCTGTGACCCATGCCCAAGCCCTGCTGCATCCCGATCTCCAGGTGTTCCAGGGCGTGGGCGAGCGCAGGTTCGATCAGATTCGCGCGGGCATCCCCCCATGCAACGGATCTCAGGCCTCCTATCAGTGATCGCATGATTCCCATGCTGTCCCTGAGAGGCGAGGGGTCCAGGCAGGGAGGTTGCAGGAAACATGACTCCCGTTCCGCCTGCGCGGGATTCTCGAGCAGCGCAACCGTGTAGCTGACCAGGTCGTTGGTGGCTCGAAAGAAACCGTCGTAGAAGCGGTTCACCGCATCAAAGCCCTGCCGGGGCACGTAGTCAACAAAGAGTTGCTCGAGGTCGGTCCGAGTTTGCGGCTCAAAGAGCGAGTTGATCGCACGTCGCAGCGGTGGTGATGTGGGGTTGTACTCGCGCGTATCGGTATGCCGCCCCGTCAGTATGGAGCGATCGAACGTCACCAGAGAAAGAATCGGAACGCCCGATTCTTCGGAAGCTTCTCTGACGAGCCCCAGGGCCTCATCCCTTGTCATCAGCCGCAGGGGAAAGGAGGGTATATCGTTCGTTCGACGTTCGGCTTCGTCATAAAGGTACGACATGCGGTAATCGACGAAGTAGTCGGCTCTGGGGGCATCGAGCCAGAACCGCGGCCACTCATAGGAGTAGTGACCGAGCCAGTCGCCGACGAAGAGGGCGCGCTCTGGCGCATGCCTGCAGACATCCCCTAATATGGTCAAAAATTGGTCGTCGTGGAAATGAGACAGCATGGCATATGACGTGAAATACAGATCGAACGGCCGGTGATCTCTGAAGATCTCCTCTGGCAATCCCTCGGAAAGATCACCTCTCACGAACCGCACGTTGCTCGCGGAGGCATAGCATTCCTCCGCTTGGCAAAGCAGATCGTCGTTGATATCGACGCCGACATATTCTCCGAGCGATTCTAGAGGGACGAGTTCCGTGCCGGCCGCGCCGAACTCCCGACCCTGGCTCCGGGCGATCCGCTGAATAAGGTCCAGACCGTCTCCGATGCCACATCCCAGATCGAGGATACGGAGGCCTGTGCCGCGCCCCTTGCAACGCGCCAGCAGCTTCTCGAGGTGGGGCGCTAAGAAGACTCCGGTGACATGGTCTTCCCAGAATCTCCGCGCGTTGTCGTATTTCCCGAACGTGCTGGTCGGCTTGCGGTATCTTCCCAATTGGAGAGGGTGGCTATACTCATTAGCTTCCGTCATGGGCTAAGTATCGGATGATCGCTTTGTAAGTCAGCCACCCTTTTTGAGCGTGTGCTCGTCACTCGTGTGGCTCACGGAGCCGTCATCTCGAAGAAGCAGCCTTTGTCCCCATCCAACTTGAACTGTACCCTCTTGAACTCTATATCTGGATTGAAGCCGTTGGCCCATCCGTGGTCATGCGAACAACGAGCGCACATCACTTCATAAACATCATCAGTCAAGAACTCTGGCACTTCAGTTCTCCACTCGTTTATGTAATCCGCATACATGCACTTTGTGTTTCCCCAAACGATCTTCTTCTCTGATCTCTCAATAAATTCAGCATTTGGAACCCACGGGATCGCATCCAGTAATTCACCGATATACGCGTACAGCATGGAGTCCAAGTCTTTTGGATTCCCCAGCGCCTCGGCACGTTTTCTGCCCATCATGTAGTTGAACTCATAGCTTGTCTCTTCAGTGAGTTTGACCGCTTCTTCTACGCCAACAGCTTTGAGAAGGGTCTTGGCACTCAGCATGTTCGCCCGGGCGACCTGCTTCTGCGCCGCGTGAGCATTGTAGAGAGCGTCCCTCGAAAGCTTCTCTTGGTGGAACTGGTTCAGCTTCGCTCGTGTCATGAGGACCTGGACGAGTTCCTTGTCTTCCTTTTGCTCCACGGCATTGATTCCTTTCCGATTCGCCCCAACACGTTCGGCTTCTCGCCTTCTCGCGGGTGTTCGGCGCGCGTCCAGAATCTGTCGGGACACCAAGGGGCCGCACCCAGCGTGAGTCTGGCTGGCGGCGTCAGCCGCACCTCCAAGACGACAAGCATCGCCCAAGTGTAGCAGCGCGGGCATGTGGCGCAATCTGGTCCTTGCGGGCGCGCGAAGAAGAGTAAAGTCGGCCGAGCCTCGGCGAACCCCCCGCTCGAGACCCTCCTGCGACTCACCGCCCGCGGACACAAATGCGACCGAGGCCATTGCCGGTTGCTCTACCCTAGTTTGGTGAATCTCAGCAAACGCGGCGAAGTGATGTCACGGCTTGCTAGGATTGCGCTTGCTGCTTTAGAAGGAGGAGAATGCAGGGTCCCGACCACGGAGATTCGGTAGGACGAAAAGGCCTGTGGGATTGGATCCCCACGCTTGTCGCCTTTCTCGCCATCTACGCGGTTCTTCTTGTCTTCTACCGGCCGGATCTGCTCTTCAGCATGACCACCACGACCGGCGGAGACACCGGCGCGTACCACTACCCGATGCAGTTCCTCATTCAGGATCTGCTTCCGCACTTCAAGCTCACCGGTTGGGCTCCCGGTTGGTACGCGGGGATGCCGATGTTCACCTTCTACTTCCCGTTCCCGTTCCTGCTCATCGCTTTCTTACAGTGGATCATCCCCTACCAGATCGCATTCAAGATCGTGACCGTCCTGGGGGTGTTCGCGCTGCCTGTCGTCACGTACGCTTTTGCGCGCTTGCTTCGCATCCGGCGTCCGTACCCGGCGCTCGCGGCGGTACTTGCTCTCGTCTTCCTCTTCTTGCAGAGCTATTCCATCTACGGCGGAAACATCCTGAGCACCCTGGCCGGCGAGTTCAGCTACATGCTGAGCTTTACCCTCTGCTTCCTCTTCCTGGGGACGGTGCACAAGGGCATGGAGCGAGGATCCAAGTTCGACTGGCTGTTCGTGGTCAACTGTCTGTTGCTCCTGGCCATCGTGCTTTCACATGTCGTGACCACGTTCGTGCTGGTGTTCCTGGTCTGGGGCCTCCTGCTGGTGCACTGGCGCCGGCGTGCGCTCCTCTATCTGGTCGGCATCGGTGCAGTGGGCTTTGCCCTCACAGCGTTCTGGTCCCTGCCTTTTGTCGCCGATCTGAAGTGGTCGGCGAAGATGGACTGGATCCAACTGCACTCTTTCCACGACCTGCTGCCTACCGCCGTCCTTCCGGTGGCCGTGCTCGGGCTCGCCGGCATGGCCTACGCGCTGAGGCGAAAGGACAGGCGACTCCTCCCCCTGGCCTGGATCACATTCGTCTCGCTGGTGTTGATATACGCGCTGCCGAACGGACGCTTATGGAACGCTCGGGTGATGCCCTTCTTTTGGTTCTCGCTCTACCTCTGGACCGCGTACGCCGCCGTGTGGTTCATGGGTCCTTTCGCCGCGGCGGTTCGTCGCGTATTCCGGACGAGTGGCGTGACGGCGGGCCGCGTGTATGTGCCCGTCGTCGCTATCGTGCTCGGGGTAGCGATCGTCCTGACCGGTCAGACAACGGTGGTGCGTGCCGAGCTCCAGGCTATTGGCGGCGTGTTCGGCGTAGACAAGCAGAGGGCTGAGAGACTGAGCAGCGAGACCCCGGCCGCGCTGATCCAATGGAACTATAGCGGCTACGAAGGCAAGCCCAGCAACTCGGAGTACCAACAGATCAACAGCTTCATCGCCAGCCTTCCGCCCGGCAGGGTGATGGTGGAACATTCGCAGACCATAGAGGAGTTCGGGACCCTGAGGGCCTTTGAGCTCATTCCCTATTGGACGCAACTGGACGCCGAAGAAGGGAACGGAGTGGCCCAGCCGACCATGGAGGGGACGCTCATGGAGGCGTCGCTTACCGCTCCGTTCCATTTCATCAATCAGGCAGAGCTGTCCGAAGAACCGAGCGACGCGATTCTCGGCGTCAAATATCCCTCGTTGGACATTGCGGCTGGACTCACTCACCTGCAGCTCATGAACATCCCCTATCTGCTGACGGCGACGCCCGAGGTGGCGAATCGGGTGAAGGCCGACCCGCGGGCCTCCCTGTTGGCCACTTGGGGCCAGTACAACCTCTTTCGCATCGCGGGTGCCACCGGCTACGTGCAGGTGATGCAAAACCAGCCGGTCCGCCTGGCTGTGCCGCAGGCGGCGTGGCAGGATTTGGCCGTGGCGTGGTATGAGAATCCGGCCGATCTGGCCACTCCGCTTGTTTGGGACCAGGGGCAATCGGCGCTCAGGCAGTTCAAGTCGGCTTCCGCGGAGAAGGTCACGAATCCGCCGGTGACTCCCATCGAGACCGGCGGTGCGGTCACGAACGAGCGGCTCACCGACAACACGCTGACCTTCGACACCACCGCCATCGGCGTGCCGCACTGGATCAAGATCTCTTATTTTCCCAACTGGCACGTGAAAGGGGCGGACGGTCCTTATCTCGTGTCTCCATCGTTCATGATGGTCATCCCCACTCAGAGTCACGTGACGCTTTACTACGGGCGTACTAACGCGAACAACGCGGGCCAGATCTTGGAAGTGATCGGCTGGCTCGTGCTCGCGGGCATCGGTAGCTGGCGCGTGGTGGGATGGCGGAAGCGGAAGAATAGGCGCTCGCCTCGACCGGCTTCGCTGGGCCGAGGGCCTGGGCCGGGTGAGGTTGACGACCTGCCGTGACGGTCACTCTGCGTCCAGAGCGCGATCGTCCGTGAGCATGCCCCGCCGTGTGTCGCAACAAACGGTGCTTGGAGATGGGTGCTTCAGCATTTCGTCGTACGGGCTCGCGGCGCGCGATCCGGAGGTTTACAATGCATCTAAATGAGAAAGATTTTCAACTGGGATCGAGGCAGACCCGGTTCGGGTATCGAAGATAGCGGCTGCGAGGACGGGCGAGCGTGGACGTGGGAAAAGCAATACAAGAGTTGCGCGCCAGAGGTATCCGGCTTACGCGCCAGCGAGCGGCCGTGCTCACCGCCCTCGGCCGGGCTGAACGAGGGCTCAGCCCCGAGGAGATCCTCTACGCGGCCCAGGCGGAATGTCCGGAGCTCGGTCTAACCACTGTCTACCGGGCCCTGGACCTCTTAGTCAGCCTCGGGATAGCCCGTCGCATTCACACGTCTGAGGGCTGCGCGACTGTCGTGGGCGCGAAGGCTGGGCACGGTCACAGCGTGGTGTGCCTCGGATGCGGGCGGGTGGCGGAGTTTTCGAGCTGCGACATGGTCTCCGTCGAGAAGGCGGCGGCAACGGAAACCGGTTTCAAGATAAGTGCTCATTCTTTGGAGCTGGCAGGGATTTGTGCCGAGTGTCAGGCTAACGGTGTAACCGCGGCGGTCGTTCTGACGACCCACGGAGATTAGTGTGGGGGCGGCGGGAGGATCTACTCGTGATCGAGCGGCGAGACCGGGTCCGCGGCGCCTTGGCTTGGCGAGTGGAGCACTGGCAGTGCCGGCGGTGGCTCTTGTCGCTCTTGTGGCCTTGAGCCTCGGCGGCTGTTCTTCCGTAGGCGTTCCTGCATCAGCAACCAACGCCGCGCCGATAGCCGTCATCGCTGCCGAGAATTTCTGGGGGAGCATCGCGGCCCAACTGGGCGGCCGGCACGCAGACGTAACCAGCATCATCAGCAATCCCAATACCGACCCCCACGATTACGAGCCTACAGCGCAGGACGCTATAAAGATGGCGACCGCCGAGCTCGTGATCGAGAACGGGGTCGGCTACGATCCCTGGGTGGACCGCCTGCTCGGCGCCTCCTCGGTCAGCGGCAGACTGGTGCTCAACGTGGGGGACGTGGTCGGGGTGAAGCCGGGCGGCAACCCTCACCGCTGGTACTCCCCCGATGACGTGCACAGGGTGATCGCGCAGATCACCGCCGATTACAAGTCCCTCGATCCCAAAGACGCCACCTACTTCGACCAGCAGAGGCAGCTCTTTGAGACGAAGACATTGGCCACCTACGACGGCCTCATCGCCGGTATAAAGGCCAAGTACGCGGGCACACCCATCGGGGCTTCGGAGAGCATCATGGCTCCGCTGGCCCAGGCCCTGGGGCTCAACCTGCTTACCCCGGCCTCCTTCCTTAACGCCGTAAGCGAAGGCACCGACCCGACGGCCCAGGACAAGGCCACCATCGACCAGCAGATCAAAGACAGGCAGATCAAGGTTTACATCTACAACTCCCAGAACGCCACTCCCGACATCCAGACTCAAGTGGCCGAAGCCCAGGCGGCCGGGATACCGGTGGTCGCAATCACCGAGACATTGAACCCGGCGACCGCCACCTTCCAGGACTGGCAGGTCGCCCAGCTTACTCGGATCCAGGCCGCCCTCGCCCAAGCGACAGGCAGATGACCTGAACGAGCCCCCTCACACGGTTTCGCTGTGGAATTCAGCAAGCAAGCGCTCGTCTCGGCAAACGAGTCATCTGGCAAGACGTGAGTCTCTCCGTGTCGCGTGGGGAATTCGCCGCCCTGCTCGGTCCCAATGGGGTGGGCAAGACAATCCTGCTCAAAGTCATCTTGGGGCTTGTGCCAGCCGCCGAGGGAGAGGTGCGAGTCTTGGGGCTGCCCCCGCGGGAGGCCCGCTCCCGGGTAGGCTATCTGCCCCAGAGCCGGGTCTTCGACACTTCGGTGCGGGTGCGGGGCGTGGACCTCGTACGACTGGGCCTCGACGGCGACCATTGGGGCGTGCCTCTTCCCCGGCTCTTCGGTTCGCATCGCGCCGACGGGGGGAGCCGGGTAGACGAAGTGATCGAGTTGGTGGGCGCCTCCGCGTACGCCAACCGTCCGATCGGAGAGCTCTCCGGAGGCGAGCAGCAGCGTCTTCTTATCGCCCAGTCCGATCGTGCACCAGCCGGAGGTGCTGCTTCTGGACGAACCCCTGTCGAGCCTGGACTACCCCAACCAGATGGCGGTGACCGCGCTCGTGGGCCGCATCTCGCGCGAGCGGGGGATAAGCTGTGCTCATGGTCACCCACGACGTGAACCCCGTGCTCGGCCAGGCCCAAAAGGTCGTCTACATCGCAAGAAAAGGGGTCGTGTCGGGTACCCCGGCCGAGGTCATAACGAGCGCCACCCTCACCCGCATCTACGGCTCTCCGGTAGAGGTTCACCGCACCTCCGACGGGCGGCTCTTGGTGGTGGGTCAGCCGGAGGGGGTGCCGGTAGGCGGGGATTGGCATCCCGCGGATGCGGAGCAGGAATGCTGTGAGCCCCGCCGATAGCTTCTCCTGGAATCTCTTCAAGGACGTCCAGGAACTCTTCTCCTACCCCTTCATGGTTCACGCTCTGGCCGCGGGCACGATCGTCGCGGTGCTTGCCGCAATCGTCGGCTGGTTCATGGTGCTCCGCCAGCAGAGTTTCGCCGGGCATACCCTCGCCCTCGTTGGCTTTCCCGGGGCCGCGGGCGCCGCTCTTCTAGGCATAAGCGTGAGCTACGGATACTTCGGCGGAGCCATCCTGGCGGCTCTTGCCATCGCTCTTCTTCCCGGGAGCGGCGGCAGGCGAAGGGGCGAGGAGTCCGCCGTCACCGGCACCGTGCAAGCCTTCGTGCTTGCCTGTGGGTTCCTGTTCGTGGCTCTTTACCCCGGCTTCCTGAGCGGGCTTGACGCTCTCCTCTTCGGGAGCTTCCTGGGAATCAGCCTGACCCAAGTCTTCGTGCTCCTCGGCGCTGCAGCTTTGGTTCTGGTCCTCCTTGCCTTCCTGGGTAGGCCCCTGTTCTTTGCCAGTGTCGATCCCCAAGCGGCTGAGGCCCGCGGCGTTCCGGTGAGGCTACTCTCGGCTGCGTTCCTCCTGCTTCTGGGTGTCGCGGTCGCGGAGGTGAGCCAGATAACCGGCGCGCTCCTCGTGTTCGCCTTGCTCGTCATGCCGGCGGCCACTGCCCAGCGCCTGACCGTCCGCCCGGCGCTCAGTTTGGGCCTGGCGGTGGTGATCGGGATCGTCGTCACCTGGCTCGCTCTGGGAGTGGCTTTCTACACCCCCTATCCAGTGGGTTTCTTTGTGACCACGTTCGCCTTCGCCATCTATCTGCTCGCGGTGCTCTATTCCGTGGCTGCGGCCAGGCTTGTCCGAGTCTCCGAGGGCCGACGTCAAGACGGAGCCAGGCGTACCCTCTCGGAGCCGCGGGTGAGCTTCTTCAGCCAGCCATTCATGCAGCACGCCTTCCTGGCCGGGAGTGGTATAGCTCTGGCCTCTGGTCTCGTCGGATACTTCGTGGTGCTGCGGGCCCAAGTGTTCACCGGGGATGCTCTGAGTCACGTGGCCTTCACCGGTGCTCTCGCGGCTCTGGCGGCTGGTCTTGACGCTCGCGTCGGGCTGTTCGCTCTGGCTATCGCTGTCGGTCTGCTGATGGGCGCCATCGGTCCCAAGGGCCGCGCGAACGATGCGGTCATCGGCAGTGTCTTCGCCTGGATCTTGGGCCTGGGAGTCCTTTTCCTCTCCATCTACACTACCTCGCGGAGCGCGCGGACCGGCGGTGCCAGCGTCTCTGTGCTCTTCGGGTCGATCCTGGGGCTGAGCGGGAGACAGGCGGTCTTGAGCGCGGCCTCCGCTCTGGCCGTGGTCGTCCTGCTGCTCCTGGTGGCGAGACCCCTTCTCTTTGCGAGCGTGGATGAGTCCGTCGCCGCGGCCCGAGGCGTGCCTGTGCGGGCGTTGGGCGTGGGCTTCCTCGCGCTGGTGGGAGCGGCCGCTGCTCTCTCGGCTCAAGCCGTGGGCGCTCTGCTTCTGCTCGGGCTTTTGGCGGCTCCGGCCGGCACTGCCCAGCGCTTGACGGCGCGACCCTATCTCGCCCTCGCTCTTTCCGCCGTCCTCTCGGTGGGGGAGATGTGGGTGGGCCTCATCCTTAGCTACAGCGTGCCCCGGGTGCCACCCAGCTTCGCGATCCTAGCCGTGGCCACCGCGGTATACTTTGGCGTGCTCGGCGCCTCCCGCCTGTGGCAAGGGGCTAGGCCGATCGGTGCGGGTTGAGATCTTGAGCGAATGCCGCACCTAATGACCGTGATCGAGCGGGGGTTTTCAGAAGCCGCTATTGAGCAGACACACTCATCAGGAAGGTAGCTTTGCAATCCTTGGTCATCCGTTCGCTCAGCCGTCGCGCGGGCCAGCTTGCGGGAGCCGTTGGGGTCAACACGGGCCTCCCCGTCGGCGGAGATAGCTCCGCATGACCATCAGCATCGACCCGATCATCGGGAAGCTGGGTCCCCTTACGTTCCGCTGGTACGGCGTGATCATGGCGGTGGCGGTCATCGTCGGCCTCTGGATCCTTGCCGGTCAACTAAAGCGGCGCCACATCTCACCAGACCATGCCTGGGGGATCGCCGTCTTTGCCGTGCCCTTGGGGGTCATTGGGGCCAGGCTCTTCCACGTCTTCGACAACTTCAGCTTCTACTGGCACCACCCCGGACAGATTTTTGGCGGGCAGCTCATCGGCCTTGCTATTTACGGGGTGATCGCCGGTGGCATCTTCGGCTTGGTCATCTACTGCCGCTGGAAGAAGCTCCCGGTGCTCAGGGTGCTCGACTCGCACGGCTCTGGCCTTCCCGGTGGCCCAGATCATCGGCCGCTGCGCGAACATCATAAACGGCGACACCTGGGGACCGCCCACCAAGCTGCCTTGGGGCTTCACCTACACCAACCCGAACGCTCTCCTGCCCGCCAACCTGCTGGGAGTCCCCACGCACCCAACTCCGGTCTACGAGCAGCTATGGCTGCTCGTGATGCTGGGCATACTCCTGTATCTCGATCCCTCGCCTCAAGACCGACGGTCTGGCCTTCCTCGCCTACATCGGGCTCTACTCCTTCGGCCGCTTCTTCATCTCGTTCTACCGGGTGAACAACATCATCTTCTTGGGCATGAGGGAGGCCCAGCTGTTCGCCGTGGCGGGGATCATCCTGGCGCCGATTGCGGCTTACTGGCTCGTTCGAAGGGCCAAGAAGCGAGTCGTTCCGCCCGCGAGGTGACGTTGGGCCTTTCTGTCTGGTGTCCGCGCCCGTGCCCAACCCGCGCCTCCGGGCGACCAGGTGGACGGAGCGCGAGGGCGGTTGCGGCCGGCGGGCCTTCCGCACTTTGGCGACGAAGCGATCACCCCGCGGCCTGGTCAGCCCCGGCCCTGGTATGGTCTCCTGGCTCGGCGTTGGTATCGTCTCCTGGTAGTCTGAAGATCGCTGTTAAGCTTCAGATATCCCGTTAGGTCACATCGCGCTGCGCAAAGCTCTTAGTCAAGGAGGGAGATAGCGTGGAAACTCAAGCGAGCGTCATGACCATCCAGCGAGTGTCGGATGAAACGCCCCAGTTGAAATTGTTCACCTTGACAGCGGAACCTGCCTGGACGTTCATACCGGGTCAGGTCTGCGTTCTCGGGGTCGAGGGCGTGGGCGAATCGTATTTTGCGATCGCCTCAGCTCCGGAGGATAAGGGCATCCTGGAGTTTCTGGTCAAGGACGGCGGGGGAGCCGCGGGAGCCATCTTTCGGCTCAAGGAAGGCCACACCTTGCAGGTCAAAGGTCCGATGGGCAAGGGTTTTCCGATCGACGACTACAAGGGCAGAGATCTGGTCATCACCGCCGTGGGTAGCGCCATAGCCCCGATGAGAGGGGTTATCCGTTCCGTCACCCGGAGGAGAGCTGATTTCGGCAAGGTCACGGCTATCTTCGGTGTTCGTGTGCCCACGGATTTCCCCTTCACCGGCGAGCTGGACGGCTGGAACGAAGCCGGTATCACCACGATGCTGACCCTGAGCCGTCCCGAAGGATCGGCTTGGTCTGGCAAGTCAGGCTACGTCACGCTGCATTGCGGCGAGGCCTTGGAAGGGCTGGAGAAGCCGGTGGCCCTGGTCTGCGGCATGAAGGCGATGATGGATGAGAGCCGAGATGAGTTTTGCCGCCTTGGTGTGGCCGAGGATGAAGTATTGACCAATTACTGACGCCGGCTCGCAGTCCCTTTGAAGACCCGCATTCTCCGTGTAAAGAAGTAGCCGACTACAACCGGGATCCAGACGTTGAATATCCGATAGCCGATCGCCACGACCACTGCGGTCGCGCCCGGGACGCCCGTGGAAGTGAACAGCAGAGACATCACGCCCTCTGCCGCGCCGACCCCATGCGGCGTCACCGCGATGACGTACAAGACGATGCTCATGCCGAAACCGGCTGTGATCGTGCCGACACCGACCGGTTGATGGAACGCCAAGAAGAGGGCGTAAAGTCCGGCTGCGTTCACGGCATGCATCACCAACCCCAAGACCAGCAGACTCGCCAGGATGCCCGGATGGCGAGCGATACCGGAGGAGGCCTCCGAGAACTGGTCCACGCTCCCTTCGACCCAGGAATGGGATACGAGATCGGGGCGCCGGAACAACCCGCCTACCCAGTTGATCACGCCCCGGGCCCAGCCCAGGAATCTCTCCAACCAGCCCTTCCGGACGTTGCCGAGCCAGAGTGCCGCCACGAAGATGAAGACGACCAAAAAGAAGAGAACACTGGCCACGATGTCGTAGAAGGGTAGGGCTGCGTGTGCTTTGAGGAAGGCCATGCCTACGGCGATGAAAGGCAGCGACGTTCCAAGATCGACGGCTAGCACGAGCAGGACTCCCGGCGCGGTCCTGGCCCCGGACCTCCCGTGTTCGACCGCGTCCTGGACGAAGATGGCCTCGCCTACCGGGGCGAAGGTGTTGAGAAAGATGGACGCCATCAATGGCGGCAGCATGCTTACGGTGGCCACCTTGAGTTCGACCGCCCGGAACCCGATCCGATAAAGCATCGCGTAAAGATAGAAGGAAAAGGCAAAGAGGAGGATCGAGGCGAGAACCCAATACCAAACCGCGGAACCCAGGGTCTGAGCGAAATTCCTCGCGTCCGTGAACTGGGTGACGACGAGGGCACTAAAGCCCAAGAACATGGCCAGCAGAAGGAGTTGCCGCCACCTACGGAGCGGGCCCCGCGTCTTCATGGCTTGGAACCCAGCTACATCGCCCGGGCCATTGCCAGGCCGATTTTGGGTAGAGAGACTGGCCCGCCGTCGTACACGAGGAAGCGCTCTTCCCAGATGGGTTCGAACTTGGACTTGTACGTGCGTAGGCCTTGGAGAGAGGCGAGCCACCGCACATGTTCCGCGAGTTCGCGCATCCCCTTTTCTGTCCACGAGGCCTCTGGGCTACTCGCTAATCCGGCGAACGGAGCCATGCCCATGTTGAAGGTGACGTAGCCCTCGTCCCGCAAAGTCCGGAGCATCTCCTGGAACAGATGGTCCATCCCGGCCCAATGGGTTCCCGGCCGGCGCCGCATGAGATCGAAATTGGCCTCTCCGGGCCGATACGACGGGACCTGGCTTGCGAACGCCACCATGCTCCTCGTCGAGTTCCTGAGCGCGAAGAGAGGTGCAGCGGCAATGGCATCGCGGTCGAACGACCCTTGGCAAAAACCAAACTCCCGACGACCAGGGAGTGAGAGCCATTCGTTTGACACCTCCTCCGCCTCGGCCAGCAGAGTTCTGTCGTGAGGAGGAAGGTGCCGGGTCACGACGTACCCCTCGCTCTCCAGCTTGCGCCGGACATAGCGAAAGTATTTTCCCTTGGCCGTCTGCGCGAGAAACCGGTCCAAGTCGATGACGGCTTCTTCGCCGATCTTGACCACTGAGAGTCCGTGCTTCCGATAGACGGCGGGTATCTCCGGCATCAGGAACGCCGCCGTCCAGCCATTGCGCCGGCAGAGGTTCACAAAACCGGCGATAGTGTTCCCGAGATCTTCCTCCGGTCCCACCGGGTCCCCGAGGGCCAAGGCGACGTTGGAAACAGTCCTGTACGCGATGAATGAGCGGCCGTTTCCCGAGAAGAAGAACGACTTGTCCCGCCCGATCTTGAAATGGTCGTAGGGGGAGCGGCCGAACTGAGCGACGATGTTCCCCGCCCGCTGCCGCTCGCGGGGGAGCGTGGCCATGCGAAATGCCACCGGCCTGAAGAAGCTGAGCGCGGCAAGGATCTCCGCGAAGGCGCCCAGTATGGTGAGTGCTTCGGTGAACCAGTGCGCGTGACGGGTGAGCGGCGAGAGGTCTTGGTTTCCTACGAGCGCGAACTGGCGTAGAGTCCGGACCAGCGACTCTGCCAGCCCGAAGTCGGCACCAAAATCTCGCCGGTCGAGCAGTTCGAAGCCGACCGTGCCCACGATCACCGCGATCACCAGTATCCCCAGCGCCAAGAGTAGTCCGCGAAGGACACTCCTCGGCTCACTGCGGACGGTGAAGTGGCTTCTGCAAAGGAGAAGGAGACCAAGCAATACGGCCGGTCCTACGGCCAGATGCCATCGGCCCATGTGGAGAGCGAGCAACAGGGTGGTCGCGGCCGTTGCAACGTACCACGCTGCTCTCCGCCGCTTGTACAGGTGCAGCGACAGATACACGAGCAGAAACCCGATGACTATGGTCGCCAACCGGTGCCAATGCAGGGTGTTGAATGGCAGCACCGAATCGGCGAAGCGTACCTCTGAGGGTAGCCGCGCCAGAAGGGAGTGGAAGAGGACCTGGCACCCGGCGACGAAGACAACGAGACTGATCATTCGCACGGGCCAGACGCTCTGTGCCGAGGACACGATTGGTTGTGACTGATGTGCCGAGACTTTCACTGGCCTCATCATACGCTGCGGCGTCCCGCGCTTCCTGTACGATTGCCTGATGGATCGTCAGCACCGCTTTTCAAGCATAACCGCCTGCCTCAAGACGCGGCCGAGAATATCGCCCGCCCCGTTCACCCTTTGGGTACTCGCGGCTTACATTGCGTGCGCGATAATCAGCAACACCGTTCTCCACCCGCTTTCCAGTGTCTGGCTAGAGAGGCTGGGATTCGCGCTCACAGATCTTTCCCCGAGGCGTGGTTGGAGGCTTCCGGTCTCGGTTCTCCTAACTCCGGGCGCTTTCTACTTCTGGTTCAACTTGGTCGCGCTCGGTATTGCAGTCGGAGCATGTGAGTGGTGGGCGGGGGTTCGGCGGACCGCGCTTGCGTTCTGGAGCGTTCACCTCGGCACCGGAATAATCGAAGCGATTGTTGGGCTAGCCGCGTCTCGTCTGGTCAACTCGGCTCTGCTCGAGGAACTCGTGAAGCTGCGAAGCGTGGGGCCTTCGGCCGGATACCTCGCCTGTCTCGGCGTCGTGTTGACCTACTTCTCCCAGCGTTTTCAAGTGTACGTGGTCTGCGTTGTTGGCGCGGTTTTGGCGGGGACGGTCGTGTGGGCGGCCTTTCACGCGCGCACCGCCCCGGAGGGTCTGATCGACGCAGCCACCCACGTCATGGCTCTGCCTATGGGCTGGTGGCTAGGAGCGAGATGGCAGCGGTCGCGGTCAGGACGCCCTACGGAAGCTTGAAACGCCGAAGCGATCAGGTGCCTGAGCGACGGCTGTCTGTTGCTGACCGGGGCGCCGGCATCTCAGCGGCGCTCGCGGGAAGCGGCTCAGCGGTCCCGGGGATGGCCGGTGGCCCCGCGGATCGTTCCTTCATCGGGTATTCATCTGGACGACATACCATCCACCGCAGTCGTTGTGGGCGATTCGAGGAGGAGTGAATAATAGTTTGAATCGTCCCTTCAGCTGCGACGATGAGTGACAAGCCGTACAGCGTCTACGAGGTCGACGGCGCGCCCAGGCGGCGGTGGCCCCGTATCCTCATGTGGACGATCGTCGGTATTGTCGTGTTGGCGCTCGCTGTTTCCGGGGGCTCCTACCTGTGGTTCCGCGCCCAGGTTGGTAAAGCCAACGCTCGAGTGAGCAAGACAGCCGTATCGGCCCTGCGAACCCATCCAGCGACCACTCTTGCCACTCCTGGTACCACGCTGGCCCCGCTCCCCGGCGCTCCGGACAGCATGAACATCTTAGTGTTGGGCTCCGACAATCGTGGTAACGAGACTAACGGCCGCTCCGACACTATGATGGTCGTCCACGTGGATCGCGCCCAGAACTTCGTGTCCATTCTTTCCATCCCGCGCGACCTTTACGTGGACGTGCAGGGCCACGGCATGCAAAAGATCAATGCGGCATACGCCTACGGTGGCGCGGCTCTGGCCATCACCACGGTACAAGACGTCACCGGTATCGACCTGAACCAATACCTTGAAGTGGACTTCTCGGCCTTCGAGGACATAACCAACGCCCTGGGCGGTGTTTACGTCGACGTCGACCATCGCTACTACAACGCAGACCCCACTTGGGAGCTCATCAAACTCTCTCCGGGCTACCAACTCCTGGGGGGTCACGACGCTCTCGAGTACGTCCGCTACAGACACGACGGGAATCTGGACTTCGGCCGCATGGCCCGTCAGCAGCGTTTCCTACAGGATCTGCGACAGCAGGCGATGAGCTGGAACAACCTCATGTTTCGCCTACCCGGCCTGGTCAGCGCCCTCTTCCGGAACGTCACCACCACCTTGAGTGCCAACGACGTTCTCAAGCTGGCTTATTGGGGTGTCAAACTGGACCCCGGCCGGATAAAGCAGGTGGTCATGACCGGATCGACGCCCACCATCGCAGGCCAAGCGGTGGTCGTCATTCCCAAGCAACAACTGCACGATTACGTGGCGGCAGCGTTGACCGCCCCCAACCAGGGTGCCTCGAAGACCACCGTCCCCGGCGACGTTGCCTCGAGCACCACCTCGGCTCTCACGAGCGCGGCTGCGAGCACCTCGGTAGTCACCACCGTTCAGACCATGCCGAACTCCAGCGAGTGGAAGGCCTTGGCCGGCATGGTCCCCTACCAACTCGAAGGGCCCGGGTACGTCCCCCCGGGCTTCAAGTACTCGGATCGGATGCCACAAAAGGGAGGCACCTACGACATCGTCCCCGGCGATTCGGGCAAGCCCGCGCTGCGTATGATCTATCGCTACGAGCCGCAGGGGGTCAAATCAGACCTATACCTCGGTATCACGGAAACTACGTGGCTCAGCGCGCCCATCGCCAGCAAGGGCACGGAAGTCACGAAAGACGGGGTGACGTTCACTCTGGTGGGCACGAGCCAAGACGTGGATCACATTTGGTGGACGCAGAACAACGTCCTCTATTTCCTCTCGAACACTCTCACTTACACGGCGAGCAAAGCTGAGCTGCTGACGATGGCCGAGTCGATGATGGTCGTTCCCAGACCTTAGGGTAAATATCGTAGGAAGAAACGGAGCCGTCGGCCTTCCGGCCTTGTTGTGGAAACTTGTAGACCTGAGAGAGGAACAAGGGTATCGGCGGAGGACGTACTTGGCTGGTAGACAAAAGGGTCGCGTGCGGCCACATTCTTCGTGGCAACCGCGGAAGTGGGCAAGGCGGGCCACATGAACTGGCCCCGCGCGGGAATCGGGTCCGGGGAAGGTCTGGCTCAGTTCGAGAGGGCCTTGGCAGGTCTTCCCCGTGCCGGACCACCCATTCACGGCGCTATTCTTCTACAATGGGACGAATCCGATTGGCAAGCCTTTCTAAGAGGGGGAGATAGTGGCGAGCGACTTTCCGTGGGAACTTGTTTTGGATCACCTATCGAGCAACGCGGTGGTCTGTCGAGGCATTCTTGGGGGCGTCGTCGCGTCTCAGGGCAACGGTCCGTACGACGAACATAGCTTTGACGAGTTCTTGGGGGCCTGCGGGATCGAGGCTATCTACGTGAACGAGTCCGACGCGCCCGTGATCGTGCTGGGAAGAGAGGGGTGGGACCCGGACGATCTGGACGCGGCCATGGAAGCGCGGCGGGGCGGCACGCTCAAGGTCTACTCACAGGAAATGATCGTCGCTGCCATGGCAATAGGCCAGGATTTGTTCGACATATGCGACGAGGACGAACTCCTGGCTTTCGGTAAGGGTCACCCTGCGCTCGACTATCTTTTGGAGCAAGGCTTCGAGTGGCCCACCACTGAGGTCGAGCTCACTTAGAAAGGGCGGTTCCTCGTCGGTGGGGACACCTGAGGCCGGGGAAATCTTCTGAAACCTAGCTGATAGCCAGCATGCGGATACCGCGAACAACGGCTCAATGCCGTCGCTTCTCCACCAAGACCTCGCAGTTGGGCCGCTTCTCGACTAGCGGCTGCTGAAGAATGGCGCCTCGCCGCCAGAGCCCGATGGGTACGCGGGAGAGAAGGACGCAGGGAGCGTGAATAGCGGCGCTATTGACGCGACCGAGGACGTGCTATCGTGCCGCCCAGTGCGCTCCTGACGGCCGGGGCGCTGTTCTTCAGCAGCCTCCCAGCTCCGCGGCGCGGCTTGACGCCTCGAACAGGGATCCGCATGTGCCAGTCGGCCTCTTGGCTGCTTAACGTCTGAGCCGCCAGCGACCATCCGGTAACTCGGTGATGCGGTAGACACTTCGCACCTGGTGTCTTCCGATCCATCGCAGCGACGTCGAGTCGCCAACGACGGCGTAGTTCTGGTCGGCGGAGCCAAGCAAGTCGTTCGTTTCGAGACGCGAGGCGTTGCAGGAAGCGGGCGAACGGGAATACAAGCATGAGGCCAGGTGTTTGCCGGGCCCGATATGCCTAAACTTTCCATGAAGGAGGCCGACTGTGCCCGCCGAGGAAAACAAGCAGATCGTCCGGGAGTTCATCGAGGAGGTCCTGAACCGCCAGCGCGTAGACCTCATAGGCGAACTCATTGCGCCCGACTACGCGCTTCACTTCCCAGGGATGTCCGAGCCCCTGAAGCGCGAGGCGTTTCCAGAGTTCATGGCCGTTTTCCCGGCGGCCTTCCCCGACTTTCACCTCGCCGTCGAGAGCCTGATCGCCGAGGGGGATGAGGTGGCGGTTCGCTTCGTCCTCAGCGGAACCCATCAGGGAGAGTTCATGGGCATCGCGCCCACCGGCAAGAAGGTCGAAGTGCCCGGCCACGTCTTCTACCGGATCCGTGGTGGCAAGATCGTGGATGATCGGCCCATATTCGATCGCGCGCTCATGCTCGAGCAGCTGGGAGCGATGCAAGCGCGGTGACCGGCTCTGGCTGATGAAGTGAGCTTCGCATGGCGGCGAGTTAGTGCTCGTCACTCGGCGTCGCGCTGCTCCCCTTCATAGGACTGAATGCCGGATGGTCCTGGCTGCTCATTACTGTCATCGTCTTCCCCAGCTTTCTCGCACTGTTCGTGCTCGCCACTCGTGCGAGGCGGGCGGAGGAACGGTGGCGGAGTACCGGCCAGGATGAGTGAGCGCGGAGC
Organism: uncultured Thermoleophilia bacterium; assembly: GCA_963749535.1. Lineage (GTDB taxonomy): Bacteria > Actinomycetota > Thermoleophilia > RBG-16-64-13 > RBG-16-64-13 > Chersky-299. The sequence continues at coordinate 24,711 of CAVVNF010000021.1, read as the reverse complement.
ATGGCCGTCCTAGCCCAGCGGTTGGTGGACGTTAGAGCGCCGACGGCTCCGTGAGTCAGACACTATTGCGCGGCGAACCGCTCAAGCAGGCTCTAACCCTCTCAGCGAGCGAGTGAGGGCGCAGAATCCACGGTGTGGTTGCCGGCCGCCTTCGCCAGGCCGCGCGCGACGCTCTTGCCGCCGGTCCCTCCGTCAAGCGACGCGCGCGACGCGATCGTCACGTGGATCGGCCATGCGGGGATCGAGCCGCCAATTCTTGACAGATGCGAACTCCCTCCATCGCATCCGTACTCCACGAGTCGGCTCCACAGTACTCGCACACCCTGCCGTCGATTATCGCTCCCCCCAGGATGACCGGGGGGCGGTATCCAAGTTCTACCTCGCGGTCCCGCAGCAGCGACACAGTTTCCTTCATGCTTTCGAATGCAGCCATGATCAGCCCCGAGAGACCCACCACATCGGGCCGGGATCGGCTGACCTCCTCCAAGAACGCCTCCGCGGACACGTCGACGCCTAGGTCGATCACCTTGAAGCCGAAGCCTTTGAGCGACGTACCAAACAGGTTCTTCCCGATATCGTGGATGTCCTTGGCAACCGTCCCAAGGACGACCGTTCCCGCAGACTCCCCCGGAGGGGTCTGCTCCTGAGGTAGCTGAACCAGGTCAAGCACTTCCTTGAAGAGCTCGCCCGACATGATGAGCCCCGAGATGAAATACTCCTGCCGTTCGTAGCGCTCCCCCACTACCTTCAGCGCCTGCTGGCAGGTGTTCAAGATCGAAAGCGGCGTTGCCTTGCCTTGAGCCAGGAGCTCCCGGGTGAGGTCGAGCGTACGGCTCTCGTCCAGCTCGATCAGAGCGCCCCGTAGTGCATCGAGTGTCACGAGTGTCACCAATGGTTCCTGCCTCCAACCGTCTCCTGTTCCGGCCCCAGTCGCGCTCGAAGCCGAAACAACTCAGCTCGCAGAAGAAACCAGCCCCAACTCACCGGAGTGCGGTCGCTCTCCTGGAAGATGTGCTCCAGACACAACGCCAACGCACCCTCGGATTCCCCCAGAGCATGGGCACTCTCCGCGTCAAGGCTTACCGCGGTCAGGGTGAGCTCGCCTCGTGGGAATCGCTGTGCTCTGCCGCAATCCAAGAATGCGTGCATGGAGGTCAATTGGAGCTGGGACTCGACGAGCGGGCGGCGCGGGTCATAGATGATGTACTCCGTGTGATACATCGCCGGGTTGCCGTCATAGAGCACCAAACGCCGCAGGTATATCACGCGTTCACCGGGCTCGACACTGAGCATGGCCGCGACTTTCTCGTCCGCTCTGGTCATGGAGGCGGAAAGCAAGCGTATCTCGGCCGATTCGTCCAGCCACTCACCGGTGAGGGAGTCCAGCCTAAATGCTGAGTCGCTCAGGTTCACCGAGCGAACAAAGGTTCCCCGCCCCTGCATCCCAGAAACCAGTCCCTGGTCTTGGAGGATGTTGAGCGCCCTGCGAACCGTCATCTGACTGACCCCGAACTCGGCACAGAATTCTGACCCGGATGGCAGACGGCTGCCGGCGGCGTAGACGCCTGAGGTCACTCTGTCGGCCAAGGTCGTGGCAATACGAAGATACGCTGGAAGAACGCCCTCCCCGCGCGGCCCGTCGGTGGGGATCTCGAGCGAGTCCAGATCTTTCGCGTATGTCCTATTCAAGCCGAGAACCTCATCTTGGCAACAACCCTTTGATTTGGGCCCCAGGAAGAGCGGACGGCCGATGCTGCATGAGCCGCGGAGCCTGCTACGGGCGGACTATAACAGGTATCCGGAGCGCGACAACCGCCCGAATGCAGAGCGACCATATGATGATCCACGTGCTTCACATGTACTTACAATCCGGTCACCAAAGCGCGAATCCATGTGGAACTCCGGACCGATGCGCATGCCGTCAGGTTAACTATCTATCCGACGCCATCGATAGCACAATATCATCTATACAAGTTGGTTGCGCAACTTCCCAGCGTCTTGTATAGTCGGAAATCGACCCACCCGCTGCGGGGCGGATGATCGGGTCAGTCCCGGGGGGGACTTCACGTTCGGATGGATCGGTTTGGCCCGGTTGAGCGTAGTGCTTTGCGCGCGAAAGGAGCCACGATGGCCCACGAACTGGTTGAAGCGATGGCCAACATGAGAGAGCAGGAAGCGCTCAAGCTCGTTGACGACATGTTGGCCAGGGGAGAAGACCCGAACACGATTTTGGACCTCTCTTCTGAGGCTATGCAGCTCGTGGGGGAGCGCTACCAGGAAGGCACCTACTTCCTGCCCGAGCTCATCATGAGCGGCGAGATGCTCAAGAAGATCGGGGAGATCCTCAAGCCGCTGCTTGCCGCCCAGCAAACCTCTACAGCCAAGCTGGGGACGGTGGTCCTGGGCACCGTGCGCGGCGACATCCACGATATCGGCAAAGACATCGTGGGTTTCATGCTGGAAGTGAACGGCTTCGAGGTCTACGACATCGGCATCGACCAGCCTGAGGCGAACTTCGTACGCGCGGTGGACGAGCATCATCCTCAGGTGCTGGCCCTCTCCGGTTTCCTCTCGGTCGCCTTTGACTCCATGAAGTCCACCATCGAACAGGTGGAAGCGGCTGGGCTGCGCAAAGGGTTGAAAGTCATCATCGGCGGCGGCCAGATGGACGAGACCGTGCGCAAGTACACCGGGGCCGACGCCTATGGCGACGACGCCATGGCTGCCGTTGCCTTCGCCAAAGAGACTGTGGGGGTGAGGTAGCCGTGGCTGAGAAACCCTGGGCGGAGATGACCGCCGACGAGAGGCTCGCCTCGCGGATCGAGGGCTGGCGAAACCCGGAGGTGGAGTTCGCCACTCCTGAAGCCAAAGCCACCTACAAGGCCCGGGTGGACCGTTTGCTGGCCGCGATTGAGCTCCGTGAGCCCGACTGCGTGCCCGTAAGCATCACGTCCGGCTGGTGGCCGGCTGCCAGGGCCGGAATGACTCCGTACGAAGCCATGCACGATGCCGCCCGCGGCGGCGCAGGCGTGGGTGGACTTCAACCTGGAGTTCCAGCCGGACGCCATGGTCAGCCCGCTCCTTTACACGACTCCCGCCTCGGTCTTCGAGGTTTTGGACTACAAGCTCTATTCCTGGCCTGGTCATGGCGTTGCCAAGGAGTCCAGCTATCAGTACAACGAGAAAGAATGGATGCTGCCCGAGGAATACGATCATCTGATCTCCGATCCCTCGGACTACATGCTCCGCACGTATCTGCCCCGTACCGTTGGCGCCTTCGCCGGCTTCGCCGGGCTCTCCTCCTTCTTCGATTTTGTCGAGCTGCCCTTCGTGTCGGGTCACATGGGCGGGTGGGGCTCCCCGGAGATGACGGATGGGCTGGAAAGGTTAGCCTCCGCATCCCGTGACGTCGGTGGCTGGGCCCAGGCCACCTTCGCAAAGATCGGCGAACTCATGAGCCTGGGCTTTCCTGCTTACTTCGGAGGGGCGACTAAGGCCCCGTTCGACATCCTGGGCGATAGCCTGCGCGGCACCCGCGGTGTGGTCACGGATCTCTACCGCCGGCCGGAGAAGGTCCTGGCAGCATGCGAGCGGCTCGTGCCGGTGGCCATCGATTTCGTCTTCAAGCGTCCCGGGCAGCTGCAGACTCCGGTGGTCTTCATCCCGCTTCACAAGGGCGCGGACGGCTTCATGAGCGATCGAGCAGTTCCACAAGTTCTACTGGCCGACTCTGAGGGCGGTCCTTCTGGGCCTTATCGAAGAGGGCGCTATCCCGTTCCTGTTCGCGGAGGGTCGCTACGGCTCGCGGCTCGAGGCCATCATGGACCTGCCGAAGGCTCGCACGGTCTGGCTCTTCGACCAGACCGACATGGCCCGAGCAAAGCAGACTATCGGCAAAGTGGCCTGCATCCAGGGCAACGTGCCCCTTTCCCTCATCTATGCCGGCACGCCCGCGGAGACAGTCGACTATACGCGCGCCTTGATCGATTCCGCCCGAAAAGGCGGCGGTTTCATCTTGGATATCGGCGCGGTGGCTGATGGCGGCAAGGACGAGAACCTGCACGCGATGATCGACACGGCCCACGAGTACGGTCGGTATCGGTGACCACAGGCAAGACACAGGCGGGGAGAGTCTGCGGGAGGTGATCGGTTGGCATGGGTGCGGAAGCACGCTGGTGCGCGGTTAGCTACGTGGTTTGCGACGCGTTGAGAAGGGTCAGTAACATGAAGGGGGGACCACAGGATGCTACGCGATGAAGATGAATCCCGAGGAAACCACAGAACAAGGTCTACTCGAAGGTAAGGCGGTCAGCCGGCGCGAGTTCCTGAAGTACGCGGGGATAGCCGGCGCGGTAGTCGGTGTCGGTGGCGGCTTGGGCGGCTTGGTTGCCGCTTGTGGTGGAGGCACGACTACGACCAGCTGCGGGTCCGACGACCACAGCCGCCGGGGGCTGCTACCACATCGGTGGCGGCCGGCCCGACCCCGCCGACCCAAAACCAGATCACCATCGGCGCTGCCCGTCCGATCACCGGCGTGAACGCGATCTTCGAGCAGGCCCACTTCGGCCCCGCCTACAAGCTGTGGGTCAAGGACGTCAACGACGCCGGCGGTCTCAACGTGGCCGGCAAGAAGCTGCCCATCGTGATGAAGGTCTACGACGACCAGAGCGACCTCGATACGAGCCTGCGCCTCCAGACTCAGCTCATGGAGCAGGACAAGGTCGACTTCATGTTCGCGCCGTGCAGTACGGCGTTCCTGTTCGCGTCGGCCGCCCTCCAGAACGACCACCAGTACATCTTCATGAGCGCCGAGGGCGGCGCCACCACCCTGTCGAAACAGATGGAGGCGGGCAAACTACCCTGGGTCTTCCAGTTCCTCAACTACTCCGACCATAACCAGATGCCGGTGATGGCGGACCTCATGGCGGAATTGGGCATGAAGTCGTTTGCGATCATGTACATCGACGACCTGCACGGCATCGAGTACAACGCGCAGGCGCAGATCTTCTTCGGCACGCCGCCGCTGAACGCCAAGATGACGAGCAGCACCGCTGTCCCGGCGGGCATCAAGGACGTGTCGAGCATCATCAAGAAGATCCAGGGGGAGAACCCGGACCTGGTGTGCTCCTTCCAGTACCCGCCGGAGAACATCCTGACCTATGGGACGATGATGCAGCTCAACTACAACCCGCCGGCCATCCTGGGAGGTCCTGGCACCTCCACCCAGGCTGTCTACGACATCTTCAAAGGCGGGATGGACGGGATCTTCTTCGAAGGCGCATGGACTCCAAAAGCAGAGCCCCGCCATCCAGGCCTACTACGACAAGCTCGTTGCCTTTGTTAACGGTCCGGCGAATATCGACTTCTGGGGTCCATTGATCTACAGGGCCGAGCTCGAGTTCTTCCAGCAGGCCATTGAAGAGGCCGCGACCCTTGATCGGGCCAAGATCGCCGCGGTCATGCGCAAAGCGCACTACAAGACGATCATGACCGACAACATGTTTATGAACCCCATCCAGATCCTCGACAACTCGTGCTATGCCGGCCAGATCGGCCAGTGGCAGAATGACTATCCCGAGGTCGCCGACAAGCCGAAGCGTTCGACGGACAAGCTCTGGTATCCGAAACCGAACTGGGCGGATGCTACCAAGTCGGGTACGAGCAGCACCACCTAGGCTGCGGTTGGAGATTTGCCGCAGAGCGTGAAGCAGCAGTTGAACTGAAGCGGGCCACCGGGGGCGCGCGTCTGCCACGCCCCGGTGCCCCCTGTTGTGGATGTAGTCATACAAAGGATATTGGATGGATGCAGTCAGGGACATCATCATCACAGGGTTGTTACTCGGAGGCATCTTCGCGCTGGTCTCTGTCGGGTTGAGTCTGGAGTACGGGGTAGGGCGCGTCCTCAACGTCGCCCACGGCGAATTCATCATGCTCGGGGCCTTCATCACGTTCTGGCTCACGAGCAGTTATAACCTCAACGCACTCGCTGACTCTCGTGGTCTCCGCTCCCCTCATCTTTGCGATCGGCTGGTTCCTTCACGCGACTCTTTTCCGGCGCTTGATGGCATAATGCCCCCTCGCTCGACGTTTTCGAAGGTGCGTCGATGCTGGCGTCGTTCGGGCTGCTCTATGTCGTACAGAACTTAGCCCGGATAATCTGGGGCTCTCAGACCCACCAGGTCCTGTTCTTGAGTCGCAACGTGACCGGCGCCGACATCCCGCTCAACCGGTTGGTGGCCCTGGGGGTCGTCGATCGTCGTAGCGGTGGCTTTCTACGTCTTCCTGGCCCGTACGCGCATGGGCAAGGCCATCCGCGCCTCTGCGCAGGACCCCACCACGGCCGGACTGATGGGCGTGAACATCAACGGCGTGCTGGCGATCTGTTTTGGATTGGGCTTGGCTATGGCCGGCATCGCCGGTAGCCTGATCAGCACGGTGTTGGCGATCGATACGAGCATGGGCCTTCAATACACTGTCATCGCGATGATCGTGGTCGTGCTGGGGGGCCTGGGCAGCATCACAGGGGCGATCATCGGCGGCGTCATCTTGGGGATCGTGTCGCAGATCGTCACGTATTTCCAGCCGACGATGACCTTCATCGCCTACTACGCCATCTTCATCGTGCTGCTGCTGGCAAGGCCAAAAGGGATCCTGGGTAAGTAGCCATGAAGAACAACACTTTCACCAAGAGCAGGATCATTTCTCTGGCAGTACTCGCGGCCATCTTCGTGGTGCTCGCGCTGCTTCCCACGTTCTACAACGGCTACTGGATAACGGAGCTCACCGATATCCTCAGGTACGCGATCCTGACTGTCGCCTGGGTGATCTTCTCCGGCCCTACCGGGTACATGTCTCTCGCGACCGCCGCCTTCTTCGGTCTGGGCTTCTATATCGGCGGCCGTTTTCAACGGCCCCCTTCCCTTCGTGGTGGTCATCATCCTCTCCGGCGCCATAGCTTTCATTATGGCTTTGCTGGTCGGTGCGCTGACGCTACGGCTCAGGGGTGTGTACTTCGCCATTTTCACCTTCGCACTCGTACTCCTGGTCAACAACGTTGTACTCGAGGTCGAGCGCCTGGTGACGGGGACACGAGGACGTTTCGTTCAGCAGGAAAGCACGAACGTCGCGTACTATGCCATGCTCATTGTCTTGGTGCTGACGCTGGTGGCTGCCACCCTGATCCGGCGCTCACGTTACGGCCTTGCGCTGCAGAGCATCGGCGAATACGAAGAGGCGGCGGCACATAGTGGTATCAATGTCGTCCGGACTAAGATCCTCATTTTCGCGGCCAGTGCGTTCTTCATGGGCATGGCGGGGGCCATCATCGCGACCCGCCGCTCGTACATCGATCCAGGCCTCGCGTTCAACTTGAACGGGTCGTTCCTGCCGGTGCTCATGGCCATGTTCGGCGGCATGGGCAACCTGGTCGGACCCGTGATCGGCGCCGGCGTGTTCACCTACCTGGGGGACTATCTTTTGACTCACTTCCCCGATCTTTTCCTGCTCATCTTCGGTGTGGTCCTGATCCTAGCCATACTGTTCATGCCAAACGGCATATTGGGGCTGGCGCAGCAATTGTGGCGCATGATCAGAGGAGGTCGACGTGCACCTGATTGAGGGTGAAGGGGTTACCCGGTATTTCGGCGGCCTGGCCGCGGTGGCTGACGTCGACTTCTACGCGGACCAGGGCGAGATACTGGGACTTATCGGGCCTAATGGCGCCGGCAAGACGACGCTCTTCAACCTCATCTCGGCAGCGCTGAAGCCGAAGCCGGGCAAGATCACATTCAAGGGACGCGACATCACCCCGTTGCCCGCCTATGCGATCTGCCGCCTAGGCATCGCCCGCACGTTCCAGACGGTCAAGATCTTCCCCCATGTCCCCGTGGTGAGGAACGTCATGGTCGGGGCGCTCTTCGGGACAGGTCACAGAATGAGTTCGCGCGAGGCTCTCAAGAAGGCTGAGGAAACCCTCGAGTTCGTCGACCTGACGCCTCTGAAGGATGTTCCGGCCGGCGATCTCACCCTGGCCAACCAGAAACGTCTCGAAGTCGCTCGCGCGCTTGCCTCCCAGCCGGAGCTGTTGCTGCTCGACGAGTTGATGGCGGGCCTGACGGCTACCGAGATATCCGAGGCCATGGGGGACATCAGGGAGATCAGGACGAGCGGGATCACGGTGATTATGATCGAGCACGTGATGCAGGCGATCATGAACATCAGCGACCGCATCATCGTGCTCGACCACGGGCGCAAGATAGCCGACGGCACGCCCGAGGTAATAGCGAAGAGCGAAAAGGTCATCGAAGTCTATCTTGGGGAAGAAGTCCATGCCAATGCTTGAAGTCGACGGTCTTAGTGCCGCTTACGGCCGGGTGCAGGTCCTCTGGGACGTCAGCTTCGACGTTGAGGAAGGCGAGATAGTCGCCCTCGTCGGAGCGAATGGCGCGGGCAAGAGCACATTGCTGAAGACCATTTCCGGCGTGCTCAGGCCCACTTCCGGTACTGTGACCTTCATGGGAAAGAGAATCGACGGGCTTGTTCCCAACAAGATCGTCGACATGGGGCTCTCACACATTCCTGAGAGCCGTAAATTGTTCACCGACATGTCTATCCGCGAGAACCTCGAGATGGGCGCCTACCCTTCACGGTCGTGGAAAGAACGGCACAAGACCATGGAGCAGGTCTTCGCGCTTTTCCCCCTGCTAGAGGAGCGCGCCGGCCAGCTTGCCAGGACCTTGAGCGGGGGCGAGCAGCAGATGCTGGCGATGGGCCGCGGCATCATGTCCAAGCCGAAGCTCGTCATGATCGACGAGCCCTCGAACGGACTGGCGCCCAAAGTAGTCACAGAAGTCTTTCAGATCGTGAAGCTGCTCCGCGACCAAGGGATCACTATCTTCCTTGTGGAGCAGAACGTGCGGCAGACTCTGAATATCGCCGATCGTGCGTGCGTGCTGGAGAACGGCCGTGTCGCCTTCAAGGGCGCCTGCAGTATGCTCATGGACAGCGAGCACATTCGGAAGGCCTACCTGGGGCTGTGAGAGTGCAGCCGCAGTCCGCTGGCTGTCACCCGGCGGTGGGACGGGTCATATGCAAGCTTTGATCACCTCGTCTGCGACGGCAATGAGCCGAGAGGTGTGGTCGATCGCATCGGCGAGCGAGGCCACGGTCAGCTGCATTTCAAGGCTCTACCCCCCCATGGCACCACGGTAGATCGCGGGTACCGATGGGTTTGAGGCGCGTGCCGCAGTCTCACTTGTCGCGGTCCCTCGCAGAAAGACGCGCCGACACCTCTCGCGTAGGCGAATTCCTGTTAACCGCGTCATAGGGAGAGGAGGACTCTCTGTGTCTGAAATAGAGCGATCGTTCCAGAACACCCGGCCCCATCACGTGGGCGTGGTCGTGAAGGACATCGACAAAGCCATAGCTCACCTGGAGTCGCTCGGCTTCGGCCCATTTAGGTTCGACGACGAGCACAAGGTGTTCGCGATCGATTTCAAAGGCGAGCTTCACGGCACGCCAGCGGAGTGGACCACGAAGATCAGCAACGCCAAGATGGGCGAGATCGAACTCGAACTGCTCGAGCCTTACAAGGGCGACCAGGCGCTGAAGGAGAGTCTTGACTCTCAAGGCGAGGGTCTCCACCACATTGGCTGGTTGACCACTCACCTGCAGGCCGAGATCGATAGAGCCACGGCCCGGGGAGCGAAGGTGTGGTGCAGTTCGATCGTGCCGGGTCAGCCCGGCTTCGTCTACTTCGAGGGTTCAGACATCGGGAATCTCGCCATCGAATTGCGGGAGCCGTAGCATGAAGGCAGCTCGTCAATACGCTCCCTATGACGTCAGGGTGGAGGAGGTGCCGGAACCTTCTCCGGGTCCGGGCGAGATCAAGGTCAAGATCGCTTACTGCGGCATCTGCGGCAGCGATCCTGACATCTACGATGGCTCGTTCGGCCTCCTGAAAGAGCCATGGTGGCCGAAGCCGCCCTTTACGGTGGGCCACGAGGCTTCGGGCGTGATCGTGGAGCTCGGTCCCGGCCTGGTGGGGGAGCACGAGGTAGGCCAGCGCGTGGCGATGAACTTCCGCACCTACTGCGGCAAATGCTACTACTGCCGCTCGATGCGGGAGCATCAATGCGAGCACATCACCAATTACGAAGCGGGCTTCGCCGAGTATGCGATCTACGGAGAAGCGGCCGTCTACGATTTGCCGGACGAACTGAGCCTCGAGCATGGCGCGTTCCTGGAGCCGGTGACGATCGCCGCGCATTGTGTGGACCAAGGGAATGTCATCCCCGGCCGCACCGTAGCTATCAGTGGCGGCGGGACGATCGGCCAGTTGGTCATGCAGATCGCGATGCGGGCGGGAGCGGCCTGCGTGTTCGTATCGGACCCGATGCCAGAGAAGCGGGAACTGGCCAAGAGGCTCGGAGCGGACTGGACCGTCGATCCGCTGAGCCAGGACGTGCGAGCCACCGCTCGGGCGTTCACCGAGGGCCGGGGCTTTGACACGGTCTTCGAGTGCAGCGGCAATCTGACCGCCGCCAAGGAGTGCATCGGTCTGGCCGACAAATGCGGCACCGTTGTCTGGGCAGGCGTCTACCCAGAGGAAGCCGAATTGGCCATCACGCCGTACTACCTGTTCGCGAACGAGTTGACCCTGCGTTCGACCACGTTGGCACCCTATCTGTTTCCCCGGGCGGTGAAGCTCCTGTCCAAGCTCGATCTCGATCCGCTGCTCAGCGAGATCGTTCCCCTAGAGGGGATCGACCGCGCCCTCGCCGGCCGGAAGACCAGCACGGCCATCAAGATCCTGGTGAAGCCCTGATGCCGGTCAAGCTTTGAGTGCTACACCCCGAGTAAGGTCAAGCGCAAAGTGAGGTCACGGAATGAGTGAAAAGATCACCTGCGGCAATTGCGGCATGCTGCTGTATTTCGGGGAGGAGATTAAGCGACGTCTCTACATGCGCGCCATCCCCGATGAAGCGGCCGTTCTGGCCGCATATAACGAGGCCTGTCCACGATGCGGAGCCGCCTTATCGCAGACCTCCGTGAAGATCCAGATCAAGAAACGGGCCACCCATGGGTCATAACGATGCCCTCGTACAGGAACTAGAGGCCAGGACCAAGATTCTGGCCAACCACTGTCTGACGCAGTTCTGCACGTTCAGCCAGGGCCATGTCGGCGGCACGATGTCGGTCCTTGAGATCGTCTCGGCGCTTTACTTCCATCATCTCAAGTTCGATCCCAAGAATCCCGATTGGCCGGAACGGGACCGCCTGATCATGTCGAAGGCCCATTGCTGCGAGGCGATTTACGCGGCCCTCGTTGAGCTCGGCATGTATCCGGAGGAGACGCTTGGTACCTATTACTGCTACGGGTCGCCCTTTCAGGGGCACGCCGACCGCTGGTGCACGCCGGGCATCGACTTCTCCGGCGGCTCGCTGGGACAGGGACTCTCCTTTGCGGCCGGGCTCGCCCTCGCCGAGAAGCTCAAGATGAAGTACAACCCGCCCTCGCGGCAGGACACGTTCCTTCCCCGTTACATCGTGCGCTACAACCCGCGCTATCGCACCTATTGCATCATGGGCGACGGCGAGATGCACGAGGGTCAGGTGTGGGAAGCGGCCATGTTCGCCGCGAAGTTCAAGCTCGACAACCTGATCGGCATCGTCGACTACAACAAATGGTCGCTCGACGGCCCCACTAACGACATCATGCCCATCGAGCCGCTGGTCGACAAATGGAAGGCCTTCGGCTGGTCGGTATACGAGATCGACGGGCACGACCTGCGCCAGATCCTCGATGCACTCGACCTGGTGGCCAAGCAGTATGGCGACAACAAGCCCAAAGTCATCATCGCCCACACAGTCAAAGGCCGGGGAGTCTCCAACTGGGAGGAACTCCACATGCACCTCGGCCGCGGCGAAGAAATGATGAAGGGCGTGAGGGAAGGAAGAGCCAAATATGGCGACGTGGAATAAGCATGTGGCGATCGGCGAGCCCGCCATGACGGGCAAGGGGATCGGCAAAGCCATCAAGGCCGCTTTCCTTAAGGATCCGAAGGCCCTCGCCATACTCGAGGACATGCAGTTCCCCGAGATCGAGTGGTTCACCGACAACATGTTCGACCGCATGATCGAGTGCGGCATCGCCGAGCAGAACGGGGCCTGCGTGGCGGCGGCTCTGGCCGCCGAGGGCTTCGTCCCGGTGCTGAACAACTTCCTGTTCGCGAGCATGAGCCGGGCGTACAACCAGATCCGGCAGAGTATCCTGGTCGACCGTTTCAATGTGAAGTTCATCGCGCGGGAGGGCGTATGGGGAGAAGTGGGCGTCTCGCATGCCACTGTCGAGGGGATTGGCAGCCTGCGTGTCCTTCCCAACCTCGTGATTATGAACCCGGCGGATGCAGTCGAGGCCGAGAAGGCGACCGAGGCGATGATGCAGTACATCGGGCCGGTGATGATCCGCCAGGAACTGAGCCCGGATCCCTTCACGATCTTCACCGACGACTACCCCTTCGATATCGGCAAGGCGTACTTGCTGAGGGACGGTAAGGACGCGACCATCGTCGCTACCGGCTACATGGTCACCGAGGCCATAAAAGCGGTCGAGATGCTGGAGAAAGAGGGCCTTGACGTGGGCCTCCTCAACGTCTGCACCATCAAGCCTATCGACGAAGAGGCCATCATCGAGGCAGTTGCGCGCACCGGCGCGATCGTCACGGCCGAGAATTGCAGCGACATCAACGGTTTGGGCGACGCAGTGGCTTGCGTTCTGTCCGAGAACCTCCCCACGCCTCTCGTGAAGGTCGGTGTGGAAGATGAGTTCGGGCAGTCGGGGCTGATAATCGGGGAAAGGGACGAGCTGATGGAGCACTTCGCACTCAGCGCCCAGGACCTGGTTGTCTCGGTGAAGGAGTGCATCAAGAAGAGAGACAAGTTGCGATCCCGGGCCTGAGTTCGGAAAAGCGCGCAAGTCTGAATGCAGGGCCGGGGAGGTTCCCAAGGTGCGGGACCGGCCGGCCCCCGTTTCTTGCGAACAGTAAACCGATCGAAGCTGGAGGTTTGATATGAGAGCTCTGGTGATCGGCGGGAGCGGCCTCTTCGGCAAGAAGACTTGCTCGACCCTGCTGCAGGACGAGGGGTTCGACAAGGTCGTCTCCATGGATGTGGTCCGTCCTCCGGCGAGCTTCTACAGGGCCATCGAGCCTTACGCCAGTCGGTTCAAGTTCGTGCCTGGAGACATCGGGCACTTGGAAGACGTCATGAACGCGGCATATGACAACGGCGTAGATCGCATCGTGAACTGGGCCATGATCTTATCCAAGGCTCCCAATCCCCGGCTCAACACGAGGGTCGGGCTTCTCGGTGCCTGCAATGTTTGGGAAACGGCTCGTCTCCTTGGGATCAAACGCGTGGTATATGCGAGCTCTGAGACTGTGTACGGCGAGCAGAAAGACTACGGCGATAGGGATGTCACGGAGGATGTGCGGCTAATGCCTTTCACCGGCAGTTTTTACGCTCTTGCCAAGTGCCTGGCCGAGGTGATGGGAGAGCAGTACCGCGAGCTCTACGGCATCGAGTCGACGGCCCTCCGTCCCGGCATCGGATACGGTCACGGCGGCAAAGACCCGAAGTTCGTAAGGTGGTTCTCCGAGATCGTCTCGTTGCCAGCGATCGGCAAGCCGGTGAATCTCGAATGCACCGGCGACTGGCGTTTCTCGCTCGTCCTATCCGACGATGTGGCCGAGTTCACCCGCAGAGTCCTCAAGACCACCTCGTCGCCCCATTCGGCCTATAACCTCGGCGGACCCCCATACAGTCTCAAGGACGTCGGCGCGGTGGTCAAGAAGTTCATCCCCGATGCGGTCATCAGCTATGGTACCGAATCCGAGGACTGCGAATTGCCCTGGAGGTACAGCAGCGCCCTGGCCAAGGAAGACTACGACTTCGGCGTGATGCCGTTGGAGAAGGCTGTGCTCACTCACATCAACGAGGCCCGGTTCTACGCAGATCTGGAGCCGCTCATGTCGTGAGGCGAGCGATCTTCCCCGGCGTCTTCATACGAGAAACGACGCGAGGGCACTAGGACGAATCCATTCGGATCGTAGGGATGTCTTCAAACGGCCCCGCGGAGACCGTCACTCTGCAGGACCGCCCCCACCGCTTCCTCGCCCCGACATGGCGCGTGGGAAGAAGAAGACTCGGGGCTGTACGTGGCGCCGGGGTCTTCGCTTTCTCGACTTAAAGTCAAGCTAGGTGTAGTTTCCTGTTTGTGCTCTAGCAAGGGTAAGAACTAGGGAAGGATCGACGTGACGACAACCGCCGAACTTGGGTTCTTTCGGAAGTCTCCAAAGGATCTATGGAGCTCCCGAATGGGCCACATGACGACATGGATCAATGGAATATCTCCAGCGAGCCTCCTCGAGCACTCGATCGTGGAACTGAATGGAATGGTGCAAGACCATTTCGAAAGGTACGTGAAACAGAATGGGTTCTCGATCGACTTCGACCCTGCCGTGACGCAGGTTATGGCGCAGCCACTCTTCGAGTCAGGTGTCGAGAAGACTTCGGTTTGGTTCAGCTTTCCCGCGTCTGGCGATCCTCATGTTCTGGAGTATGTGCCCGCGCGTAATCCAGCAGCACTCTATGGGCTCCTGCAAGTGGGCGACGATGAGGCTTGGCTCGTGTACACGATGGAGCGGCTTGACGAGGCAAGCGTGAAGTTCTATTACCGCGAAGACGTGAAGAAAGTGATCGTGGCTGTTGAGGACCTAAACAAGGCGATTGAGGAAATCAATAGCAGCGTTGAGAAAGAGGCCCGTGACCTTATCAAGAGCCGCAAGGAGCGTGCCGAAAAGAACAAGCAGTTCGCCGAGACGCTGAGGGAAGGACTATGGAGCCATCAAGCTCTGGCCACCGAGGAACAGCGGATGCAACCAAGGTCCGATAGCGACAGTAATCGTCTCGTCTAACTTGGTCGGAAGCCCCTTCGGTAGCTTCCAAGCTCCACAGTGGGGAGCTCTTCTCGGAGCGAGTGGCTTGTTCGCTGCCTGCACGGCGCGGGTGCTTTCCGGCAGTTCGATCCTCAGATCGTCGAGGCGCTACTACGAGTCCGGCGTTAGGAGGGGGCGCCACTGAACTAGGACGCGTTCTCCGAGCGGTCGGCGGATGATGACTTTGGGCCTCCGGCGCAGAATGGTGCCCATGTCTCTTGATCGGCGGCCGTCCGGGCTCTTGCCTCACGCCAGTTAGGGTAATGCACAAATGTGGGTACTAACCGTAGGCGATCGCCCACGCGGAAGCTTGGACGAGGACCTCGATGCATGGGGAAGTTCACCGTCGCTGATACCGGCGGGACCGGGAAGCGAGGTCTTGGGTGCAGACATCTGAAGGCGACGTCATTCTGGAATTCGTCGAGGCCCTCTTGGACATGAACAGGGTGGCCGCGCGACACTTGTTCGACGGTTTTCGTGACGGTGAGGTGGGCGACGGTCCAGCGGAAGATCTGATCGTTCCTGCCTTGGAGTCTGTCGGCGCAGGATGGGAGACGGGCCGCTACTCGCTTTCCCAGGTCTACACGGCCAGCCGCATATGTGAGGAATTGGCGGGAGCGCGCACCTTCGCCCGCACGGCGGAAGGGACGGCGACAGCAACCGTGGCCATTGGGGTGTTGCTCGATCACCACAGTCTGGGCAAGCGCATCGTGATCTCCGTACTGCGCGCTGCGGGATACCTATCATCGGCGTGGTCATGTCGCCGTTCTCTTTGCCCGTGATGCAACTGGGTTTCGACAACTACCTCGATGTTATGCTCGAACGACCGGAGCTTTTCAAGCGCCTGATGGAAGTCAACGAAGAGTTCGAGGTCGCCTGGGCGAACGCGCAGTTGCAGGCAGGCGCTACGGCCATCGTCTACTTCGACCCGGTAGCCAGTCCGACTATCGTCCCGCCCGAGTTCTATAGGCGCACCGGCATGCTTGTGGCGCAGCGCACACTCGGGCGGATCCACGGCCCCACCGCCACTCACCTCGCCTCGGGGCGCTGCCTCGCTATCATGGACGACCTTGCGACAACTGGCACCGCGATTGTCGGGGTCAGCGCAGAGGAGGATCTGGCCGAGCTGAAGCAGGCCAGCGCAGGCCGCCTGACGCTCATTGGCAATCTCAACGGCATCCAGATGCGGCATTGGGGCCCGGAGCAGACCGAGTCGGAGGTCAAATCGGCGATTGCTACGGCGGGCCGCGGGGGCGGCTTCATACTGGCGGACAACCACGGAGAGATACCCTGGCAGGTGCCCGAAGAGACGCTCGAGACGGTAGCCGAAGCGGTATCGCGCTGGGGTCGCTACCCCCTGGAGTGGGTGAGTGAGGACGTCTGAGGACAGCTCCGGCTCTCGCGGCGGCCTCTGCCTGGTGTACTGCGAGAACATCGGGATGGAAGTGGCCGACGCCCTGGCAGCGGAAGGGCTGGACAACGTCGACGTAGTACCCCTCCGAGCTCGCTGTCTTGGGGGGATCACCCAGGCGGCGGCGTTCCGCGAGCAAGCGGACGATCTGCTTCGCAGGTACAAACGGGTGGTGGCTGTCGGAGGGCCCTGCGTCACCGGCGAGGATTTCTCCGATCTTTGGGACGAGGGGCTGAGGATCGTGGCCACCGAGCACTGCTGGGGACCGCTGGCCGACGGGGAGCTCCTGAGCTCGTTGATCGCCGAAGGCGCGTACGTGGTCACTCCCGGATGGCTGTCTCACTGGCCGGAGAGGATGGCAGGCTGGGGGTTCTCCCAGGAGCAGGCGCGCGAGTTCTTTCACGACTGCTGCTCGTCGATGGTCTTACTCGACACACAGGTGGATCCGGAGAGCGGCCAACGTCTGACGGAGGTGGCCGCTTTCCTCGGGCTCCCATCCCAACATTTCCCGCTGAGCCTCGGTTACGTTCGCTTGTTCTTGGCCAGGACGGTGGCGGAGTGGCGCCTCGAGCAATGCCGGTCGGAGGCGACCGTAGGACCGACGGGCTCGTTGGTGGAGTCTCCGGCCGCGACCGATGAGGACCTGCGCACCGAGCTCGCCGACTATGCGATGGCTATGGACCTACTCGCCCAGATGGCCTCAGTGCGTTCCGAAGATCAATTGACTTTGGGGATCGCGGATCTCGCCACGCGGCTCTTCGGCAGCCGGGATTCCGCATATGTTCCCGTTGAGCGGGCGGCTGAGGCGGACGGCCCGCTGATCGCGCAGGCTTTGGGGTCTGCCGCAGAGTACGGCTGGAACGATGAAGGCACGACCTTTTGGGTCAAGGTCGGGCAGCCGGGGGAGCCCCTCGGGATTCTCACCGCCGGAGACTTCTACTTTCCACGATACGGGGACCGCTATCTGAACCTCGCCATCGGCCTGGCCCGCGTCCTGGCGTTGGCGGTAAGCAACGCGCGGTCCTTCGAGGAATTGGTCAGCGCACGGGACGCACTTCGGGTGTCCGAGGAGAAATACCGCGTGCTGATCAACGAGGCCGGTGACGCCATCCTGATCCTTGACGAGCGTGGTGTGATCGTCGAGATGAACCGCAAGGCGCTGAGCATGCTGCGCATGACCGCGGAAGAGATGCACGGGAAGAGCGTCATCAGCCTGGTGGCGCCGAACCGGACTCGGCGCATGAAGAACGCCCTTACTACAACCCTGGAGAAGGGCAGCGCGTTCCTGTCCAGTGCCGAGTTGGTCACAGCCGACGCAAAGCCCGTGTCGGTGGACATGCTATGGAGCCGTGTCTTCTTGACGGGGGGAACCGCCGTGGTCCAACTGGTAGTCCGCGACATCACCGAGCACCGGCTGGCCGAAGAGAGGCTGCGATCCCTCGCGCTCGTCGATCAGCTGACCGGCCTGAACAACCGGCGGGGATTCACACTGCTTGCCCAGCAACAGCTGAAAGTCTGTGATCGCGCGGGGCACGGAGCGTCGCTCTTGTACATCGACCTCGATGGCATGAAGGCGATCAACGACGAACTCGGCCACAGAGAAGGCGACCGCGCACTCCGCCAGACCGCGCAGGTCTTGCGTCAGACCTTCCGAGCGGCGGACATTCTGGCCCGACTGGGCGGCGACGAGTTTGTCGTCCTGATCGCAAAGAGCGATCCCGAAACAGAGCGGGTGATCCTGAATCGTCTGAATGACGTCGTGGAAGAGCACAACCGGTCCGCCGATCTACCCTTCACGTTGTAGCTCAGCGTCGGTGCGGCTAGCTACGATCCACAAGCCCCTCTCCCCATTGAGGAGCTGCTCCAACGAGCGGACGCGATGATGTACGAAGAGAAGCGTCTTCGTCGGGTCAAGGGCTGCTAGGGACACAGAGAGAGCAAGCTAGATTCTTGCGCTCAGGGAACTCAGTAGACCCAGGGAATGATCCGCCGCGGCACGCGCCGTACGTACTCCGTCCATAAGGCGCCGTACTTTGCGGCGCACCGCCGCTCGTCGGCGCGCTCCCGCGGGACGAGCAGCGCCACGTAATACAGGGGATAGAGCCAGACCACCCACAGACCGGGCCAGCCCAAGGACCAGGGTCAGCCCGGTCGCCATCAGGATCTCGCCGAGATAGTTCACGTGTCGGGAAACCGCCCAGAATCCGCTGTATAGGAGTGAATTCTCGCCGTCGCTCAGAGCTCTTCGGTTTGATGAAGCCGAGGAGCGCGCGCTGAGGGTCGGTCTTAAAGAAGTATTTCTGCATGTTGGCGCCCCGCGACAGGGTCCAGCCGGCGAAGAAGACGATGGCGAATAGCGACAAGCAGCCCCGAGGATGTGTGGGGATCGGGCAGGTTGGCCGTCGCCCAGAGCCCCACCACATAGAAGTACGGGTAGAAGGTGAAGCAGCCCCAGCCGAGCTTGAACCCGACGCGTTCCGCGAAGATGTCGTACGTGTAGAGGTGCACGTTCTCGAATACGAGGTAGTCCACGATGAACCAGAAGAAGAGGAAGCAGTACAGCAGGACCCCGGGCGAGAGCGCTCGATCCGAATGTCAGGATGTGGTGCGCCACGAAGGAGAGGAGGTTCAAAGCCAGCATGGCCGCGCCCACCAAGTAGAGGAACATCTTGGCGTCCACCTTGGCCTTGAAGAATTGCCGGTTCTCCGAGCGGCCTAGGTACAGATCGACCAGGAACGGGCGGCCGCTGCCCGAGGCCGACAGCACCATCGCGAGGCTGAAGGCCAGTCCCAGGATGCATGAACCCGCCAGGCCCGGCCAGCGGTGAACATACAGCCAGTCCCAGGCGAAAACGCCCGTGCCACCCGTCACTGCCCAGAGCACGACGAGCGCGGTCAGCACCAGCGGCCCGTTGAGCCGGTATTCCAGGGGCTTGTCGGTAAGCGGATCGTGGACGTAGCCGACCACCTTCCGTGCGGGCAGGACGAGATGAAGAGCCAGGATGAATGCGCAGATGATCCAGGGCGCGAAAAAGCCGCTCACGAAGTGGTCATTAGGAGCCCTTTGTTTCCCTCAGCTCGGCGAGGCTGTCGGTGGACGTTCCCATGATTGCGATGGCCGTTCGCCGAGGCAGCAGGCGCGTCATGAACACAGTGGCGGCTCGGTTGACGAACCCGGGAATCACCACGGGTCCATGGCCGAGCGCGCGAAGAGCTCGCTCCACGACCTTCTCCGCATCGAGAGTCCCCGGGGCGTCCTTGCCGGCCGCCATCGCATACCCGGGCGTGCGGACCGCCCCGGCGCAGCACGCGACCACGTCTATCCCGTGGTCCTTCAGCTCGAACCACAGACTTTCGGCGAGCACCCGCGCAAAGGCTTTGCTCGCCGCATAGGCCGCGATCCTTGGCGTACCCTGGTTGCCCGTGAGAGAGGTCATGATCACGACCGCGCCCCGACCGCGCGCCGTCATATCGGGCAGAAACGCCCGGAGCAGCGCCACCGGGGCCCGCACGTTGACATCGACCACGCGCATGAGCTCGTCCACATCCCGGGACGCGAACTCGCCGATCGGTGCTTGCGCGGCGTTGCACACGATGAGGCTGATCTCGAGGCCAGAACAGGTGGCATGCAGCGTTTCCAGAAACGCCGGATCCGCGAGATCACCCTCGCAGCAGCGGACCTCGACGCCGAAGGTGCCGCGGAGGTGTTCGGCGAGTTGGTTGAGCGGGGCCCTGCGTCGCGCCACCAGGAGGAGGTTCATGCCGCGTTCCGCCAACGCCTTGGCGTAGGCAGCGCCGAGGCCTTCGGAGGCACCGGCAATCAACGCCCAGGTGCCGTAGCGCTCCGTGAATCCCAGGCGGAGCCGCGCAACGTTCGATCGACGTCTTCCCATCATGAGCGACCGTCCGTACAGAAGACAGTACCGGCTGCCTATGCTATCAACCGGGGCGGCTCGGATGATACGTGCCCTATCCTTCTTTGCGAACCTTCCAGATCTGCTCGCCTGGCCAGCGGCGGTACCATTCCCTGTCCTCGTCGTCGCAGAAGCTGCTCGTGGCGTTCGGGCCCGGCCGCAGCTCGATAAGGTCCTCTATCGCGAAGCCGTGGGCGCGGAAAAGCCGGATCCATGCTCCGTAAGGAAGCATGAATTCCACGTAGTCGTCGTACCGGAACTCCCACATCCCGAAATAGTCGACGAGCAGTCGGTCTTCGGGATGGTCGGCGCCGTCGGGATAGCACATGTGGAGTATCGGAGTGGCGCCGTTAAAGACCAGGAGCCCTCCCGATCGCAGGAGACGTGATGCTTCCGGCACAGTCGCGTAGGGATCGGCGAACGTCATCGCCCCGTGGCAGCAGAAGACTACGTCGAAGCTCTCGTCCGGAAGCGGCACGGCTTCAGCGCTTGCGTGCACGAGAGGGAACTCGACGCCCGCCTCCGCCATGAGCTTACGGGCATGCGCAAGTTGGTTCTCCGAGATATCGAGGCCCACCGGATTAGCGCCGGTCTTGGCCAAGGCGATCGACCATTGAGCGGCGCCACATCCCAACTCGAGGATGTCGCGCCCCGCAACGTCGCCGAGCGCACCCAGTTCCTTTTCGGGAATCTGCCACACTCCCCAAGCCAGACCTCCGGACGCGGCCAGCTGCGGACCGTGGTCCGCCTGGTAGGTGTCGCTGTCGCTATCCCACTGGTCTCTGTTGCGTGCCGCGTGCTTGGACAGCGCACCCGGATCGAGGCTCGACGTGTCTGGCATGGCTCTATCCTTTGGTAGATTAAGAGAAGCATACAGGCCGCGAATGATGCCACTACGATGACCAAATGCATTCGCAAGGAGCGGTCATTGAGAACGTATGAATATCCCAAGCTTGGTCTTAGCAACCTCACCGTCGTCGAACGCGAGATGCCGCGTCCGGCGCCGTGGGAGGTCGTCGTCAAGCTTGGTGCGGTGTCGCTCAATTACCGCGACCTGTTGTTTGCCCGCGGGCTCTACAACGCGAATCCTACTTTGCCGGCGGTTCCGTGTTCGGACGGCGCGGGGGAAGTCATCGCCGTGGGAGAGCGTGTGACTCGCTGGAAGACCGGCGACCGGGTGTGCCCGATCTTCATGCAAGGCTGGGTCGACGGCCCGCTCACTTCAGCCAAGGCCCGCTCCGCCCTAGGCGCCGGCGATCTCGACGGAGTCCTGCGTGAATACGCGGCCTTCCACGAGGAGGGACTTGTCCAGATTCCCGGCCATCTTTCCTACGAGGAAGCCGCCACTCTGCCCTGCGCGGCGGTCACGGCATGGAATGCGTTGGTCCACGTCGGCAAGCTCAAAGCGGGAGACACGGTGCTGACACAGGGCACCGGCGGTGTCTCCATCTTTGCCATCCAACTCGCCAAGCTGCACGGCGCGCGTGTGATCGCCACCGCCAACAGTGACGAGGGGCTAGCCCGAGTGCGCGAACTCGGAGCGGACGAGACCATCGACTACGAGAAGAATCCGGAGTGGGACCGGGTCGTCTCGAACCTGACCAGCGGTGTTGGAGTCGATCAAGTGGTGGAAGTCGGCGGCGCCGGCACGTTGGCGCGCTCGCTCAATGCCACTCGCGTCGAGGGACTTGTCGCCGTCATCGGCGTCCTGACCGGCAGCGGCGGCGTCGACCTGATGGACGTGGTCATGAAAAGCATCCGCTTGCAAGGCATCCTCGTTGGTTCGCGACAGATGTTCGAGAATATGAACCGCGCCATCGCCGTGGGGCAGCTCCGGCCCGTGATCGACCGGACATTCTCGTTCACGCAGGCTCCCGAGGCACTCGAGTACCTGCAGCGCGGGTCGCACTTCGGCAAGGTGGTCATCCGCACGGGGGAGTGAGCCATCCTTTGCCGTGGCCATCTGAATCGGGCACGGGCAGCGCTGCGGACGCTCCTGGAGGTGGAGGGATGAGCGAGCCGCAAGAAGACCAGATGCTGCGGCGCTATTTGCGGGAGGAAGCCCCGTAAGTGAGTACCGACCAAGGCTGGCTGACCATGACCAGCCGACTGCCCGCAAGAAGGATCATGCGGATCGCTCGTTGGCCGCTCTTCTTGCTCGTGCTTGCCGGCGTGTTCGTCTGGATAGCCATCCTCAGTTCGGGAGGTTGCGCCGGGAGCGTTCCGGGGTTTGCGCCGGACCAGCTTCAGAGTGCGGTTATCAATTCGCCCCCGCTAACGCCCAAGACCACGATTGATCTTGGTTCACCGGGTGCCCGGGCCAAACTGTTGGCGGCGTACCAGCAGTTGCGACCTTGGGGAGAGGAGCAGGGCCGGGTCTTTCCGGACCTGGAACTCCGCCTGCAGTTGAGCGATGGCCGTACCATCGGGGTGGCCTCTCAACAGGACGACCCAGAAATGCTCGTGCGGGTCTACAAGGGCGGGAAGCTCAGGTCGGAGATGCATGTGAGAGGATCCCTGATGTACTACTTGCTCCTTTCCTATGACTAGCCTCCCGAGGCGATCATCGAGGGAACCCCACGAGCCCATCGAAGGCACAATTCAGCCTGTGCCGGACATATGAAGTGGTGAGAGCGTAGGATGAGATCGGTCTGCGGAGGCAGGCGGGGACAACTGCCGTTGGACAAAAAGGACGGCAGCAGATCGCCATTAGGTCCTCAGGTGGCGTCCGGGTATGCTCCCGCAGTCGGGTGTGAACGACTATCCTGGAGTGCTCAGAATGTTCGACTCAGCCCACGCCGGCAACGTCGCCAGGGCGCAGTGGGGCGGCCTATTGGTAGGTCTGGTCGGTTACGCTAAAGGTTGGGACCCGTGGCACGCGGCCACCCATGGGGAGAGGGCGCAGGTCCCGTGGAATCTCGCTTCGTGGCAGAAGTAAGGCGACGCAGCACGTGAAACTTCGCATGGGGTTCTTCTCTGGTCTTGCAGTTGCCGTCGCCGTAGCGGTGCTGGCCGCGCCTGGGCCCGCCGCCAGGGCTGCGGACTACGTTCCAGCTCCGCCCGCCGGGTGGCATATCAGCCAAGTGACCCCGCCCGCCTGGGCCCAGAGCTTCCTTCTGAAAGAAGGGGTCCTCGTGGCTTCGACCGACTTGTTCGATGCAGCCGGTCTGCAGTCCCACTACGACGTCTACCAGTTGCAGGGCTCAAACCAGGCCAACCCTGTCGCCACCGTACTCCGAGATGCGTTCGATGGCGTGGTGTGGAGCCTGGACGATGGCATCGTGGTCTACAGCGAGATCAGGCCCGGGACCAATCCCAATGACCAGTTATACGATCTGTATGTCCGCGACCTGGGCAGCGGCGCCACGACCAAGATTCCCATCCCGGCCGGCGTAAGTCTCTATCCCGGCACACCCCCTCAAATAGATGATGGCCGAGTGGTCTGGTCCCAGTTCGGCTTCCAGCATCAGGCCGAGGTGATGCTTTACAACGTCGCTACCGGCAGGCTGCAGAACCTCACCCCGGACCCAGTCGATTCCAATGAGAGCCCGTGGATCAGCGGGGACGATGTGGTTTGGCAGGTGTGGGATGGACAAACCTATCGCATCCTTCACTACGACCTCAAAACGGGCGAGATCGAGCAGCTCGCGAGCGGCATACCGTGAACTCCTCGCTTGGCTTGCGGGTGGACCACGGTAAGGTCATCTGGGTGACGCGCGAATGGGTGACCCCCCAGGTGGCCAAATCCTCGTTGTTTCTCCGGGATCTCTCCACGGGAACTACGCAGCTCCTCGCCACTGCCACCGGTCAATTCGAGGACCTGGAGGCTACGCTGTCTGGAAACCTTCTTGCCAGCCTGAACTCCAGTGACGGCGAAGACTTCGACCTGACGGTGCGGAACCTGTCCACCGGCTCGTCCCGGTCGCTGGCGGAATTCCATGCCCAGCCGCTCAGTTACAGCGTCGGGGACGGTATGGTCGCGTGGCAGGACAGCAAGGAGTTGCCGGCTGGCCAGGGGTACCTCGGGAAGATCTTGGTTTACGACGACACTACGGGCAAGGTAACGCAATTGGCCGAGTCGGTCGGCCTTGGGCGCCCGATGTGGACCGCGGTCGCCTGCTGTTCTTCCAGACGATCGATTCGGCGACGTCGACGCTGTGGCTGGCGCAGGCTGACAATCCTCAGCCCTACGACTATTATCTGGACCTCGAACAGAGCGACCCGTACCGCGAAGCTATCCTCGACTTCGCGGGCAAAGGCTACGTCAGTGGCTATCGAGACCGGGACTTTTCCGGACTATCCACCCCACCGGCCCGCTACTTCGCGCTCAGCTCGCCAAGATCCTGGTGAATGCCCTGGGGCTGCCTGTTGACGCGAGCATGTCGTCATC
>CAVVNF010000020.1:0-18149 GCA_963749535.1 uncultured Thermoleophilia bacterium | reverse complement strand
CCTCCCTTCGGCGTCAACTCGAGATTGCCCAGGCCGATCACGACTACCATGTTCACCTGCTGGATGAGCGGCTGGTGGCCATCTACGAGGCCGGCGGCCCCGATCAGTTCCTGGAGACGCTTCTCTTGCCTAGTAGCCTCAACGACTTCGTAAGCCGTATCCGTGTGACAGTCGCCCTGGCCGACCAAGACGATAGGCTCATGGCCGACCTGAGTAGCGGCGCCGAGCAGATAACCTCCATCCTTAAAGAGATCGACGCACAGAAACAGACCGAGGTCCCGATCCGCCAGCAGATGGATGAGGAACTCAGTTTGAGCCAGGCAAAGCTATCTGAGCGCCAGAGCACACTGGCTGGCCTCGACAAACAGATCGCCGCGGTCATCGAACAGGAAAAGGAGCGCCAACTCGAAGAGCAGAGAAGACTCCAGCAGCAGCTGCTGGCAAGCTTGGGCAATTGGGCTTCCTACACCGGCCCGCTGCCCCAGACCAGCGATGGGATACTCACTCAGGTAGTCCAGACCGCCGCCACCTACTTGGGCATCCCCTATGTTTGGGCCGGCGACAGCCCGTCTGGCGGCTTCGACTGCTCGGGGTTCACCCAATACGTCTTTGCCCAGCATGGGGTATCGCTCCCCCACAGCGCCGCCGATCAAGCGGCCCTGGGCTTCCCTATTGCCCCCGCCGACATCAAGCCGGGAGATCTCGTGTTTTTTGGCAACCCAATCCATCATGTCGGCCTCTACATCGGAGGGGACGAGTTTATCGAGGCGCCTCATACCGGTGACGTAGTGAAGATTTCGAACTTGAGTGGGCGCACCGACCTATCGGCCATCCGACGCTACCCGCTGCAGGCCCGGGTCGGGCCGCCGACGATGAGCTAGCGGGAGGCAGACGCGGGAACCGCGTTAGCCGGAGTCCGGCCCAGACCCAGAGCCGCAGCCCCACGTACTAGAAGATCCTCGTGGCCCCCACGTAGTCGCTCTGCAAGGGATCAATACGCACGGACACCCCCGTGTAGGGGGCATCGATCATATCCCCGTTGCCCACGTAGATCCCCACGTGGTGTATCGGGTTGCCGTAGAAGACGAGATCGCCGGGCTGGAGTTGATCCCGGGAGATGTGGGTGCCGTAGTTGTACTGAGAGGCGGCAAAATGCGGCAGACTGACGCCTAACTGCCCATACACGTACATGACGAGTCCCGAGCAATCAAAGCCACTGGGACTAGCTCCACCCCATACGTAGGGAACCCCCATGTACTTCAAGGCTATTTGCACTACCTTCGCGCCGCTGCCGGAAGTGGGAATGGTGATGGGGATCTGCTTACCTCCGGAAGCGGCCGCTTCCCGTGCCAACGCTGCCCGCTGGGCCGCTGCCCGGGCCTGCTGAGCCTTGAGCGCCGCCTGCGCGGCCGCCGCCCGAGCCTCGGCCGCCAATTTGGCCTGCTGGGCCTGCCAAGCCTTCTCCATCTGCGCTATCTGCTGCTGGTCCCCCTTAAGCGCCTTCTGGTTCGCGGCCAGCTTGGCCTGCACCGCCTTCTTATCGCTCTGGACCTGGGCGGCCGCTACCTGCTCTTGCTTGACCTCCTGAGCCAGCTTGGCCTGCTGGTCGGCGACCTGCCGGTGATAGGTGGTGACGCGGGCCACTAGAGCATCGTCTTGTGCACTGATGCGCTGGAGAAGCGTCAGGCGGTTCAAGAGATCGGACCACGAGTTGGCGCTCAGAAGAACATCAAGTGCACCGGTGCTTCCTTGCTCGTAGATCTCGACCAAACGAGTACTGAGGGTGCCCTCCGCCTTAGCCTGCGCTTGTTGGGCCTGCTTGAGGGCCGCGGCGTTCTTCGCGGCGGCCGCCGTGGTCTGGCCGAGCTCCATGTTGGCCTTGTCGTATTTCTCGACCAGTAGCTCAGCCTGGGTGTTCAGTTGATCGAGGCGGGCTTGCAGGGCGGCGGCTTGGCTCTTGGCCTGGGTGATGGCCTTTGGCTCCGCCCAGGCGACCTGGACGCAGGCCACGGTTAAAATCAAGAGCGCTAGCAGGGCAAGCGCGAACCGGAAACCGATTCTGACTGCGTTACCGTTGCTTATGAGAGCCTCCAGATTGACTTAACAGGGGGGAGATCTCGTCTCGTGCATCCTGCAGACTAGCCCCGTGGCATGAAACGCAGATGAAGAAGACACTCGAATTTACTCGTTCCCGTCTTCTTGCCAATACGGCGCCAAAGGTCGACCCCCTTCCCTCTCAATTGACCGAGCGCACATTCACTTAGCCAGGCCCAGAAGACGCTCAGTCACCCCACTTATCGTCGCGATGCCGTAGGTCATGTTGGGATCGCCGTCGGTCATCACCGCAATCGAAATGGGCTGATGGCCCGCACGCTCCAGGCGAGCAATCTGATGCACGAGCTGGCCTCGAACGGTTCCTCTCCATCCGCCCTTGAAAAAGACAGTCCAGCCCGCCGGCCGAGCAACTGCAGGGATTCCCCAACTCTCATAGTTCGCGATATGCGATAGCAGATAGCGGGCAAACGCGCGATGCTGCACAGGGATGTAGGAGTCCATATGTAGGAAGAACCGCGCTTGGTCCGCGGCAGTGAGTTGGGCATAACCCCACGACTCCGAAACGCTGAAATTCTGCATACCGGCAGCCTTTGCCAGAGATCGAAGCCCGCTATCGCCCACCACGTTGTAGATGGCCGTGGCAGCGGAGTTGTCAGAAATGTGGATCATCGAGGTCAGCGTCGAAATCGCCCAACTGCTGAGCGTCGGGTGCGAACGCAGATACGCCACCAACAACATCGCCTTGACAACACTTGCCGTGACAAAGCGCTCGTTCAGGTTGTAGCCCCGGACCTGGCCGTCGCTTGTGGCCACCGCGAAGGCGATTACCCCTTTGCGTTGCGTAACCCACCGAGTCGCCGAATCCACTTCGGCCGTGGTCGGGAGTAGCGACGTGGCCGAAACGGTCGAGACGGCCTTCGAAAACGCCCCGTAGACCTTGGTCGTGCCCACCAGAGAATCGGCCCTCACCTCGTAGTAGTAGGTCTGGCCGACCGTCAGCCCCGTGTCTGTGTAGCTGGTGCCCGTCGTAGTCTTGATCAGCGCGAAAGTCCCGGTCGCGGACGTTGAACGCCACACCTCATAGCCGCTGGCACCTGACACGGCCGACCAGCTCGCCGTGATGCTGTCATAGCTCGCCGAGCTAACGGTCAATATGGGAGTTCCTATGGACTCGTCAGCCGCCTCGGCGTTGGCGGCTTTGTTGGAGGTCTGTTGGGTCCAAGTGGTGCCCGAAGGCGCTAAGCCACTCGTGCTTGTTTGAACTCCAGTGGCCCGTGCGACCGAGGCCATACTCAGGACAAGGAAGGAGCTGAGAAGCAGCGCCACGGGTAAGCGTTTCACATTAAGCGTCCTTTGTTTACCAACAGGCATCGATATGTCTGTGCGGCAAGAGTTCGCCACCATTGTCAGCAGGCATCGTCAATCGGTTTCCGTTTCGCGCTCGCGCTATTCGTGCTCCTGATCCTCACTGTGACCTGCACCCAGGTGGCGTGGGTCGAGCCAAAGGCGATCACCCAGGCCAAGAGCCAAGCCGCCGCCCTGCAAGCCCGCCTCAATCAACTGAACACCCAGGCTGAGCTACTGGTCGAGAAATACGACGCTGCCAACATGCAGCTCGGCCAGACGCCTGCCTGAGTTGCCGTTACTTATGAGAGCCTCCCGCGGTGGCTTGTAAGGGGAGCCGTCCTCCCCCACGAGTGCCATAGGTTAGGCTCCTTTGATGAAACCGAGGTGAAAGCAAGGTCAGGTTCCATTTGCTCACCACCTCCTTGAGGTATCGAGTGCCACCTCGTGACCCGAGCGCCCCGTGGTATCCCACCTCGATGATTCGTAGCGCAAGTGCTCCACTAGGTGCAAGAAGCGGTAGCGGTGTGCCTCTTGGAGTCCTTCGATTAGTTTCGGCGCTGCGGCCATGTCGCTCACGTATTAGCTGGGCGCACCGACTGGCGGAGCCAAGTCGCGCGAGACGGC
Organism: uncultured Thermoleophilia bacterium; assembly: GCA_963749535.1. GTDB lineage: Bacteria > Actinomycetota > Thermoleophilia > RBG-16-64-13 > RBG-16-64-13 > Chersky-299. Next base: position 14,123 of record CAVVNF010000020.1, on the reverse strand, counting down.
ACTTTCTTCGCTTGATGAATCCGGGTCTTGCTCCCTCACCATCGGCCGGCGCTTCTCTCCCCTCATCTCCTTGCCGCCTGGGCCAAGACCGCTCGGTACCGTTCACCAGCAACCTGAGCGTTGTGCCTGGCCAGCATAAACTGCCGGGCCCGCTCGCCCATTGCGACTCGGGCTTCGGGGCTTAGAGAAAGTAGACGAGCTAGAGCCTCCGCTACCTCTTCTTTGAAGTATCCAAGCGCCACAATTCCCGTTTCGCCGTTCTTGACGCTTTCCGGCGCGCCACCCGAGCGTCCAGCAAGAACGGGTAACCCGGCCAGAGACGCCTCTGCGAACACGAGACCGAACCCTTCAACCTCGAGACCGGCCCAGCGACTGCGGCACGGCGAGGCAAACACATCCGCGGCTGCCACCCAGACACGCAGCTCCTCAATACTCAGAACCCCGGTCAGGTGAACGCGCTGAGCGACCTGCAGCCGCCTGGCCATGGCGTCGAGACGGGGGGCGATGCGCCCACTGCCGATAATGGCCAGATGAAGCTGCGGATGGGCGCCCCCTAAAAGAGCGAGGGCTTCGATCAGCCGGTCTTGGCCCTTGCGCGGCACCAGGCGACCAACGCAGAGGACCAGCTCCCCGTCGATGCCCAGGCGATTCTTGGCCTCAGTCTTGGCCAGAGACGAGGCGACGTTGAAGGCGCTGTTGATAACCGGACGCACGGTGTAGACAGGCACCCGGCCTCTCACGTGCCGGGACGCTGCGGAAGCGGTGTAATCGCTTACAGCAGCAAGCGCGGCGGCGTTGCCCAACACGTATCTCAGGGCCCTCTTGGAGACTGGGATCGCGCCCGGCAGCGTGATCTCAGCCCCTCCAAGGAAGACGAGGATATGGCACCCCGGTTCGCTTCATGATGGCGGGTCCCAGTAATCCAGTCGGTAACGCGTGGCCGAACTGCACAATATCCGGTTTGAACTCATCGGCGAGTCGGAGGGCTAGGCGAAGCAAACTCCTCGTGGGCCCGAGCTGCTCTCGCGGGTAGCGGATAACCTGATAAGAATGACCGCGGTCGAACTCCATACTGCCCGGCTGATTCGGGGCAACCACGACAACATCCGGAGGGTTCAGCGTCTGGATGAGGCCCCAGTAATACGACTGGGCCCCACCGACACGTGGTGGAAAGTCGTTGGTGATGAAAAGAGATTTCGGCGAGGGAACCGCGACTTTAGCGTCTGCCGATGGTCGAACGATCGGGTCCAGTCCGGTCCAGTGACGGTTGGCACCTTCCTGCTCCACGCTCTCCCCTCTCTCCCAACCAATGGCGAGTCCAGACTGACCTAGTCGCTCATCTTCTTGGGAAGGAGGGATCGCGGCGGTTCCACTCATATGCGCCTAACAAGACCCAAACGGAACTCCAAAGAATTGCGATCGACTAACTTGCGTGCCACGCCACATGCCTGTTGAATCCTCTTTGTGGCTCTGGCTATCGAGCCTGCGCCGACGGCTAGCCCCGTACCAGTTCATAACCCTTGCCAGTCGCGGCAGCCCGGCGAGAGTTCTAGTGCGCGAGCCGCATGATCCGCTGGCGCGCCCGGGTCCATGTCGGCTGGGCGAGCACCATACTTCACGTGGCGACGCTACAAGGTGCGGATGAGAAGAAGATGAAGACCGAACAACTTATCTGCCGTCAGCCCCAGCTCTCTCATTTCATGGGTGGAAACGTTTTGGGACGTTGCCGCGCCTAGATCACAGGTCCCGGAAGCCTGAGGATCTTGCGTCGTGTGCACCGCTGCGGTGGCTCGGAATGAAAGTCGTAACCAGAGTTAGGTGTGAGGTGCTGCAGGAGCACTTCCTGGGCGTCGGTGTGTAACTCATCAGGTGGCCTTTGGCCAAACCGCTGATATGCCGGGTAGGCAGGTTCGATAGTTCGGTTGCCGACTGGAGGCGTAAGCACCAGCCAGGGCAAAAATCTTCCTCTCCACGTAGCGCGATCTAGGAAAGGGCAAAACAGGTTGAGCGATAGGCCTGCGTCGGCCGGCGAACGACAAAACCTCACGAAATCAACCGGGTCTCGACTGTACACTGGGGGCTCGCACTCTCGTATAAAGCTCGGGCGAAGAGAGGCTGAGGCTCTAATTCATTTACCAGGGCTCTTCTTACCGAAGCGTACTGTGAACGTGGAGCCGACTCCTTCGGAACTCTGAGCGGTGAGAGTGCCCCCGTGGTTCTGCACGATCTGAAGGGCAAGCGCAAGCCCGAGCCCGGTACCGGCGGTGGTGCGAGAAGAATCCGCCCGGTAGAAGCGCTCAAAGATGCTGGACAGGCGCTCCGCGGGGATTCCCACGCCGGTGTCCGTGACTTCCACCACCGCGGCGCCCACGTCCAAGAAGGTCTTGATTGTCACCCCCCCGTGTTCCGTGAACTTGATCGCATTGTCCACGAGATTGAGAAACACGCGAATCAGGCTGTCGCTGTCTCCCATTATGGTCAGGTCGGGTTCGATATCGCATCGGAGGTACAAGTCCTTCGCCTCGGCCAGCGGCTTGAGAGCGTCCCCCACATCCTGTGCGAGCACCGAGATGTCGACTGGGTCCAGCTCCGCGAACACCGGTTGCGCGCCACGGGCCAACCGCAGCAGGTCCTCCGCGAGCGCGCGAAGTCTAGCGGTCTCCTCTGCGAGGTCGTCCAAAGCCTGCTCATACTCCGCTGGCTCGCGAGGTTCGGATCTAATAACCGAGAGGATGGCCTCCATTGCCGCCAACGGCGTGCGTAGCTCGTGCGACGCGTCGGCGGTGAACTGGCGCTCGCGCTTGAACGAGCTATCGAGACGTTCGAGCATGTCGTCGAAGGTCGACGCCAGCCGCCCCACCTCGTCCTCGGTGGGAGGTATGTTCAGACGTGCCGAGAGATCTGGGCAGAGATGCGCCGCGCGGTCTTCGTAATCGCATCGATAGGGGCGAGCGCGCGACCGGCGAGGAAGTAACCCGCCAAGCCGCCGGCCATTGTAATAAGCGCGCCGCCAACGAGCAGGGCAACTAGGAGATCGGCGAGATGTGTCTTCCACAGAGCCGAGGCTTTGAAACACCTGAACGTACCCCACCACCTTCGGGCCCGCGACCACGGGCAACGTATACAGGCGATAGTCCTGGCCCAAAGCCGCGTCGCTGAGGTTGAAGAAGGCCGGCGCCCGCTTCGCGCCACGGCCAGGGTCTGGGCGTTGACATTCGAGTTCCAGAGCGCGCCGAATCCACCTAGATATCTTGCCGCTTGGGTCTAAGTAGCCGGAGGTGTGACCTCGAGCCCGTAGGGAATCGAGGGCCGTGTTGTCAGCAGATAGGGCGTCTCCCAGCACCAGCTTCCCGCTGTCCACGTCCACGGTGGCGGCAGCCTGCGACGCACTTACCCGTAGGGAGTCGTCAACGCCGCTTCTAAGACCCCGGTCGACGTTCCAGTAGACGAACGTGCCAAAAAGGGCCAGGGCGACCGCCATGAGCACGACCACTCCAAGCCCGAAGCGCACCCGCAACGACCGCGAGCCCAAGACTGCCAGCATTGGCCGCAACGGCCATCGACCTTCGAGGTGCCGGCTGCTCTTTTGCTAGCGTTGCACGAGGCCGCTCTAACCCTCGGATTCCACCGAGAGTCGGTACCCGACACCCCTGATGGTCTGGATCAGTTTCGGTTCAAAATGATCATCCATTTTTCGCCGGAGATTGCGTATGTAGACGTCGACCGCATTGGATTGGTGAAACACGTCATAGTCCCAGACATGCTCGGTGATCATGGTGCGAGTCAGGACTAGCTCGACGTTCCGCATCAGATGCTCGAGAATCGCGAACTCCTTGGCCGAGAGCACTATTTTCTTGCCGGCGCGGGTACCTGGTGTGTGGCCGGATCGAGGACCAGATCGGCGATGGTCATCACCGGGCTCCGCGGGAGCCTCGGACGCCCGCCGCGCCAGGCCCTCAGCCGGGCCAGCAATTCCTTCATGGCGAATGGCTTCACGAGATAGTCGTCGGCACCCGCGTCAAGGCCGGCCACCCGATCGTCAATGGAATCTCGGGCGGTTAGCATGAGCACTGCGGAACAAACGCCGCGCTTGCGTAATTCCCGGCAGACCGTCGACTCCGTCCATCTCCGGCAGCATGATGTCGAGCACGATGGAGTCGTAATCGGCGGTACCGGCCAACGCAGGGCTTCCGACCCGGTGAACGCGGCGTCTACCGCGTGACCGGCTTCCTCCAATCCACGGCGGACGTAGGCGGAAATCTTTCGTTCATCTTCGACCAGCAATATGCGCATCGTGGGACATTATGCTTAAGACGTGAATAGAACATTAAGACCAATCGCTCGACATAGGGCGGGCCATGGTTGCCAGGCCTCCAAGGAGCGACTCAGCGGACAAGGCCACGGCAGCTGCGAAACATGAGATGAGACTAGATGATTGATGCCACGAACATGGCGGTGAAGAAGCGATTCGAGGCAGAGGGGCCAAGCCGACGGTGTCTAGAACACCGTCTGCCCGGAGGCCACGATACAAGCCGACCTGGACACCCTCTGCACCGTCGTTTATTGCACAGCCGATGATCTTTTGCCAGAGAGGAGACCGAACGCCCGTCGGCGTAAGACCGACGCCGAGATCGTCACCCTGGCCGTCGCCCAGGTCCTCATGGGGATCCCGTCTGATCGGCGCCGCTCTCGTCTCCCGAAAGTTCCGAAAGCAGGAGGCAGGAACTGAACAGCTCGGCAACCTGACCCGGTTTCGGATGGGGAGCCAGAGTCCGCTGCCACCTCCGTCATTCATGCTCGCCTCTCTTGCGCCAACAAGTCGGTCCAGCAAACGTGAGCCAAGGGGGTTTTACGGATCGCTATCGCAGACGGCATGAGAGGGGCCAGCCTCCCGCAAGTACCGTAAGGTCTCCAATCCTATACACGGGCCCAAGAGCCCAAATCGAATAGGAGGCTGGTTATGAACGACGTTAGCACGGAGAGCCGGGAAGCCAAGATGACCGTCGGTCTTAACGTCGGCGATCGCTATACGCACATCATGATGCTCACGATCCGCCTCGAGCAGCACGGGGTCTCATCAGCAGCGGTGGTCTAAGTCACAGTGGACGCCGGTGCTGCCTCAAGTCTCAGTCCAGGGCTTTGAGTTGGTTGTCCCTCCGCTCCGAGTACACCTGTTGGCCAGGGCTATCGCCAGTACGATCACGACAACCAAGGAGAGCTATCCGGCCGAGGAGACTCGGGGCTCCGCGCGGCCAGATCGTCTATGACGAGGAGACGCCAGTTTCCTCGGTCTCCACACGCGGGCGGATGGTGAAGGGAGCCTTGCCCCGAGCCCTGGCTTGACTGAGAGCCTCGACCTCTTCCGGCGCCAACTGGACGTCGGCCTTACCCTCTCTAATGAGCTTCACGTGCATGCGCGCGAAATCCCGGCTGACGACGGTGGTGAGGATGGTGCCGTCTCCAAGCGCATTTAGGAACGCCATAGCCGTGCTCTGCCGGTCTCTCAGATCCCGGTAGGGGTCAAAGCGGACGATCCCCACCCGGGATAGGCAGCTGTCGACGCGGACTTCGTGCTCACCGGAGTCAACGCTCAGGTCCTCCACTGCTGCGCGAACCTCGTTAAACTTCGCATCCACAGAGACGACATGCTCGACAATATTCAAAGTCCGAGAACCCACGGTGAACTGCTGCTCGCGCCGGGAGCCACGAAGGCGGCCGAATACCAGTCCCAGCCCCACGCCTGTCGCAGCCGCGACCGCTATGGCTACGATAGCGACGATCTCGAATGCCTGTGTCGCACTCACATGCAACCCCTAGTTAGATCACCTGCGGAGAGGATCAAAATGAGCCGGGGTCCTTGGACAGCCCTATTCAAGCGCATCCATGCCCACCCGCCCTCTCTACTTGATAACGGATGGTACGGATATGCGCTCGCCCGACAAACCAAAGCATATGGCGAGGCCGGGCGCAAGGGCCTCGGGGACAGAGGACGGCGGGTCCGCAGTTCACGCGCCGGACCCGAGACCATGGGACCATCACCAAGAACGGCTGGTGATGGGACAACCGCAGTTGCGACATGGTTGGCTGCCGTTTATCGGCTAAGGAAGAGGTCATTGCCCAACCGGCTGAGGCAGCGATCTCCGCCCCAAATGGGTTAGCCGGAGATTCGCCTTGCCCCGGCAAATTCGCTCCACAGCACCGGCTCGATGCACACGAACTCGCCCGGGCAGGGAGCGGTGACCATGTTTCCCTCGCCCAGATAGATGGCCACGTGGTGGATGGGTTGGTAGAAGAAGACGAGATCCCCGGGCCGAAGCTGCTCTCGTGAAACGTCTACCCCGTGGTCATATTGAAGGGCGGCATTGTGAGGCAGCTTCACTCCGAGCTGGCTAAACACGTCCATCACCAGACCGGAGCAGTCAAAACCGTCGGCGTCGGCTCCTCCCCAGACGTAGGGCACACCAAGATAGCGCAGAGCTACCCGAACTGTGCGATCGCCGGCAGTGAGAGAGACAAGATAGCGATAGGTATCCTCGGGGCCGGCCGAGCTTCGTCCCAGAGGGGTGGTGACACTCACATCGACCGTCCCGCTCCCGGCGGGGACCGCCTTCACGGTGATCTGGGTATCACTATCCACCCTAAAACCGGCGCGGTGAATAACTCTTCGGCCGAAAGTAACGGAAGTAGCTCCCTCGAAAGCCGGAGCCGACGATGACGACCGCACCGCCTCCACCCCTTGGCCCCTCGATGGGTCCCAGGGCCGTGACCGTCGGAGCTTCCCGGGCGGCGGGACGAAGCTCCACAGCCTGGGCCCGGGCGATGAGGGCCGCCGCTTGCGCCCGGGTGAGGCGCGCGGCTGGGTGGAGGAAAAGATCGCCATTTTGGGGATCCCCTTGGATCACCCCGTGATAGACGAGATAGGCCATCGCCGGAGCGTCGAGCGGCGGGTACAGATCTCCCGGTCGGCAAAATAGCGAAGCATGGAGCTGCCCTCCGCCTTATACCAGGCCCGCAGGGAGGAGTAAGTGGAGATTCTTCCCGTAATCTTGCCATGGGCCGCAATCTCTCTTTTCACAAGGCCCACCGCCACCAGCGAGCTCGCCTCGGACCGGCTGGTCGCCGTCAGAATCTGGGCGGCGTTAGCCCCGTAGAGCCCGGTCCATTGCCCGTTTGAAGTATCCTTTTGAAGATTCTGGGCTTGGGCCGGAGCCGACCAAAAGAGAGTTAGCATTATTGCCAGAAGAGGACCCGCGGCAAGTGCGACTCGCCAAAATCCGCCCCGCCGCAGTCTTCTTCTTGTGTCCTAGCATTCCCGCAACCTTCCCGGCTGCCCGTCCATCCGGGCGAAGCGTAACCGCCAGAAAGCTCATCGGAGGGAAACGGGGAGGCTTTAGGGTAGGGAAAGCGCTAAGCCCAGCCGGAAGAGAGCAGAGGCAGTCTCTTCCTGGCTCAAGCCGAGTCCAAGCCCGGCACCAAAGCTCCCTGGGATGGCTCCCCTACGTGGTTCGCGGCATGGCCAACCACGGGAAAACTCGGTGCCCGCCTACCCGGCCAGCCATGGTTGCATATGGGTGACTCCGACCAAGATGGATGCCCTTTATCCCGAGCTTCCCATCGGCCGCAGGGTCAACGTCTACTTATGGGCGCCGCGCCCCTAAGATAGCGTCCCGGTCACGTCCACGGCGTCGAGGTTGATGTTGGTGCCGGTGGCGACCGAACGCTTGGTCCCGGTCCACTGGATCTTCACCGTATGCGCCCCATTGACAAGGAGACCGGAGCTCCAGAGTTTTTGCTGCCAAAGAACCGTGGCGCTGTAGAGATCGACGGTGACCGGGCTCCCTCCGTCAAGCGTCACCTTGGCCTTAGCGTACACTGGGCTCTCTTTCGCGATCAGGCCAGCTCGATCCCACTGAAGTGAATGGTCACCGAGGCTCCTGAGCTGTTGGTTATGAGAGAAGCTGCCGCCGGAGGCCGAGGCGCTGGAGGCGGTCTGCCAGGTACCCGAGTAGATGAGTTTGGCGTTGTTCTGCTCGTAGCGGCCCGCGAGGACCCCATTGATGTCGAAGGCATCCGCGTTGATATTGGTGCCAGCGGCGGCGGCGCGTTTGAGTCCCGTCCAGCTGATGGTGACGGTGTGAGGGCCGGAGGTGAGTGGGCCGGTTCCCCACACCTTCTGCTGCCACGTAGTGGTGGCGCTGTACAGGTCGACGCTGCCACGGTTGGTCCCATCTAGCGCCACCTCTGCTTTGCCGTAGAGGGGACTCTTCTTGGCGATCCAGGAGAGGTGGGTACCGAAGAAGTGGATAGTTACCGAAGCGCCCGAGAAGTTGGCATAGGCGAAGCTCCCCCGGAGGCGTTAACCGTGGAAACCGTCGTCCAGGTGCCGGAGTAGGAGAGCCGGGCATCGCTTTGCTGGTAGCGAACAAGCGCAGTGGGTGCGGTGACGGTGGTGGCGAGAGCGGGAGCGGCCCAAACGAGACCGACGGAACCGGCTAGCACGAGTCCCGCGAGAAGAGAAATCAAGCGTCCCCTGTTACCGGAACGGCGGGAAGACGGGGAGACTTTCGCGCTGCATCTGGTGGAGATCCTTGGGCTACACATTCATTCCTCCCATCACGTGGATGGCTCACAGATTCTTCATAGGGCTGGGTAGGTCCTGCACCCACGCCTGCTATTGCGACGTGTTGTCAAGGCAACTGTGAGGAAATGCGCTAGCCGCGGATGGTCCACGAGCCCGTCAGGAAGTCCGAACCAGCACTACACATACGACTCAATAGCCTTAACGGAAACGTCGCCGCGATGTCGCATCGTAGTGAACCTCTTTCTCCTCCATATGAGAACGATGCGTAGAATGACCTGAGGAGTCGGTCTGCACAAGTGCGGGTGTTTTGCGGGAGGGTGGTCGCGGCTCCCTCACCAAGAAGCGCTTACTCCCCGTCTTGGCGCACCTTCGTTGGCCTCGGAGAGCAACTGCCTTGTGCCTCCTGAAATCAAATGCGGAACGATCACTAACGGGATATGGTGTGCGCTGGCGAGGTCCCGCCCCTGCAATTGGCCCGAAAAGAGAACGAGCGGCTACCCGTGCGTTTCGTCCTCGGCACCCTCGGCCGGCGGCTCGTGATGGCCGCCCTGTAGCTTGAAGCGGAATTCGACGGAGTCCCCTCCGTCCAGGTTGGTGGAGGAAAGGACTGCGCGAATCCGCTTGGCCAAATCATCTACGATCGCATCTTTCTGGTCCCGCGGGGCCTGGTTCCCGTCTGGAGTTCCAAGGGCAGCCTGGGCGTAAACGTGATAGAAGGGGCTTGAATAGGCATATCTGCCGCTTCTCTCATTGAATGATACGAGTGCCCCTCTTTCCTCACCCTGCAGCTCTCGCAGGTAGGAGATAGGTTGCCAGCAGGATACTCTGGGTATTTCTCGTGAATCCTCCCTAGGAGCTCTCCATAGGTCACCCCCAATGTGAAGGAGAAGGTCGCGAGAGCTGTGAGAATGACCCTTCTGTTATCGTACTTACCATCCGGACCGGCTTCATCGCCATATCGAATAGCGCTTTTGTGGTGTCTGACTCCTCCTCCACATACAAGCGAAGCGCTTTGTCCAACTCTTCCTCGCCGATTTCGACTTGCTCTTTGGAGGTTTCTAGAACTCCAACAGCGTTGCAACAGTTGAGAGCGAGTTGATGACACACGGCTGCCAAGCCATTTGAGTATTCAACGAGGCGATCGGTGACTCGTTCCTCAAACCGCAGATTGAGCAGGCTTTGCCCCTTTTCAATAATCGATCGGAGTTCGGTCCCATTCATCAATGGAACCTCTATCTCCGCCACCCGGTTCTTCATCTCAGGCTCCAGCGCAACGACTTCGCGCGCAGTGCCAACTGCACCAATAGCGATCGTCTTTAAGCTTCGATATTCCGCCGCGAAGTCCATGAAGATCTTCATGACTTGTGACAAGCCACGTCTCTCTATCTCCGGAAGCTTGTGGAAGTCCTCTAGCACCCAGCAGGTTCCGCTGACCCATGTACTCAGCGAACGTCTTGCGGTCGCGGGTGGCAGTACGATGCGTTGGATCGTCACATCCTCACCGTGGACAGTGGTCTCGGATGTCTGCGCCCGCAGGACTTTCAAATCGGCGCCGACCTTGTCCGACGTGGACACCGAGGAGGTGTTTGTCTTCTCAGCTTCTAAAGGTCTCCAGTTGGTCGATCCCGTCGATGACACAATCGACAATGTCATGTGGCTCATCACCGAGGTCACTATCCGGGTGTACTTGGCGCCCAGCTGGTGTCTGAGTAACGTCGTCTTGCCAGAGCCGGAGTGTCCGTAAACGACAATCTGCTTGCCAGTTGTGGCGAGCGCTCTTGCGAGGGGTTCATCCACGCCCTTGCGTTCGACGTAGGTATATGTCGCGGGTTCGTTCGGCGTGAACACCTCGTCCGCAACGCACGTGGTCTTCTTGAAGAAGCGGTGCCATATTCTTCGCAACAGCGCCATACCTACCTCACGATACCGGCGTTGAGGTCACTGGTGCCAGAAGATGACCTCGGGCCACACTTTGAGCATGGATGACAGTATCATCAAGAGCGGATGATCCAGTATTGGTTAAGTCTGGGCTCAGCCACCGCACCGACGCGGCGCAGCGAGATAGACGTTGCTATTTAAATCAAGGGCGAGAGACCGTTGGGCAAACCTGTATGAATCAGGATGAACAGCTTCCAGTGCTCGCGCTAGCCACCCGTTCCCGCGTTTGGGAGATGAGAAGAGACACAACCTGTTGTTTGTGATGGGTTGCGACTGGGAGGCCCACAAGCTAGAACTGCGGCTTTCGAAGGCCTAGAACGGAAGAGTCGGCTGCGCGATTCCCCGGTACTCAGGAACCTCACTCCAGAGACGCCCTTCCAGACTTCGCCCCATTTTTTTTCTGTTTGCCCCGCCCCATTGCTTGAAGAAGAAGGAGACGCCATTGGCCAGACACTCATCACGAATCTTGGTGACCCAGGCCACCTCGACCGGTCGAGCGCCGGGCCCAGACTCCCCTCCAACTATCACCCAGTCGATCCCCTCCAGCCTGAGATCGGGAACAGGCCCAAGGAGTGGCTCCATGGAGAGGAACTTGGTCGGTGCTTGGATTCCTCGCAAGAGATCAATCCGTCCCACGTAGTCATTCGACTCAACCGTGACTCCCATCCAGATATTGGGGGTCCACTCCAGCAAGGGGGCGAGCTCCGCCAGACGTCGCGCCCGTTTAGTGAGGAGCTGGAAACGATGCCAATAGGCCTGCTTCATGACTGCGAAGACTTGCTGGATGAAGGAGAGCGGGACCTGGTCATGAAAAAGGTCGCCCATGGAGTTGACAAAAACGCTATGCGGTTTTCGCCAGCCGAGAGGTAGGGGCAGGGCGGCGTGGTGGAGATTGACCTCGAAACCGCGCTCGTACTTCGGATTTCCCATGGCCTGAAGCCGCTTCGCCATGCGTTCGGCGTAGCAATGCTGACAACCAGCGCTCGTCTTTGTACAGCCCGTCACCGGGTTCCAGGTAGACTCGGTCCACTCGATATGTGAACGTGCGGCCATGGTCCTCTTTCGCCTCTATTCGCCTGGCCTGACTATATCCCAAAGGTGGGACAGAGAATTCAGTCTCAGAAGAAGCTCTGTTGGCCGCTATACCTTTTTATCAAAGCAGGACTGCATCAGGCTACGGCCCAACGGGTGGTCTGTGGCGAACACAAGGGTGTAGAGAAGTCGGCCGCTTTCTCCCGCGAAAGTACGTGCCGCCGGAGAGAAGGTCGGAGATAGCCAATCTCCGAGAGCTGAGCCGTGTAGCGTTGGGCGAGGGCCTCCATAAGACGACGCCCGCGCAGAAGCCCTGCCTTTCTTGCTTCTTCCATCGGCCGCCAGGCTGCCTCGGATCCAAACCCTTGGTCAAGACGTGCCCATGGTCGGCGGGTCCATCGGTCCGAAACAGGCGAACCAGATCCATGCCGGTAGGCAGAAGAATCAACAGCTCGGGCTTGCGGGCGCGGTCCTTGCTGTGCCTGGCTAGTCGCTCGATGGTATCCCACGACTTGACGTTAGCCTCGATATCAACTCACGCCGAGTCGGAAGCCAGTCAGGAATCTCACTGAGCAGAGACGGCAGCAACTCGTTTGCATCAGCGGTGAGAATCCGCACGTTCCCGCCGAGGTTCAACGCCTGAAGAGAGGCGGTATTTGCCGGATCGTTATCGATTAGGTAGACCGCCCTAAAAGGTAGTTTCGCCGCAATCTGTGCGGAGCCTTCGAACTCTCGACCACCCCTGTCGACGTTGAGACCCGACCCAGCGAACGCGTCGATAAAGCATCCGCCTTCTGCCCTTTTGCATGCCCTCACGAAAGCCGGTGCATAGGCGCCAAGAATGGCAAGCTTCTCTTTGGTCCATTCGCCACTGATGCGAGCGCGAAGCCTTTGGTCACGTGACTCCGCTGCCAAGATACGCCTCCTCACACCTAATTTGCTGACCATCGCTATCGCACAATGGTCTCTCCCTATGTCCAGTAGCTGAAGCGACCAGAGAACCAGTATATCGCGGGCCTGCTTTATTATTGAGTGAAGGAATTACGCGAGCACGGGCGCCTATTTCCATCCATGGCTACACACCAGCTAACGGTTGCAGCCTGAGGCCCCCCTTAATTTCATGCGTAGAGCGGTGCTGCGGCTCGCGTTATTCGTCTGAGGGTAGCTCTGATGTCATAAAGAACATCGTCCACCGGCATTGCAGGGTCTCTATTTTCCATCTCGTATGAGAGAGCGATCGGGGGAGAATGCAATTTCGTACGAAAGCCTTCAGAAAGAGACCCTCTCGATCCCATCGCACTTCAGAGCCGCTGCCACTACAGGGTGATCCTTGTTGATGATGATGGCCATGTTGTTGGAATCGTACACGGAACGGTCCTCGTCTTCGCCAAGGCTCCGGAAATCCACGCGAAACCCCCCTCGGGGCCGCTTACGCGGTCCCTCGCCAGCCAACCGGGGAAACCACATTCTCACCCTGATCGCTCGGATGCCCCATCTTCGGGATGACCGGAGCTGGCCGATCCTGGCCCATCCCGCATTTCCCATCTCCATGGTCCGAGTCTAGGTCCCGTGGCACATCCAGTCCCTCTGTCCAGAAGATCTGGCTCCTCACCGCCGCTGCCACCAGAACCCTGCGTTCCAGCAGTTGCAGCGCCCCGACTGGTTGCCGCCCGAACGTCTCGGAGTCGCTGCATCTGGCCGACAAAATCGTTATTCAGTATGTCCTCGAGGTCATTCGCCTGCTTCGCCAACCGCCTCGCCTCTTCCTGTTTCCGAGCTTCCCGTTCGCTGGCCACCGACTGCGATCGGACCAGCTCGAGCTTCGAGCCCACGAAACCGAGCAGGGCAGCGACAACCGGGTGCTTCGGATTAAGGGTCAGGGAGCGGGAAGGATCGAACGGCTCCAACGGGGTCTCATAGGTCTCCAGTGCGGGCACATCGACTTCCCCAAAGAGGTAGTTGCCGAACTCTTTGTGTTCCACGCCCCCTCGTTCGATGGCGACAAGATTTCCGGCGCCTGCGGTCACAGCGATTCCCTGCTCCCAGTCGGACAGGGGTTTCGTCGCTGCGTGAATTGTCAGCATGACCTCGCCCAGAATAGCCGCTTGTCTATCATTCGGGCCGAAGGCGACAGTCTTGGCAACTGGCGGTGAATGATATTCACAGATATGCGATCCGACTGCTACCGTGGGGTTAGATGTGCGGAAAGCCGGAAGATTGCGCTCTATATACTCGATGATTGGTCCCTTCTCCACGCGCCCGAGGAAGATCTGGCCAATCGTGATGGTAGTGCCATTCACAGCTTCCACTTCTTCGTTCCGTACGAGCCACTTGACGGGAATCGCCTCGCCAGTGGACTCCTCGATGGCAGTACGCCATAGCTCGACCACATTGCGAAGGCCGCATCGAACGGTATCAACACGAATCATCCCCGCTATCCCAAAGGCCGCGCTCTTGCCGGTTCCCCATTCCCCGCGGCCCGAACGTCCTGCCTTCCGCTCCAGGTTCTCTCCATGCATCGTGAAGAAGTGACGCAGACGTGCCTCGTCCATTCCGGCAGCATTGTTGCGTA